>DASUTU010000111.1:0-39492 GCA_036374435.1 Actinomycetota bacterium | reverse complement strand
AGGCGCTTCACGAACTCGTGTTTGATCAGGTACTGGTCGGTGAACTCCCTGCCTCGGAGGATGGTGGTGAAGTCGACGCTCGAGTCGCCGAACGTGTGGTACCGGATGAACGGCTCGAAGTCGCCGACGCCACCCTCCACGTCGCGCATGACCTCGGCCGCCACCTCCGTCGTGATCCGCTCCACCTTCGACAGATCGGAGTCGTAGCTCACCCCGACCTCGACGAGGACGGCCAGCTCGCGCTCCGGGCGGTAGTAGTTGGTGACGATGGCGGACGCGAGGCGCGCGTTGGGGACCAAGACCATGTTGTTCGGGAGCTGGCGGACCCAGGTGTTGCGCCAGTTGATGTCGACGACGTATCCGTCCTCGCCGGAGTCGAGCCTGATGTAGTCGCCCGGCTGGACCTTCTTGGACGCGAGGATGTGAACACCGGCGAACAGGTTGGAGAGGGTGTCCTGGAGCGCGAGGGCGACGGCCAGCCCGCCCACGCCCAGGGCGGTGAGCAGCGGGGCGATCGACACCCCGAGGGTCGCCAGCAGCACGAGCACGCCGACCACGTACACGACCAGCCGCGTGATGTTCACGAAGATCGAGCTCGAGCTCGCGACGCCGGGAGTGCCGATCGCGGCGGCGTGGATCAACCGAGCACCCAATCGAGCGGCGATCACGGTCGCGAGCAGGATCAGGCCAGCAACCAGGAAGCGTTCGGCGAGGTCACGAACGTCCGGGCGGAGCGGCAGCGCCAGGATGCTCGCCCAGACGCCCACCGCGATCGCGCCACCGAGGCCCAGGTCGGCGAGGGCCCCGTAGACGACCTCGTCCCCGCTCCACCTGGTCTTCTGGGCCCGGTGCTCGAGCCGTTCGAACACGAATCGGATCACGAGCCCCACGACGACCGCACCACCGAGCCACGCGGCGACCTCGACCAGGTCGCGGAGCGTGAGCGAGCCCTCCATGCGGCACCACCTCCGGCCCTCGACCCTACCGGACCGGAAATCACCGGCCTCGATCTCCTCGGGCGGTCGTACGAGGGTGCGTCGCGATTCGCTCCACCGTGCCGGGGGGTGACTCCCGCGGCTACCCGCTGCGCTCGTGGCCGACGTTTGGGAGGGAGGCGGACGACTCATGCGCCTGACCGCGTTGGCGTGCCTTCTGGTCGTGGCCGCCGCATGCAGCGGGAACGACTCGCCGCCGGCAGGTCCAGGCGAGGCAACCGGCCCGGGCTCGACCGGTGCATCCGCCGCGACTGGCCCGGTCCCGGACGCGTGCTCCCTCATCTCGTCCGGCGAGATCGAGGCGCTCACCCGCACCCACCCGGGGGCGGGCTCGACCGGCGGAAGCGAGGACCACTCATGTGCATCTACGAGAACGGGCTGACCACCGCCGCCTCGGCGAGCACTACCTCGTGAGCGTGACGATCGACCAAAGGAACCGCACGGCCCGCGAGCGGGCGGCACGGATCGCCACGGTCATGCTCGAGAATCTCCGACGGCGCGCAACGGGATCAGCGACCCGCGGGGCCGGGCAGCTCGACGCGTCGAAACGTCGCGAGCAGGAGCAGGTCGTACACGATCTTCCCGGCCCCGGCGATCAGGAACGGGAGGGCCGTGGCGGTGTGCATCAACGCTCCCGCGATGGCCGGCGCGATCGGTCGCGACACGTACCGCGCGGTGTTCGTGAACGCGGCTGCGGCAACCCGCTCCTCGGGATCCACGAGCGCCACGACGTAGGCCTGCCGGGCGGGCACGTCCATCTGCGAGACCGAGACCCGAGCCAGCCACATCACGATGCCCCAGGCCAGGCCGGGCGCCACGGGGACCAGCATCAGCAGGATGTTCGACGGCAAGTGGGTGAACACCATCGTGTTCAGCATCCCGAACCTCTCGGCGACTCTGGAGGCCACGATCGACGAGGCCGCCTGGAGCAGCCCCGAGACGAAGAACACGGCGCCCATCAGCTCGATCGAGGCACCGAGCGTCCGTCCGAACCAGAAGACGACGAACGACTGGACGATGAACCCGCCCGCGAACGAGTCGAGGGCGAACAACGAGGCGAGGCGGGAGACCGTTCGGCGCGACCGGCGGAGCGGCGCTCGAGGCCGCGCCTCCCCGCCTGAGCCGTGGGCCTCGACCCGCCCGGACAGGGAGCCCGCCACCCAGGCCGCGACGACCGCCAGCACCGGATACGCCCACAACCACGGCCGAGCGGGCGTGTCGAGCAGCCCGGGCAGCGCGCCCGCGAGCGCTCCGACCGCGCCGGCCACGTACGCGATCGCGTTGTACCGGCCGAACACGCGCAGGCGAAGGCCGGCCGGCGCCTCGCCGATCATGGCCTGCTCGATCGAGGTGATCGGCCCGGACTCGTTCGGATCGGTGGACAGGCAACCGGTGAGCGCCGCCACCACCAACAGGGGGACGGAGGTCGTCACGGCGAACACCGATCCCGCCGCGCCGACCGTCAACAGGAGGATCACGTAGAGGCGCCGTCGCCCCAGCCGCTCACCCAGAAGGCCGACGATCGCCGAGCTCGCCGCCATCCCGGCGAGCATCGCCGTGAAGACCCACCCCACCACCACGGAGCTGAGCCCGCCCGCAGCGAGGCTCGCGCCGATCACGACGCTGCCGAGCCCGTACAGGTACGCGCGGATCGCCTGGATCAAGAGGATCGCTCGGAGGTCCCGTTCCGACGGGTGTTGGTCGAGGTCCACCGGGCTATGCCGCGACCGGGGCGCTCGACGACAGCAGCCAGGACTCGACGGCGCTCCCCGGCTGATGGACGACCAGCAGCGAGGTCAGGTCGGCGAGCGCGGCCGCCACGTCGTCGCCCGCCGACCGGTGGAGTCCTTCGGTGACGATCAACGCCTCCGTAGTCGCCGGCCTCGTGGCGCTCTGGGCGCTCTGCCGCCAGCACCATCGCCGGGCCGCCACGACCCCGTCCTCGTCCACGAAGACGACCTCTCCGGGCTCGGGGACGACGACCTCGGTCGAACCGATCTCGGTGAACGGCTCGTTCCCGGCGGCGAGTCGAACGGTCAGAGCGCCCGCGACGCCGGCGAGATCGAACACGGCGACCGGCAGGTGGCGGCGGATCGAGACCAGGTTGCCGAGATCGACCAGGCGGCTCAGCGACGGGATCTCCCCCGTCTTGGAGAGCCGGCGGAGCAGGGCCTCGGCGGCGTTACGGTGCTGCGTGGGTTTCGCCCCGAACCGCGTGAACGCCCGGCGCCACGCAGCGATGGACGGGAGGTCCACGATCGGCGTCCGCTCCAGCCGTTCAGCGGCGGCCCACTGTTCGGCCCGGTACCCCTCGAGCAGCGCGGGCGGGCTCGGCCCGTTCGCCAGGCCGGTCGCGTGGACCACGCCCGCGTGGATCGCCGGGAACCGCTCGAGAAGGGTTCCGTCGTAGCCGAACCGCGGACTCATCGGACGGACATCATCCCGCTCGCGCGAGGGAGACGGCGAGCTCGACGACTCGCCGGAGCGGTGCGGGAACCGCGTCCGGCGTGAGGGACCGGAACCGGGTCCACGCCCGCTCGGGCTTGTGGCGGTTGCCGCGCAGCCCGGCGACGCCCTCGAAGTCGGGTTCGAGCACGACGGTGCGCTCGCGACCGGCGGTCCTGGCGATCAGGGCGTTCAGCGCACGTTCGGCCGTGCTCGGCCGGGCGCCGGCCGGCGCGTCTCGATCGTGCACGACCAGGTGCGGCACCCCGACGGCCCGGCACACCTCCACGAACAGCGGGATGTTCGACTTGCCCCCGCACTCGACGACCGATATGGCCTCACGGTCCACGTCGTGGCCAAGCGCGAGGAACACGAACGGCAACACGAGCTGCTCGGTCCGACCCTCGACCAGCACGGCGGCTCGCGAGAGGAACAGCTCGCCGCGTTCGGCGTCGAACTCGCTCATCACGCGGAACGCCTCGGTGGGGTCGAGCGGGGCCGGTTGGCGGATCTTCGTCCGGCCGTCTGCCGGGCGCCGCAGCAGCGCGAACTCCTCCACGCGCGCGACGTTCAGGAACGCCGGCGCGTGAGTGCTGTACAGGACCTGGTTGCCGGCCGAGGCGAGCTCGCGCAGGAGCCGGTAGAGGTACCGCTGGGTGTGCGGGCGCAGGAACAGCTCCGGCTCCTCGATCAACACCAGCGTGCCGGTGACGCCCGCTTCGACGCACGACTCGATCCCGCCCACCAGCGCGCCGGCGAACGCCGCGTCCGACCCGCCGTGCGTGTTCGATGCCGCCTCGCGGACGGCGGCCGCGATCCGCGCGGGTGCGGACCTCGGCTCCCGCGGCCGTCCGGCCATCACCCGGCCGCTGCGAAGGCCCGCGGGAAGGAAGACCACAGGCGGCGTCCCGTCGCGCCGGACGTCGAGCCCGGGCGGGGTCCCGGCCACCCGAAGGCGACCCCCGTCGGCCAGCACCCCCTCCAGGTGCATGCGGCCGTCTCCCTCCACGGACAGGTCGGTTGCCGCCGGAGCCGGCGAGCCCGGGTCGACGAGCGCCCGGATCGCGGCCAGGAGGTTCGACTTGCCGGAGCGCGCCTCCCCCACCAGCGCCGTGAGCTCGCCCGGTCGCAACGTCACGTCGACGAGCGACCGGAAGCCGCGAACGCGGACCTGAGTGAAAAGCACGGTCATCGCTCGGTCACGCCGAGCATCTTCACACCGGCCGGGCACGGAGGCCGGCAGGTCCGACTATCCAAGGTTGATGGCGACGTCCGCGCACCCCGAGCCACCGGAGACGAGCCACCGACCATCGTCGGCGCGGGTCAGGGACGCGAGCACGACCAGTCGGCCGTCGCGGGACACCACCACGGTGGCCTCTTTCCCGGGATCCGCCTCAGGATACCCGGCCCGGTAGATCTCGAGGACGTCGCCCGGCTCGAGGCCGTTGGCCTGGTCGCGCACCGCCTCCACCGGGTCGTCGGCGAGCCCGGACGAGAGGTCGACGAAGTCGCGGATCTCGCTCCACTGCCGGCCGCACGCGAGCTCGGCCGGTGGCACGAACCACCCCTCCGTATCGAGCACGTGCAGGGGGACGAGGGCCGGGGTCTCGTCCGCGCCATGGTCGCCGAACGGCCAACACGCCACCGAACGATCGCCCGGTCCGACCTGCACCGTCCATGCCGACGTCCCGGGATCGACGTCGAAGCCCAGCCCGCCGATCAGGCTGGCGGGCTCGTCCAGCTCGTTGTCCACCACCACGTGAACGCCGTCGGGTTGGGCGACGACCTCAGGCGTGAGCACGGACGTCGACCCGTCGGCTTCACAGACGATGCGCGCCACTTCCGGGCGTGTCGCGATCCCCGAGTCGGACTCCTCCGGGGGAGTCCAGAGCCAGCCCTCGCCGAGGAGCGTCGGCCGGTCGTCGTCCCAGCGAACGCCGCCCCAGACGAACAGCCGATCGTCGGCCCAGGTCATGGCCTGCTCGTGTGCCGAGCTCGGCGGCGGATCCAACGGGATCCATCGGCTGCTCGGGACGTGGAGCGCCCAGCCGGAGAACGACGACACATAGTGGTCCCCGGCGGCCGCCACCTCGGGGAAGGGGAAGCCGTCGGGGGGTTCGGGCGGTTCGGGCAGCGGCGACCAGGTTCCGGTGCGCGGATCGAACAGGCCGCCGTGCGGGTAGGCACGCCCCCACGAGTTCGATCCGCCGTCGGACGTGCCAAGCGTGGGGTTCACCAGCGTGCCGTCGACCCAGAACCAGGAGGGGTCGTACCCGCTGATCTCCGAGTCCGGCAGTCGCCGCCACGAGCCGGTGGAGGCCTCGAGGACCGCGGCGCGGTAGACCGCCGGCCCCTCGGACCCCGGCTGCGGGACGTCTTCGATCCCGAGTAGGACCAGGCCGGCGTCCGTCCACACGACGGTCCGGTCGAACGACGGGGCGAGCGGATCGGGTGGGAGCTCGGCCCACGTCCGAGCCGAGACGTCGAACGTCAGGTCCGGCCGGATCCCGTTCTCCTGGGTGCTCTGGTAGGCGATGACCGAGTGGCCGGACTCGGCCAGCAGATACGTGAGGTCGTCCCCGATCGGCGGGGTCGGAAGCTCCTCCCATTGGTCCGAGTCCGGCGAGTAGGAAAGGAACGCCGCCCTGGTGCCGGACCAGCTCGCGATCCGTGGGACCCACAGGTACAGCGTGTCGTCGACGACCGCTCCCGACGCCCACCAGATCGGGACGGAGGCGTCGGCGATCGGGGTCCACGTTCCACCCGCCGGATCGAAGGACGCCCCGTCCGACAGCGGCGGCTCGTCCGGGTAGGTGCAGTCCGCCGTCGGTGGACACGGCTGTGACGCCGATCCGCCGACGACAACGATCCGGCCGTCGACCCAGAACGCCCGGGCCCCGTATCGAGGGGTGAGGGGCGAAGCCGCCACCGGCGTCCAGGTCGCCTCGGTCCCCTCGCTGCCGGTGGGCCCGGTCGGAGGGAGGTCGGCACACGAGATCCCGACGATCGCGACGACGCCCAGGACCAGGGCTCGGATCGCCGCGGGGATCTTCATGAAGGTCCGACTGCCGTGACCGAGCCGATGGTTCCCGGACGGTCCCGTTCCGCGAGCTCCCGACGGACGAAGCTTCCGATCGGCTACGCGGCGAACTTCTCCGGTTCGGCCACGAACCGCTCCCGGCAGGACTCGGAGCAGAAGTAGTAGGTCGTGCCGTCGTGTTCGGCCGTTCCCGCGGCCGTGGCGGGATCGATGTCCATGCCGCACACGGGGTCTCGCACCGTCTCCATCGCTTCCTCCTTCGCCTCCTCGTGCTCGTGGACCTCGACCTCAACGTGATCGGCCGAGGTGCCCTCCGCAGGGAGCGCGGCAGCCTTGTACGCGCGTAGGCGGTTCGCGTTGCCGACCACCGACAGGGACGACAGGGCCATGGCGCCGGCGGCGATCATGGGGCTGAGCAGCAGCCCGGTCGCCGCGTACAACGCTCCGGCCGCCACCGGGATCCCCAACGAGTTGTAGACGAACGCGAAGAACAGGTTCTGGCGGATGTTGCGCATCGTGGCCCGGCTCAATCCGACCGAGGTCGCGACGCCGCCGAGCGCCCCCGAGATGAGCGTCACGTCGGCGGCCTCGATCGCCACGTCGGTCCCGGTGCCGATGGCGATCCCGACGTCGGCCTGCGCGAGCGCGGGGGCGTCGTTGATCCCGTCCCCCACCATCGCCACGAGTTTGCCTTCGTCCTGGAGCCGGCGAACCTCGAGCGCCTTGTCCTCCGGGAGCACCTCGGCCAGGACGCGGCCGATGCCCACCTGCCGGGCCACGGCCTCCGCGGTCCTGCGGTTGTCGCCCGTGATCATCACGACCTCGAGGCCGAGGTCCCGAAGCGCTCGCACGGCCCGGGGCGAGTCCTCTTTGAGGGTGTCCGAGACCGCCACGACGCCGGCGGGCGCGCCGTCGATCGCCGCGTAGATCGCGGTCTTCCCGTCTTCGGCCAGGCGCGACCCCGCCTCCTCCAGCTTCGAGGGGTCCACGCCGCGATCCGCCAGGAGCTGCCGCGTGCCGACCAGCACGGCGTGGCCGTCCACGGTGGCCTCGATCCCCCGGCCGGTCACGGACTGGAAGTCCGAGGGTTCGGCGAGCTGCACGCCGCGCTCGGCGGCCCCGCGGACGACGGCCTGGCCCAGCGGGTGCTCGGAGGAGCGCTCTGCGGAGGCCACCAGGCGCAGCAGCTCGTCGGGCGAGGGCGATCCCACCGGAACCACGTCGGTGAGCGCGGGCTCCCCCTTGGTGATCGTCCCCGTCTTGTCCAGGACGATCGTGTCGAGCTTGTGGGCGGTCTCGAGCGACTCGGCGGAACGGATCAACACGCCGTTCTCGGCGCCTTTCCCGGTCCCCACCATGATCGACAGCGGCGTGGCCAGCCCGAGCGCGCAGGGGCACGCGATGATCAGGACCGACACGGCCGAGACGAGCCCGAAGGTCAGCGCGGGGCTGGGGCCGACCAGGTACCACACCACGAACGTGCCGATCGCGATAAAGATCACCGCCGGCACGAAGTAGCTCGCCACGAGGTCCGCCAGACGCTGGATCGGCGCCTTCGAGGCCTGGGCCTGCTCGACCAGCTTGATGATCTGGGCCAGCATCGTGTCCTTGCCGACCTTCGTGGCGCGGAAGCGGAAGGCTCCGGTCTGGTTGATCGTGGCGCCGATGACCTCGTCCCCCGGCCCCTTGGAGACCGGGATGGGCTCGCCGGTGACCATGGACTCGTCGATCGAGGAGCGCCCGTCAACGATCTCGCCGTCGACGGGAACCTTCTCGCCCGGGCGAACGAGCACGACGTCGTCGAGCTCCACGTCCTCGACCGGGATCTCCCGCTCCTGCCCGTCGCGGATCACGCGGGCCGTCCGGGCCTGGAGGCCGATGAGCGCGCGGATGGCCTCGCCCGTGCCGGCCTTGGCGCGAGCCTCGAGCAGCCGCCCGAGCAGGATGAGGGTGAGGATCACGCCGACCGCCTCGAAATAGACCTCCCGGAGGTCCTCGGGCAGCGTGCCCGGAGCGAGCGTGACGACCAGGCTGTAGACGAACGCCGCGGTGGTCCCGATCGTGATCAACGTGTTCATGTCCGCGGCCCGGTTGCGCAGCGTCAGCCACCCGGTGCGGTGGATGGGCCAGCCCGTGTAGAGCATCACCGGCGTGATGAGTGCGAGCTGCACCCAGGGTTCCATGAGGAACTCGGGGACCCACCCGGCGTCGAAGACGTCGGCCGCCATCACGGCCACGAGCACCGGGGCCGTCAGGACGGCGCCGACGAGCACGCGCCACGACAGGTCGCGGATCTCGGCCCGGCGGGCCTCCGCCTCGGCGTCCTCCGTGGCTTCGGTTCCCGGCTCGGGGCGCTCCTCCACGCGGTACCCGGCGCGGGCGACCGCGTCGCGCATCTCCCCGGTCTCCACGCGGTCGGGATCGAACTCGACGCTCACGCGTTCGGCGCCGAAGTTGACCTGAACGTCGTCGACGCCGGGCAGGCCGTGCAGGACCGACTCGATGTTCCGGACGCACGTCGGGCAGCTCACGCCGCCGCCGCGCAGGGAGAACTCGACCCGGCTCGTCCCCGTGACCTCGCGGACGGGTCCGACGCCGACGGCGCGCGCCACCTCGTGGCGGTGCTCCGCCTCGGCCGGCGCCTCCACGACGCCCGCCGACGCCGTTGCGTCCGCGACGTCTCCGGGCGCCGTCGCGGTCGCGCCGCTGCCGTTGCCGTTGCCCGTCTCGACCACCAGCGTCCCGTGGAGCATGTTCATCCCGCAGGCGAACCCGAACTCCCCGGCTCGTTCCGGCAGCAACTCCACGGTGGTCCGGCCGAAGGCGGCAAGCGACTTGCTCACGCCGAAGTCGGGGAACACGACGCGCGCCGAGCAGTCGCTGTTCTCCCGGCGGTCGAACACCAACCGGAGCGGCACGCCCTCCTGGACCCGGATGAGGTTCGGCGAGTAGCCGCCCTTGACGACGATGTCGACCTCCTGGACGCCACCGCGAAGTTCGGCGCGACTGGCCTGCTTCGGGCCGAAGAAGAAGTAGGCCAGGCCGGCGATCAGCCCGACGCCGCCCACCGCCACGACGATCTCGCTCCCCGTCATCTCCAACCCCGTTTCCCCGAACGCCGGTCGTGAACCTCCATATACCTATACCTATACCCCCTTGGGGTATCGGTCGTCAAACCGGAGCGCCCGGCCGCCGCTGTAGGGGTCACCCGGTGGGCGACTCGGCGGTCACGTCCGCCGGGGAGACCCAGATCTGGCCGAGGATCTCCTCCGACAACGCGATCTCGGTCTCGCCCACCCGGATCACGGGGACCGGACGATGTTGAACGAGCGTGACCTGGGTATCCGGCACCACCCCGAACGCCCCCAGGCGGGCGCTCCGACCCGGAGCCATCCCCCGCAGCGAGCGGATCTCGGCCCGCGACCCGCTCCGGACGTGGGTGAGGGGGACGTCGGTCTCGGCGCGGCGGCTCGGCCCGGGGGCGGCATCCGAGCCACGAGGCCGGCCCCGGAGCAGCCGGCCGATGACGCTCCGGGACTCGTCGACCACCTGGTAGCCGCAACTGGGGCAGCAGATCAGCCCGCACCGAGGTCCTAGAGGGCACGACGCGTGACAGGGCAGGGCGGCCGTCTCGATCTCGTGACCGCAGAGCGGGCATCGCAGGTGACGGTCACCCGATCCGGACATCGAAGACCTCCAGGGCGAGGTTCAGCAACCCCCCGACGCCGAGGGCGAACCCGAACACGAACGCGAGCATCGCGGCGGCGACCCGCGCCCCGAACTCGCGGACGATCACAAGCACGCTGGCGATGCAGGGGACGAACAGCGTGATGACCACCAGGGCCACCAGGACCTGGGCCGGCGAGAGCGCCCCCTGCAGCGCGAGCGCGAACAAGCCCGCCGCACCGTAGTCGCGTCGCAGGAACCCGATCAGGAGCACCCCGGTGGCCGCGGCCGGAAGTCCGAGCCACCCCTGAACGACCGGCGACAGCCCGCGCTCCAGCACGCCGAGCAGCCCGGTCTCGTCGAGCGCGAACAGGATGGCCGTGCCGAGCACGAAGACCGGGATGACCTCCTTCAGGTACCACTCCATCCGGGCCCCGGTCTTGAGGGCGAGATTGCGAACGGACGGGACGCGGAGCGGCGGAAGCTCGAGCACGAAGTCGGAGACGGGCCCCGGGATCACCTTCGCCGAGAGGAACCCCACCGCCAGCAGCGACGCCACGACCACGCCGGACCAGACGGCGGTGCCGACCGCACCGGTCGCCGCGATCATGCCGAGGATCACGCCGAGCTGGGCCGAACAGGGAACGGACAACGCCAGGAGCAGGGTCACCTGGAGGCGTTCCTTGCGCGTCTCGAGGACGCGCGTGGTCATGGTCGCCAACGTGACGCATCCCAGGCCGAGCACCATCGGCAGGACCGCCTTGCCGTTCAGGCCCATCCGGCGGAACGAGCGATCCAGCAGGAGCGCCAGCCGCGGAAGGTAGCCGGAGTCCTCGAGCGCGCCGAACGCGAAGAAGAACGTCGCGACGACCGGGAGGATGATCGCCAAGCCGTACGTGAGCGCCATCGTGACCAGCCCGTACGGGCCGACGAGGAAGCGCTCGACCACCCCGACCGGGATCAGCCGGCTCGCCGCGTCCCGCGCCCACGGGTTGACGACCTCGCCGAACAGGCGGTCCTCGAGCAGGTCGACCAGGGTCCCCGCCCCCAGGCGCCCGACGAGCAGATACACGAGCACCAGCACGACGGCCAGGATCGGCCAGCCGAGCAGCGGATGGGCTGCCACCCTGCCGGCGGCCTCCCCCACCGACCGCCGAACGCGGTGGCGGGTCACGACGGCCTCGACGATCCGGTCGGCCGCCGCGAGACGCGAGCGATTGAAGGCGACGGCCGCGGGTACGCCCAGCAGGCGTTCGAGGTCCTGCCGGCCCCGCGCCACCTCGTCGCGCGCCCGATGGGACAGGTCCAGCCGGTCGGCGAGCTCGTCGTCACCGGACAGCAGCATGCGAGCCACGCCTCGAGGCGGGAACGGGGCCGGCGGGACCAGCGCCGCCACCCGAGCGACGACCTCGCCGGCGGCGGCGCCGACCGACGTCGAAGGCTCGGCGGGCCGGGCCTGCGGAAGCCCGGCCTCGAGGGCATCGACCCCGGAACGCCGAGTGGCCACGGTTCCCACCACCGGCACGCCGAGGAGCGCCGACAGGTGGTCCAGGTCCACGGTGATACCGCGCGCCTCGGCCTCGTCGGTCATGTTCACGGCGAGCACCATCGGCAGGCCCGTCTCGGCCAGCTCGAGGGTGAGCAGGAGCGAGCGGCGCAGGTTCTTCGCGTCCGCGACCTGCACGATGGTGGGTCGCTCCTCGTCCATGAGGAGATCGCGCGCCACCCGTTCGTCATCGGAGATCGGAACCGTGCCCCGGATCCCCGGGGTGTCGACCACGGCACGCGCGGCGCCGTTCAGACCCGCCGCACCGCGGGCGATCTCCACGGTGGTGCCGGGGTAGTTCGAGACGGCCACGTACCGCCCCGTCAGAGCCGCGAACAGCGCCGACTTGCCCACGTTCGGGTTGCCGACGAGCAGGATCGCGCCGTTTTCGGGCGAGGCTTCCGGTCGGACGGCGTGGCAGGAATTCATATCTCCCAGATCGGAATGCTGGACGGTCGGGAAGGGTCCCCGTACGGTCGAGGGACCTCCGCGAGGCAGGACGGTAGGCCCCGTCTCGAAACGAGCGCGGCGGCGCGGAAGCGGCCGCTCGGGCTACTCGTACTGGTCGGAGACCTCCTGAGCCGACCGCTCGACGGCCTCGAACAGGTCCGCGCGTTCGGAGGGGCTGCGCGCCGCCTCGATGGCGGCGAAGACGTCCTCGAACTGCGCGAAGTGGGCGGTGAGCAGGGCGTGGGCGCCGTAGAGGATCCGGCGGAGCTCGGACTCCAGCTCGGTGTCCAGTCCCGCGCTCTCAGCGCGTCCCCTCGCGGCCTCCAGTTCGTCGGTGAGGCGGCCGACCTGCACGTGGCACTGATTCATGCCGAGTGCGGCCTCGCCGCCCGCGGGCAGCTTCCGAACGAGCGGGAGCATGAGACGGCCTTCCGCGACCGCATGCGGGATGAGCCGGTGCGCGAGGAACCCGTGGATCTCGTCCACCCGGCCGAGCAACGACTTGGTCGACACGCGGCCGATGGAGTCGGCGACCCGCCGGATCTCCTCGAGGAACGGGAGGAACTGCTCGTGCTCCTCCCTGACGCTCTGAACCGTGGGAGCCGTGGCACCCACCCCTTCCCCGGTCTCTCCGGTCCGCCCCCCGCCCTGCCAATTCGACCGTAGCCAGGGGATCGGTGGTCTCCTGCGGCCGATGGTCCCGGCCCGCAGGGGACCGACGACCCGGCGATTCGAGACGCGTCCCTACCGCCGGACCTCGGTCCAGCGTCCCTCGGCCGAGCTCGTTCGCACCGCCTCGAGCACGCACAGCGCGTCGTGGCCATCGGCGAACGTCGGGTAGGCGGGCTCGGGGGACGGCTCGCCGCGCGCGATGTCGGCGTAGACGGCGGCGAACAACGCCCGGAACGTGTCCGCATATCCCTCGACGTGTCCCGCCGGGTACCCGATCACGCCCCGAACCTCCTCGGCCACCAACGCGGGATCGCGATGAAGGATCTCGTTCGGCCTGCCGCGATGCCCCACCCAGAGCCGGTCGGGGTCGTCCGAGGACCAGGAGAGCGCGGACTCGGTCCCGTCCACCTCCAGCCAGAGCGAGTTCTTTCGACCGGCGGCCACCTGCGACACGACGAGCGACCCACGCGCGCCGTTCTCCATCCGCACGAGGATCCCGGCGGCGTCGTCCGAGCTCATGGCCTCCTCGATCAGGTCCACGTCGGTGGGCGTCTCGGCGAACGCCTCCACCGGCCCTTCGGGGTGGCGCCGGACGGGGACCAGCGTGTGCAAGTCGGCCATGACCTCGACCACGCGGTGGCCGGTGACGAACCGGGCCAGGTCGAGCCAGTGGGAGCCGATGTCGGCCACGGCCCGGAGCTCCCCCGCCTTCTCCGGCTCGAGCCGCCAGTTCCAGTCCGTCGGCAGGAGGAGCCAGTCCTGGAGATACCCGCCTGTGACGAAGCGCGGCTCGCCGATCGCCCCCGAGCTCACCATGGCTCGCATCTGGTGGCAGAGCGGATAGAAGCGGAGGTTGTGGCAGACGGCGTGGACCAGACCGGAGGCCTCGGCCCGCCGAAGCAGGTCTGCCGTCTCCCCCGGCGAGAGCGCCAGCGGCTTCTCGCACAGGACGTGTTTCCCGGCCTCCAGCACCGCGCGCACCTGCTCGGCGTGAAGGTGGTTCGGGGTCGCCACGTGCACCACGTCGACGTCGGGGTCCGCGAGGAGCGCCTCCACGTTCTCGTAGACGCGGGGCAGGTTGGCCCGTTCGGCTTTCGCGGCCGCCCGTTCCGGGCTCGAGCCCACCACCCCGGCCACGTCGACCCCCAGCCGGCGCAGCGCCTCGACGTGCGCGACCCCGACGAACCCGACTCCCACGACCCCCGCCTTGATCTCCCCGATCTTCACCCGTCCTCCCTCGCGCCGGCCGGCGGCCGAGCCGCGCCAGCGTACGCGGTCAGGGTTCGACGGGCCGGCGTTCCCTTCGGCCGAGCTTCGACGCGACGACCAGGCCCAGGCCGGCCCACGCGACCGCCGAACCCACCAGGAACGTGCCGCCGCGCCCCACCGAGGCCGCGACGAACCCCTGGGTCGCCGGCCCGACCCCGAACGCCAGATCGAGGAACGCGCTCGTCGTTCCCATCACGGCGCCCCGCTCGTTCGGCCGGATGCCGTCCAGGGCCAGCGCGAACAACGCCGGCGTGAACAGCGCCACCCCCACCCCGAGCAGCGCGGTCCCGGCGACCAGGCCGGTGGGCGTTCGCCAGGTGCCCATCGCGGCCAGGCCGACACCCGTCAGGCCGAGGGCGATGCGCGTGGCCCTCCCCGCCCCGAGCCGATCAGGGATCCGGGCGCCGACGCTGCGGATGAGCACGACGATGCCCGCGAACAGCGCGAGGACGAGGCTGGCCCCGCCCATCCGCAGGTCCAGCGCATACAGCGGCACGAACGTGAGGAACCCGGCCATCCCCCAGATCGCGGCGAGCAGGACCAGGCCCGGAAGCACGCCGGCCGGGTGCACCAGCCGGGCCCCGGCGGCGGGCGCCTCCTGGTCGCCGGGTTTCATCGCCGGGAGCCGGAGGCTGAGCACCACGGCCACCCCCGCCAGCGCGATGGCGAGCCACCATGCGCTCGAGAAGCCGAACCGGTCGATGACGGCCTCACCCAGGAACGGTCCGGCCCCGATCCCGATGTACAACGCGAGCGAGGCGAAGCTCATGGCCTCGCCGCGCCGCTCGGCGGGCGCGAGGTCCATGTTCGCGCTCAGGGCCCCCACGAAGAACAGGGCCTCGCCGACACCGGTCAGCAACCGCATCGCCGACAGCGCTTGGACCGAGCCCGCCACCAGGTACCCCGCGACGGACAGGGCGAACAGCGAGGCGCCGGCCACCATCAGGATGCGCCGCCCCCGGCGATCGGCCATCCGGCCGGCCAGCGGTCGAAGGAAGAACGCCGAGAGGCTGAACGCGCCCATCACCAGGCCGACGGCGACGTTGCCGCCGTTCAGCGGCCCCTCGACGTACCGCGGGAGCGCCGGGAGCAGCACCCCGTCGGCGGTGAAATAGGCGAGCTCGGCCGCGGCCACGGTGAGGAACACGGGGGTGAGCAAGGTGGGTCGCCCGACCGATGCCGCGCGAGTCCGTCGGCGGATGTCCAGCGTCTGCACCATGTCCGGCCTCCTCCGTTGGTGCGTCCGATCGTCCGCCGCCTCGCCGGGCCGGATCATCGGTAGGACTGCCCATCTTCGAGCCGCCAGCACCCGTTCGAGTCGTGGAGCCCGGCGCCGGCCCTGGCCGAGGGCGGCGGGGCCTGCCATCCTGGGGCGTTCGTCGAACCGGGAGGGCGCGTGGCCGACGACCAGTTGCGACTCGCCGACCTGCTGGCGGCGCTCTCGCTGACCACGGACCTGGCGATGGGCCAGGCACCGGAGAAGGCCATCCGTGCCTGCGTCGTCGCCACCGAGGCGGCCCGCCGACTGAACCTGCCCGAGCCGGACGTCGCCACCACCTACTACACGACCCTGCTCAAACACCTCGGGTGCACGGCCAGCTCCCACGAGGAGGTGGTGCTCTTCGGGCCGGACGACCTCTCGATGCGCGAGGTGGCGGAGCGGACCGACGTGGCTCGGGGGCGCGAGATGGCCACGCTGATGGGCCTGACCGGGCGCGGCACGGGCCTGCGGCGCCCCGCGTATCTCCTGCGGGCCCTGGCGGCCGGCAAAGAGGCCGACGCCTCGGTCATGCGGGCAACGTGCGAGGTCGCCGCGTTGATGGCCGAACGGCTGGGGCTCGGCGACGACGTCCGGCGAGCGGTGCACGAGAACCTGGAGCGCTGGGACGGCAAGGGGGCGCCGCAGAAGCTCCGAGGGGACGAGATCGCGATCGCGGCCCGGATCGCCGAGCCCGCCATGCAGTCGGTCATCTACCACCGGCTCGGCGGGGCCGAGGCCGTGGCCGCGATGATCGAACGGCGAGCGGGTGGGTGGTTCGACCCGGCGGTGGCCGGGGTGGTGCGCGAGATCGCCCCGATCGTCCTCGACCGGCTCGATCAGGAGGATCCCTGGACGGCCGTCCTCGAGGCAGAGCCCGAACCGGTCCGCGTGATCCCGCGGAACCGTCTCGACCCCGTGGCCGAGGCGTTCGCCGACATGGTCGACCTGAAGTCCGCCTACACCCTCGGGCACTCATCGGGGGTGGCCGACCTCGCGGTCGCGGGGGCGGAGCGGATCGGCCTGCCCGATGCCGGCTCGGTCCGGCGCGCAGCGCTCCTACACGACCTCGGTCGGACCGCGGTCGGCACGGGGGTGTGGGAGCGGCCCGGCCGGCTGAGCACCGCCCAATGGGAGGAGGTCCGGCTGCACGCGTACCAGACCGAACGCATCCTGGCGCGCTCGTCCACGCTGCAACCCCTGGCGCGGATCGCCGGGATGCACCACGAGCGGCAGGACGGCTCCGGCTACCATCACGGCGCGGCCGCGAGCGGGATCCCGCCGGAGGCGCGGCTGCTCGCGGCGGCGGACGTCTTCCAGGCGGTGACGCAGGATCGGCCCCACCGCCCCGGCAGGTCGTCCCAGGAGGCGGCCGAGGTCGTCACCGCGGAGGCCCGGGACGGTCGCCTGGACCCCGAGTGTGCCCGGGGGGTGGTGGAGGCGGCCGGCCACCGCCCCGCTGGTGCCCGGACCGGGTGGCCGGCAGGCCTGTCCGATCGCGAGATCGAGGTGATCCGCCTGGTGGCGCGGGGCCTGTCGAACCGTGCCCTCGCCGAGGCGCTCGTGATCTCGCCCCGGACCGCCGAGCACCACGTCCAGCACATCTACGGCAAGCTGGGAGTCTCGACCCGCGCCGCCGCAGCGATGTTCGCCATGGAGCACGGCCTTCTCCGCCAATGACCCACGATCGGGAGCCCCGGTCGGCTCGGCCTGCCGATCGCGGCTTGACCCGACCCGAACGCCTGCCGATATGCCCAACCAGCGGCGCCGATCGCCGACCTCGCACGCCGACGGGAACAACGAACGTTGGGCTCGATCCTGGCCATCGAGGACGACTGGACGGTTCGGATGGTGCTCGAACACGTCCTGGAGAACGCCGGGCACGAGGTCGAGGTCGTCTCCGGGCTCGGCGAGGGGCGGGGCGCGCTTTGATCGCCCGGTGGACTCGGACTCGGTGTTGGACGCGGAGGCCATCCCGCGGGCGTCCCGGCTGTTCATCGAGGACGACACCGTCATCGCCGTCGGCGGGACCATCCGGCCGCTGAACGGGGCCGTCATGGAGATGGGTCGTCCCGGGGAGCTCCGGATGCCACGGCGCTGGATCGAGCGCCTCCAGATCGTCGAATACGCCCGGGCGTTCTTCCCGGGACGGGCCGGGTGGACGCGGCTCGGCGCCCTCATGATCATCTTCGGCGCGTTCGGCTTGCTCCGTCGCGACGCCGTCGAGCGGGTCGGCGGGACGAACCTGTGGCGACACCGGGCCATGCTGCTGAACCCGCGGCGGGGCTGCTCGAGTTCGTCGGGTTCCACCAGCTCCTGGCCGTGGAGCGATTCCGGGCGACGATCCAGACGATCCTGCGCAATCCGCCAACCTGGGGGGCGATGCGGCGCTCCGGGCTGCCGAGCTGACCGTCGGCTCGACAGCGTCGCGCGATCAGTGGAACCGGCGACGGTCCCGACGGCCGGACGGCCGGGGTGCCGGCACGTCACGCACGATCCGCTCGGCCACGTCCTGGATGGGCTCCAGCCCCGCCTCCATCAGCAGGAGGAAAACCCCCGAACGGTCCCTGCCGCTTTTCCAGACGCCGTTCCCGCAGCTCGGACACAGGAAGCCGTAGCCACCGCGCGGGCCACCCCGGCACTCGTCGGGCTCCAGGATGGAGAACAAG
The DNA here is from genome assembly GCA_036374435.1 of Actinomycetota bacterium. GTDB lineage: Bacteria > Actinomycetota > UBA4738 > UBA4738 > HRBIN12 > CALGFI01. Next base: position 21,482 of record DASUTU010000111.1, on the reverse strand, counting down.
ATGGCGTCGGAGGCGACCTCGACCTCGTCGCACACGGGGCACGTCGTCCGGAACAGCTTCATCGCAGCCCCACCCCGACGTCCAGGTCCCACATGGCGGCACCTTCGACCGATCGCTGATCCGTCACGGAACGATCGTCGTCGATCGCTCCTACCCCAGAACCGGCCGTCGGGCGTGCCATCCGAGGGGCGAAAGTCCCTCTTTCGCTTCCGCGGCCCGCCCCTCTAGTCTCGAAGACCGGCCCGGGGGTGAGCAGGGGTCCGGAGTCAGGGGGGCGAGCGCGAGAGCCGTGCGGAGCCCCCCGGGAGAAGGAGGCCCTGAGCGGGATGAACGAACGTCAGGCGCGGGCGCGGTTCGCGGATTCGAGGGTGGCCCGGCTTGCGACGGTGCGGCCGGACGGGTCGCCGCACCTGGTACCGCTGGTGTTCGCGCTCGAGGAGGATGTGGTGTGGCTCATCATCGACGAGAAACCCAAACGCGATCGCGCCCTCCAACGGCTGAAGAACGTTCGGAACGAACCGCGGGTCAGCTTGCTCGTGGACCGCTACGACGAAGACTGGCGGCGCCTGTGGTGGGTTCGGGCGGACGGCCGTGCCTCGATCGTCGAGGAGGGGCCCGAACTGGATCGCGCCCTGGCCCTGATCGTGGAGCGGTATCCGCAGGAGCGCGAGCGTCTGCCCCGCGGCCCGGCGATCGCCGTGCAGGTCGAGCGCTGGCGGTGGTGGCCGAAGCGCTGATCCGATCCGAAGGCCGGCTTCGGTGGCGCGCCGGCGCCGGGTGGAGCAGACTGCTGCCTTTCGGAAAGGAGACGCGATGGACTTCGGAGTGACCTTCATGCTCGACCCGCCGGCGTCGCGGGTGGTGGACTGGGCCAGGCTGGCCGAGAACCAGGGGTTCGACTACATCTGGGCCTGGGACTCCCACGTCCTGTGGCAGGAGGTCTACCCCGTGTTCACGCTCGTTGCGACGAACACGGAGCGCGTGAAGATCGGTCCCTGCGTCACGAACCCGGCCACGCGCGACGTGACGGTCACGGCGAGCGTGCTGGCGACCCTGAACGAGATCTCGGGTGGACGGATGGTGATGGGCATCGGCCGCGGCGACAGCGCCCGGCGCGTCATCGGCAAGCCGCCGGTGACGGTGGAGCGACTGGAAGAGGCCTGCCGGACGATCAAGGACCTGGCCGAGGGCCGCGAGGTCGACTACGGGGGCACCGCCACCCAGCTGAAGTGGGCGACCGGCACGCTGCCGGTGTGGGTCGCAGCGTACGGGCCGAAGGCGCTCCGTGCCGCAGGCCGCGTCGCCGACGGGCTGATCATGCAGCTGGCCGACCCCTACATCGTCGAGTGGTCGCTCAGGTACGTGCGCGAGGGCGCCGAGGAGGCCGGTCGCCGGTTCGAGGACATCCAGATCATGAGCGCGGCCCCCGCGTACCTCACGGACGACCTCGCGCATGCCCGCGACCAGGTCCGGTGGTTCCCCGCGCTGGTCTCGAACCACGTGGTGGACCTGGTGAACAAGTACAAGACCGGCGAGCTGCCGCAGGAGCTCACCGACTTCATCGCGGCTCGCGAGCATTACGACTACTCGGACCACGGGCGGATCGGGGCCGAGCACGCCGAGTTCGTCACCGACGAGGTGGTCGACCGCTTCTGCGTGATCGGGACGCCGGAGCAGGTCCGGGCCAAGCTGAAGGAGCTCGAGGGGCTCGGGGTGCACCAGTTCAACATCTATTCGATGGTGGACGACGTAGCCGGCGTGATCTCCGGGTTCGGGCAGGACGTGATCCCGGCGTTCAGGTGACGATCGCCGCGCCCGGCGCGGGGAACCGCTCCTGAAGCGTGAACGCCTCGGGTGACGGTCCGCTCTCGCGAAGCAGGTGCAGTCGCTCGGCGGCCTCGTCGAGCGTGGGGATCGTTCCCGCCGGGATCCACCACAGGACCAGGTAGGCCCGGTCCATCTTCTGGAACCACTCGCGGCGGCGCCGGAGCACGTCGAGATGGCGCCCGGCGAACACGAACGCCTCGAGGGCCTCGACGCCCTCCCACACCGTCAGGTTCACGATGATCCGGTCGTCGTCGAACGCCCGGATCGAGGTGGCGTCGCCACCCTCGGCCTGCAGGCGCCACACGAAGCCGGGCCTGGCGTCGGCCAGGGCGTTCACGGGCTCGAGCGCCTCCACGAACCCCGCGAGCTGCGGCGAGTCCAGCGGCGCCCGCAGGGTCGCGATGTTGAGCTGGGCCAGGTGCCACCCGGGATCTGGCATCGCCGCAGCATATCGGCCCTTCCGGGGTGGGTCGGGTTGCCGCTCCGGGTGGCCCCGTCGGATGATGCTCCTTCTCGACCGTTCCGAAGGGGGCCGAACCAACATGACCAGGACGTTGATCCGCGGCGGCACCGTCGTCACCGCCACCGAGACGACGCAGGCCGACGTCGTGATCGAAGACGGGAAGGTGGCGGCGATCGGGACGGGGATGTCGGTCGAGGCCGACAAGGTCTACGACGCCACCGACCGCTACGTGATGCCGGGTGGGGTGGACCCGCACACCCACTTCGACCTCCCGTTCGGGGGGTCGTTCTGTTCGGACGACTTCGCCACCGGGACGCGCGCCGCGGCGTTCGGCGGCACGACGACCATCGTGGACTTCGCGCTCCAGGGCACCGGCGAGGGGCTCCGCAAGGGCCTCGACACGTGGCACGAGAAGGCGCAGAAGTCCTTCCTCGACTTCGGGTTCCACATGATCGTCAAGGAGGTCAACGACCAGGTCCTGAAGGAGATGGACGAGCTGGTCGGCGAGGGCGTGACCTCGTTCAAGCTGTTCATGGCCTACCCCGGCGTGTTCATGCTCGACGACGCATCGATCTTCACGGCGATGCAGCGGGCGGCGAACAGCGGCGCGCTGATCATGATGCACGCGGAGAACGGCGGGCCGATCGACGTGCTCGTGAAGGAGTACGTGGCCGCGGGCAAGTCCGACCCGATCAACCACGGGCTGACCCGGCCGGCCGTCATGGAGGGCGAGGCCGTGCACCGCGTGTTTGCGCTGGCCGAGCTGGCCGGCACCCCCGCCTACATCGTCCACCTGTCCTCGCGAGACGCGCTGAACGCCGTGCGCGAGGCGCGCGACCGCGGGCTCCCGGCCTACGCGGAGACCTGTCCGCAGTACCTGTACCTGTCGCAGGACGACATGGCCCGGCCGGGGTTCGAAGGCGCCAAGTTCGTGTGTTCTCCCCCGCTCCGGCCGAAGGACCACCAGGAGGAGCTGTGGTCGGGGCTGCGCCAGGGCGACCTCCAGCTCGTCGCCACCGACCACGCGCCGTTCAACTACATCGGGCAGAAGGATCTCGGCAAGGGCGACTTCTCGAAGATCCCGAACGGCCTGCCGAGCGTGGAGGACCGGTACACGTTGATCTTCCAGGGCGTGCACGACGGCAAGATCGGCCTGAACCGGTTCGTGCAGCTCGTGGCCACGGCGCCGGCGAAGATGTTCGGCCTGTACCCGCGCAAGGGAACGATCTCCCCAGGGTCGGACGCGGACATCGTCGTGTTCCACCCGAACCACGAGCGCGTGATCTCGGCCGAGACCCACCACATGAACGTGGACTACTCGTGTTTCGAGGGCATGAAGGTGAAGGGCCTGCCCGAGGTCGTGATGCAGCGCGGCAACGTGCTCGTCGAGAACGGTGAGTTCCACGGCACCGAGGGGCAGGGGAAGTTCGTCGCCAGGAGCAGGATGGGGGTGTGACGATGAGCGCGTCCACGGTTCCGAGCCTGATCGCCGGACGGTTCGAGGAGCCCGGCTCCGACGAGGTCGACCCGATCTACGACCCGGCCACCGGGGAGACCATCGCCATGTTGCCCTACTCCACGACGGAGGAGGTCAACAGGGCGGTAAAGGCCGCCAAAGACGCCTTCCCGGCGTGGGCGAACACGCCGGTGCCCGACCGGGCGCAGGTGATGTTCAAGTTCAAGGCGATCCTCGAGGACCACTTCGAGGAGCTCGCGCAGCTCGTCACGAAGGAGAACGGCAAGACGCTGCCCGAGTCCCAAGGCGAGGTCCGCCGCGCCATCGAGGTCGTCGAGCTCGCCTGCGGCGCCCCGACGCTGCTGATGGGCACGAACCTCGACCAGATCGCCAACGGCATCGACGAGGAGCTCGTCCGGTTCCCGGTCGGCGTGTGCGCCGGGATCACGCCGTTCAACTTCCCCCACATGGTGCCGCTCTGGATGATCCCGCTCGCGCTCGTGTCGGGGAACACGTTCGTGCTCAAGCCGTCGCAGCGCACGCCGCTGTCGGCGGTTCGCCTTGCCGAGCTGCTGATCGAGTCCGGCGTGCCCGAGGGCGTGTTCAACCTGGTCCACGGGGCGAAAGACGCCGTGGACACGTTGCTGGCGCACCCGGACGTCTCGGCCGTGTCGGTGGTGGGTTCGGTCGCGGTGGCGAACTACATCTACGCCACCGCAGCCTCGCACGGGAAACGGGTGCAGGCGCTCGGCGGCGCGAAGAACCACCTCTTGGTCATGGACGACGCCGAGCTCGACAAGACCGTCACGGCCATCCTGTCCTCGGCGTTCGGCAACGCCGGGCAGCGGTGCCTGGCCGGCAGCGTGGCCGTCGGCGTGGGGACGGTCGGCGACGCACTGGTGCAGGAGCTCACGGCGCAGGCCGAACGCCTGACGGTGGGCAACGGGATGCACCCCGAAACCGACATGGGCCCGATCATCCGCGACGAGCGCCGCAAGGAGCTGATCGGCTACATCGAGCAGCACGAGGAGCAAGTGAACGTTGCGTTCGACGGCCGCGGCATCGGACCGGCGGACGGGTTCTTCCTCGGACCCACCGTGCTCGACGGCGTGACGCCGGACATGTCGCTGTGGAAGGACGAGATGTTCGGGCCGGTGCTCTCGGTCATGCGGGCGGCGGACATCGACGAGGCGCTGAACGTGATGAACTCGAGCACCTACGGGAACGCGGCGTCGATCTTCACCACGTCCGGCGCGAACGCCCGCGAGTTCAAGCGCCGGGCCGAGGCCGGGATGCTCGGGGTGAACATCGGCGTGGCGGCCCCGATGGCGTTCTTCCCGTTCTGCGGGTGGAAGAACTCGTTCTTCGGCGACCTGCACGCCACCGGAACCGACGGCGTCCGCTTCTACACCCGGCCCAAGGTGGTCACCACGCGGTGGTGGCTGTCCGAGAAGCTCGACCATTCCAAGCCCGAGGGGCGAGGCCACTGACGTGGGCGGCGACAGGCCGATCGGGCTCGCCATCGGGATCGTCGTCACGGCCGCGTTCGTCCTGCTGCCGGCCCTGATCGTGCCGGTGTTCTACCTAGCGGCCAACGTCTACGCGTGGATCAAGTGGTCGGCTTTCGACTCGGACTCGATCAACGTCGGCGTGTTGCTGACGACGCTGGTGCTCACGGTGGCGCTGTTCCCGCTACTGGCGGCGGGTGCGGTAGCGCTGATCGGGAGAGCGCTCTCCCCGAAGAACCGAGAGGACTGAATCGGAGGGAGGCTCCGCAACGAAAGGCACAGTTTGCCCGCCTTCCGGGATTCTCCGCGGCTGTCAACGCTGACGTCGACAGCCGGTCGCTCGCCGCTTCACAGGTTCCCCCCCGGGTACTGCCCGGTCACGAGCGGCGGCTCGAACTGCTTGTCTTCTTCCGCGTCGTCGAGTTCGCGGCCACGACGTCGGAGCCACCATGCCACGGCAGCTATCACCACCATCGATCCGCCAAGAGCGGCTGCGAGGCCAGCATTGCGCACCTCCGATCCTGTCCAACGTAACCACGTAGCCCATCTCGTCAAGGGCCGATCGGCCCATGGGCTTTCTGCCGAACGGGCAGGGAACGTTGAAGGATCTGGATCACGTCGGGTCGAGCGCACCGACCCACCCTTGTGGTCGTCTCGTTGGGGGCCCGCTCGATCCCTTCGGCAAGTTCACCCAACCGCGGCGTCGCGGCCGATGACCGGCCGAGCTCTGGGATACCTCCAGGAGCCAGCCATGGTCGGTGCGGGAACCGGATCGCTTCGGCAGCGATTCCTCGTCGAGGAGCGAGCCACGTCTTCGGCCCATCGGTCTGACGTGCACTTGACACGCGCGGTGACAAGTCGGTCTCGAGTAATTCAGCCGAGCCCCTGCAGTCGATCGACCGTTCGGTCGCGGCCGAGGAGCTCGAGCGATTCGGGCAGCGGCGGGGAGATCGTCGAGCCGGTCGTCGCGGCTCGGACCGGGGCGAATCCCTTCCGGCGGTTGAGCTCGAACGCCCCGGCGACCTCGTCCAAACGGGCGTGGATGGCCTCGGTCGTCCACGGCTCGAGCTCGGCGAGCGCGTCGGCGACCGCCTTCAGGTAGCCCTCTGGCGCCTTCGCGATCTCGGCCGTCGCCCGTTCGTCGGGCTCGACGTCGTCCGAGAACAGGAACCGCAGGAGGCCGACCGACTCGGTCAGGTGTTTCATCCGCTCCTTCACGATCGGCATGGCCGCTCGGAGCGTCCCGGGCTCCGGAGAGAGGCCGGCCACCGAGAGGAAGTGCAGGCATCGCGCTGCGAGGTCGTCGTCATCGAGGCGCTGGATGTAGTGGTTGTTCATCCACTCGAGCTTGTCGACGTCGAACCGCGCGGGGTTCTTCGAGACCCGTGAGACGTCGAACGCCTCGATCAGCTCGTCCCTCGACAGGAAGGTCGTCTCGGCGTCTTTCGACCAGCCGAGCAGCGCGAGGTAGTTCATCAGCGCCTCGGGCAGGAACCCCTGCTCGCGGAACGCCTCCACGCTCGTCGATCCGTGTCGCTTGGACAGCGGCTTGCCGTCGGCGCCCATGACCTGCGGCACGTGCGCGTACTCAGGCGGCGTGCCGCCGAGCGCCTGGATCACCGCGGCGTTGCGCGGCGCGCTGTCGAGCAGGTCGTCGCCGCGGATGACGTGCGTCACGCCCATCACCAGGTCGTCCACCGCCACCGCGAGCAGGAACACCGGCGTCCCGTCCGAGCGCAGCAGGACGAAGTCCTTCAGGTGGCCCGGCGCCCACCGCACCTCGCCCTTCACCAGGTCGTTCGTCACCCACTCCCGCTCGGGCATGCGGAACCGAACCGCGTGCGGCCGCCCCTCGGCCTCGAACGCCGCCCGCTCCCCCGCGGTGAGGTCGCGGCAGCGATCGTTCGGCGGGGGCTCGCCCCGGGCCATCGCGCTCCTCCGCCGTTCCTCGAGCTCGGCCTCGGTGCAGTAACACGGGTACGCGTCACCCTGCGAGAGCAGCCTCTCGGTCGTCTCCCGATACAGGTCGAGTCGCTGCGACTGCCGGTACGGCGCGTGCGGGCCGCCCACGTCCGGCCCCTCGTCCCAGTCGATGCCGAGCCACCGGAGCGAGTCCATCACGCCGTGCACGGCCTCCTCGGTCACCCGGCTGGCGTCGGTGTCCTCGATCCGCAGGATGAACGCGCTGCCGTGGTGCCGTGCGTGCGCCCACGAGAACAGGCCCGTCCGCGCGTTCCCGACGTGCAGCGACCCAGACGGCGCCGGCGCGAACCGAGTCCGGACCTCGGTCACGACCCGGCCTCCACCGGGTTCGCGAGCGTGCCGACGCCGTCCACCTCGACCTCGACCACGTCGCCGGGCGCGAGCGGACCGACCCCCTCCGGCGTCCCGGTGAGGATGACGTCGCCGGGCAGCAGCGTCATGAACGACGTGATGTATTCGACGAGCGTGGCCACGCCGAACGCCAGGTCGGAGGTCTGGGCGGCCTGGCGGACCTCGCCGTTCAGCCGGGTCTCGACCCGCACGTCGGTCGGGTCGAGGTCGGTCTCGATCCACGGACCGAGCGGGCACGAGCCGTCGAACCCCTTCGCCCTCGCCCACTGGTCCTTCGTGTGCTGGAGGTCGCGCAGGGTGATGTCGTTCGCGCACGTGTACCCGAGGATGACCCGGTACGCCTCCTCGGCCGGCACGTTCTTCGCCAGGGCCCCGATCACCACCGCGAGCTCGCCCTCGTAGTCGATGCGTTTGCTGATCGGCAACAGGCGGATCGGGTCGTGCGGGCCGATCACGGCGGTAGAGGGTTTGAGGAACAGCAGCGGCTCCTCGGGCACATCCATCCCCCACTCGGCGGCGTGGGCGGCATAGTTCCGGCCGACGCACACGAGCTTCGACGGCAGGACAGGCGCCAACAGGCGGACGTCGTCGAACGGGACCTCCTCGCCGGTCGGGATCGGATCTTCGAAGAAGGTTCCCTCGAGCACCCGGATCGTGTCCGAGTCGAAATCGGCCGCACCGGTGGCGATGCGATCGCCGAAGCGGAACCGGACCAGGCGCATGGGAGGGCAGGCTACCGCAGCCCCACGCGCCCGACCCGGCCCGAACGTCAGGCGGGGACGATCCGGATCACGTCACATCCGAAGAACACGAACGTGCCCCCCGGATCCTCGAACTGGCCCTTCACGCACGCCTCGGCGTCCAGTGCCGTGATCCCGGTCTGTTTCGTCCGGAAGTGCAGGACCATGTCGAGGTCCCCGTCCAGGGTCACCTCGTCGAGCTCGAAGGCGTCCTCGAGGTGGCCCCGGCCGTGGGCCTCGGGAGCCCCGCCGCCGGCGTTCACGACCGCCTCGGGACCGAACCGAACCGTGAGCGGGAGGATCGTCGTGGCGTCGAAGGCGATGGAGAGCCCGTACTCGCCGGCGTCCGTCGTCAACACCGCAACCGGGATCACGGCGTTCGATTTCAGGTTGATCGAGTTGGGGAAGCTCCCCGGTTTGATGTTGATCGCCACCGGGACCACGCACTCGACCGTGAGCTCCTCCTCGGCGGTGTTGTTGGCCTGGTTGGGATCGGTGTCGAGCGGATCCGGCGGCTGGATCTCGTTCGCAATAGTGAAGGTATGTGCCCCCGGCTCCTCACACTCGATCGTGAAGACCTCGTCGACCGTGCGCTCCTCGTTCAGCCCGAGAGCCGTCTCGATCGACACCGACATCGTGGGGCTCACGGTCGCTCCGGCGTCCGCCGACGCGGTCTTCGTGAGCTCGACGTCCATCGGCGCCGACGGACCGTTGTTGGTGATCACCTTGCGGAGCGTGACGTCGGTCGGCTCCCCGATCAGCAGCTCCGCGGGCGGGTCCACGGCGTCGAAGCTCACGATCTCCAGATCGGCCTCGGCCACGACCATCGTGTCCTCCGAGTCCGAGTTGTCAGCCGGGTTCGCCTCGTTGCCCACCCCGTCGACGGACACCGTGTTGGTGATCGTGGTCGGCCCACCGGCGCTGTAGACGACGTCGGGGGCGACGTCCACCGTGATCGTGAACAACGTGGCGCCGCCCGCGACCAGGTCGCCGACGTCACACGTCAACACGGGCGGCCCGAGACCTCGACGGAGCTCGCCCCCGCCCACGCGGCGAGCTCGTTGATCGCGTCGGCGACGACCGGGCCCAGGCCGCGGTCGGGGCGAGCCCCGTCCTCCGGGTGGACGGCGTTCACCACGAGGCGGCCACCCTCGCGGTCCACCGCCGGATCGACGCGTGCCACGAAGCGGTCCCCGTGCAGCAACGGCATCGCGTAGTAGCCGAACCGCCGCTTCGCCTTCGGGACGTAGATCTCCATCCGGTAGTCCAGGTCGAAGAGCGTGAGCGACCGCCTCCGGTCGTGGATCAGGTTGTCGAACGGCGACAGCAGCGTCGTCCTGGGCCGCCACGAGCCGCGTTCGATTCGCTCGAGCAGCGGCAGATCCTCGACGTGGACGAACCAAGGACCGGGAAGCACGGCGCCGTCGCGCACGACCTCGACCCGCTCGATCGTTCCGGTGCGCTCGAGCTCGGCGAGCACGCGGGGCAGTTCGGGGTACCGATCCACCGTGAAGTGCCCCTTGATTTGCGCAGCCGTGGCCACGCCGAGGCCGCGGAGCGACCGCTGAGCGGCGCGCCGCGTCACCTCGACGGCACTGAGCGCCCGACCGCCGCGAACGTCCGGCGGGAGCACGCGCTCGGACAGGTTCCACCATTTCTCGAGGCCGTTGCGGTCCGCGACCATGACCTTCCCCATGACCCACAGGAACCGGACCATCTGGTCGACGTTCCGATCCCGCGTCCAGCCGCTCGAGACCCAGCTCTCGACGGCGTGATCCGTCAGGTCCCGGATCCGCAGGGGCCCGCGGCGGCGCAAATCGGACAGGATCGAGCGGCGGAGCTTGTCGTTGGTCCTGAGCCACTCGCGTGTGCGATCGGCCCACGGACGGGTGCCCGGCCACGTCCGCATCCGGTACCGGTGTATCGGGTAGTCCTCTGTCAGGACGATGGACGCTGCGTGCGCCCAGTACTCGAACAACGAACGGTCGCCATAGAGCAGCCGGTCCAGATGGGCGGGCCGGAACCCGGCCAGGCGCGAACGCAGCACCAACAGCGGGCTCCGCGCGACCACCGAGATCGGATCGAGCTGGACGCACCGGATCTGTCGCATGACCTCGAGGAGAGCCGCCGGCGACGACCGCCGCATCGGGCCGCTCAACCGCTGCGCCTCGATGGCCATCCGGCGGGCGGTGACGAGGTCGATCCGGCGAACCCCGGTCACGACGCCGGGGCTCCATCCATCCACCCGAGCACGGCGAGCGCAGCCGTTGCCACGTCGGCCACCGAACGATCGGCGTCCACGACGGCATCGGCGGCCGTCGCCGTTCCCCCCGTCTCGAGCTGGCGCCGCACCTCTTCGAGATCGTCCAGACGTCCCGCCGTAGGCGAGGACCCCAGGCGGCGCTCGACGACCTCCCACGGCGCCTCCAGCTCGATCACCGTGACCGGGAACGGCACGGCGGCCCGGAGCTCGTACAGCTCACCCGGATCGCCGATCGAGCCGGCCAGCACGAAGTACCGCACCCCCGCGGCGAGGTAGTTCGTCACCACCGCGGACAGGTTCGCCAGGAACACGCTGGTATCCCGATGTGGATCGATGCGAGCGGTGCCGAACCAGGACAACCAGTCGAGGTCGATGGCCGCGTACGCCAGCTCGGCGTGCTCGAGTCTGGTCGCGATCTCTTCGGCGATCGTCGACTTGCCTGTGCCGAACAGGCCCGCGATGAGAACGCCGGCGGCGTCCGGACCCTCGGTCATGCCAACCGGGTGCCGATGCCCCAGCTCACGCCGACGCTGCGCCAGTACCCCGCGAGCATCTCGACCGGGGCCAGGCTCTCCAGCTCCTCGACCGGCGAGGCTCCGAAGGACAACTCGGCCTCCCCGGTCCAGATCTGCGACCCCTCCCAGTCGTAGCTCTTCATCGTCACGAGCTCGTCCATCGAGGGTGGAGCGTCCTCCTCGATGCTCGGGAAGTAGCGGGTGTGGAGCATCGGCAGCGAGTTGACCGCGCCGTTGGACTCGGACGGGCCCGTGATGGTGAAGCGCGCCTCGATGATCCGCCGGTCGTGCACCGCGACGCTCGCGCCGAACCGTCCACCCGGCTCCAGCCGCGGCCCGGCGCGTCCGTGCCCGACGGGCTTCGTGATCCAGATCGAACCGAGCTTCTTCGGGTATCCCTGATGCCAGCCGCGCACCATCGCGAAGTCTTTGTCCACCCAGATCGCGACGCATCGCGAGTAGTCCTCGCCCCGGTACCGGCACCGCACCACGACGAAGGCCTCCTTGTACTGGGCCCGCACCGGGTCCAGCAGCTCATCGAGCGAGTCCGAGCAGGACTGCCAGTCCGCTAAGACGACGGCGACGGCGTCGGGGTCCTCCCCGTACGGCTCCACCCCGGCGGGGAGCCATCGCGCGACCGACCCGGGTGCCGCCCGGTACTCGATCGTCAGCAGGTCGCCCGAGTAGTGCCACGGCGGGCCCGGCACCACCGAGGAGCGCCCCTCGGGCGTCAGCGGCGGCACGAACCCCCTCAACTCCCCCACGGATGGATACTACCGACCCATGGAGACGCGACGGATCCTGCTCGACGGCGTGGGAACTCCCGTCGTCCGCGACGGCGACGAGCTCGTGACCGAGGACGGCCGGCGGGTCGGGCTCGAGGCGGCGCTCCATCTGCCGCCGGTCGAGCCGACGAAGATCGTCTGCATCCACCTGAACTACGAGAGCCGGGTCGAGGAGTTCCTCGCCAAGCTCCCGCCGGCCCCGACGTATTTCCACAAGCCGGTCAGCGCCCTGAACGGGCACGGCGGCGAGGTGATCCGCCCGCCCGGCTGCCGGTACCTGAACTACGAGGGGGAGATCGCCATCGTGATCGGCCGCGAGTGCCGTCACGTCGCTCCCGACGAGACCGAGCGTTACATCGCCGGGTACACCATCGCGAACGACTTCGGCTTGCACGACTTCCGCGACACGGACGCCGGCTCGATGCTCCGGGTGAAGGGCTCCGACTCCCTCTGCCCGCTCGGCCCGGGGCTCGTGGACGACTGGGACTTCCGCGGCAAGCGCATCCGGACGCTCGTGAACGGCGAGGTGCGCCAGGACGGTTCGACCGACGAGATGGTGTGGGACATGTCGTACCTGGTCGCCGACCTTGCGCGCACCATCACGCTGGTGCCCGGCGACGTCATCCTCTCGGGCACCCCGGCCGGCTCTCGCCCGGTCGAGCCCGGCGACGTGGTCGAGGTCGAGGTGGAGGGCCTCGGCACGTTGCGGAACACCGTGGTCGAGGGAGACACGCCCGTCCGCAACCACGTGGGTGCGCAACCGAGTGAGTCCGAAGAGGTGATCTCGACCGCGTTCGGCGGCGACTGGGAGTTCCGGGGGATCCGCCCGCCCCGCCGGGACTGACCTGTGGAGCTCGGCGGCTACCTCCGAGCGCACGCGTTCCTGCGCGTCGAGCGGCCGCCGCTCCTGTGGGAGGCCGACACGGAGGACGAGCCGTTCCTGCGGATGCTCGGCGAGATGATCGTGATCGGCCTCGGGCGCGGGAACGAGCTCGGGAACCTGGTGCTCAACGTGTCGAACATGACCGTCGAGCCCAATGAGGAGCCGCCGTCGATCCCGCCCGGCGACTACGTGGCGGTCACGGTCCGCGGGGCGGGCGACTGGGAGGCCGACGACGTCTGGCGGGCCGGTCAGGGGCCGACCCGAGGCCTGCTGGGGAACGTGGGGCCGGCCGCCGACGAGGCCGGCGCGGTATTCGCCTACACCCGGAACCTCGGCGAGGAGGGCTCGGTCACGGCGCTTCTTCCGCGTCTCGAGACCTGACGCGGTCCGTGCGGCAGACGTGGTGCGGGAGCCCCCGACCCGGACGGAAGGGTCTATCCTCGCCACGCAGGCTCGTTCGGTCCCGAACCACCCGAGGAGACGGCGATGGACATCAAGGGCAAGCGGCTGCGGCTCCTGTATTCGGACGTGCTCGGCGTCGAACGCGGCAAGTACCTGTTCGGCGACGTGGCGGACGAAGGCCGTGCGGCGTTCTGCATCGGCGTGTACCCGCTCACCACGGACAAGGAGATCCTCGACATCTCGCGTCAGCAGTTCGACGTGGGGCTGCCCGACGTGGAGGCGTTCGTCGACCGGGACACGCTCAGGACGGGGTGGGAGGAGGACACGATCGTCGGCATCGCGGACGTGCACCAGCACGGCAAGCCGATCGACGTGGACCCCCGGTACGTGCTCCGCAAGGCCGTCGAGCCGTGGAAGGCCATGGGCCTCGAGCCCCTGTTCGCGTTCGAGTCCGAGTTCTACCTGATGGAGAAGGGCGAGGAGGGTGGCTGGGTGGGCGCCGACCTCCCCTCACACCGGGTCTACGGCACCGGGATGGCGGTGGACCCGAGCGGAACGATCGACGAGATGGTCCGCGCCGCCATGACCTGTGGATTCCCCGTCGAGAGCTGGGGGTCCGAGTTCGACATGGCCGCCTACGAGGTGAACATCCGCTACAAGGAGGTCCTCCCGGCCGCCGACGAGTGTTTCCTGTTTCGCCTCCTGGTCAAGGAGATCGCGTCCCGGCACGAGCGGCTCGCCACGTTCCTGGGCCGCCCCATGAACGATCGCGGCGGCAGCGGACTGCACCTGAACATGTCGTTCCGGCGCGAAGACGGGTCCAACGCCTTCCACGACCCGAACGCCCCCGACGGCCTGTCTCAGCTCGCCAAGCAGTGCATCGCGGGGATGCTCGCCCACCACGAGGGCCTGTCGGCCCTGGCCGCCCCCCACGTGAACGCCTACAAGCGGCTCCAGCCGGACATGCTGAACGGCTACTGGGCCAACTGGGGCTACGACGACCGGACCGTCTGCGTTCGCGTGCCGCCGGCTCGAGGTGAAGGCACCCGGCTCGAGCACCGGATGGCCGACGGCGCCGCGAACCCGTACCTCGTGGCGGCGGCCGTCCTGCACGCCGCCCGGTTCGCGGTCGAGCAGCAGCTCCCGCCCCCGGCGCCGCAGACCCCGGGCGAGGCGCCGAACACGGATCGTCGCGTCCCCGCCACGCTCGAGGCGGGGCTCCAGGCCTTCGAGGCCGACGAGGCGCTGTGCGAGGCGCTCGGCCCCTGGCTCGTCGAGACCTTCACCAAGCTGAAGCGAGCGGAGTGGGAGCGATACGCGAAGGCGGTCGACGACACGACCACCATCGACGTCACGCCCTGGGAGTTGGACTACTACCTCCCGTTCTTCTGACCGTCGGTCAGAGGACGCCAGCGCGTATCCGCTCGACCCTCCCGGAACGGGCCGCCCAGTCCTGTCGGAAGAACGTCACCCGCCGGAGCATCGGCGATGAAACCGTCGACCGAGAGGAACCCATGAAGATCCTGCTGGTTGGCACCGGGGGCGTCGGCGAGGCCATCGCGATGATCGCGCGTGACCGGCCGTGGCTCGAGCGGGTGGTGCTCGCCGACCTCGACCTGACCCGCGCGCTCGAGGTGGCGCAGAAGGTGGGCGGCGGCAGCCGGTTCCCGGTCGAGCGGATCGACGCCTCGTCGAAGGGCCAGGCGCTGGCGCTGGCCGAGAAGCACGAGGTCGACCTGATCCTGAACGCGGTGGAGCCCCGCTACAACATGCCGCTGTTCGACGCGGCGTTCGAGGCGGGCGTGGACTACCTCGACATGGCGATGTCGCTGTCCAAGCGTCATCCCACCGATCCGTTCCACGAGACCGGGTTGAAGCTCGGCGACGAGCAGTTCGCCAAGGCCGAGGCCTGGGAGGAGAAGAGGCTGCTCGCGCTGGTCGGGATGGGCGTGGAGCCGGGGCTGGCGGACGTCCTCACGGCGTACGCCGCCAAGCACCTGTTCGACGAGATCGACGAGGTGGGCGTCCGCGACGGCGCCAACCTCGAGGTCGAGGGCTACCGGTTCGCCCCGAACTTCTCGATCTGGACGACCATCGAGGAGTGCCTGAACCCGCCGGTGATCTACGAGCGGGAGCGCGGCTGGTTCACGACCGAGCCGTTCTCCGAGCCCGAGGTGTTCGACTTCCCAGGCGGCATCGGCCCGATCGAGTGCGTGAACGTCGAGCACGAGGAGGTGCTGCTGGTCCCCCGCTGGCTCGACGTGGGCAGGGTGACGTTCAAGTACGGGCTCGGCCGGGAGTTCATCGACATTCTGAAGACGATCGAGCTGCTGGGGCTCGACTCGACCGAGCCGGTGGACGTGCACGGGCTGAACGTGGCGCCGCGGGACGTCGTGGCGGCATGCCTTCCCGACCCGGCCAGGATCGGCCACCTCATGACCGGCCGGACCTGCGCCGGCACGTGGGTGCGCGGCCGGCGGGCCGGCCATCTCAAGGAGGCGTACCTGTACCAGCTGGCCGACAACGCCGAGTGCATGAAGAGACACGGCGTCCAGGCCGTGGTGTGGCAGACGGCCGTCAACCCGGTGATCGCGCTCGAGCTGCTGGACACCGGCGCATGGAAGGGCGAAGGCGTCCTCGGCCCCGAGGCGTTCGACCCCGACCCGTTCGTGGAGAAGATGGGGACGTACGACTTCCCACTGGGGATCCGGGAGATCACGCCGGAGCGATAGGCACGGCGCGTTTGCCGAGAAGGGTCGTTCGGTAGCAAACTACCGCGCGTATCCCTGGCGAGGGAGGCGTGCTGGTGGGCGTGGCCACGTCCCGCATCGACCGGTCGACCATCGACCTGGTGAACCCGGACAACTACGTCGAGCGGGTCCCGTTCGAGTGGTTCGACCAGCTCCGACGGGAACATCCCGTCATCTGGCACGACGAGCCGGCCCCCAACAAGGGATTCTGGGCCGTCACCCGTTACGACGACCTGGTCTCGGTGCACATGGACTGGGCCACCTACTCTTCCGAGAAGGGGGCCGTGGCCCTCGAAGAGCTCGACGAGAAGCAACTCCGGATCCGGCAGTCCATGCTCGAGACCGACCCCCCACGCCACCGCGAGCTGCGGAACATCTGCAACAAGCGGTTCAGCGCCCGGGGCGTGGGAGCCTACGAGGACTTCATCCGGGACGTGGCTCGGGGTGTCCTGGACCGGGCCCTGGAGAAGGGCGAGTTCGATTTCGTGCTCGAGGTGGCCAAGGAGCTTCCGATCCGGTTCCTGTGCGCGATCTTCACCGTCCCGCAGGACGACGCCCCCATGTTGATCCACTGGGGCGACGCGATGATCGGCAACCAGGATCCCGAGTTCACGAAGACCGTGGTGGACAAGGTGGACACGGAGGAGTTCAAGTACCTGCCCTTCCGCTCGCCGGTGGCGCTCGAGATGTTCGAGTACGCCCATCGGCAGCGGGACCAGCGCCTGGAGGAGCCCCAGGACGACGTGATCACGGCGTTGTCCGTGGCACAGCGCGAGGGAGTGCTCACCGAGCGCGAGTTCGACAACTACTTCGGCCTGCTGATGATCGCCGGGAACGAGACCACCCGGCACACCATCAGCCACGGCATGCAGGCGCTGATCGAACACCCCGACCAGATGCGGAAGTTGAAAGAGGACCCTTCGCTGATCCCCAACGCCGTCGAGGAGATCCTGCGGTGGGCCACACCGGTGATGCATTTCCGCCGCACCGTGACCCGCGACACCGAGCTCCGCGGCCAGCCGATCCGCGAGGGCGACAAGCTGGTGACCTGGTACATCAGCGCGAACTTCGACGAGAACGTCTTCCCCGACCCTCACCGGTTCGATGTCGAGCGCAAGAACGCCGGCGAACACGTCACGTTCGGCCCCGGCGGGCCCCACTTCTGTCTGGGGGCCCACCTGGCCCGTCTCGAGACCAAGGTCCTGTTCCAGGAGCTGTTGCCGCGCCTGGCGGACATCGAGCTCGCCGGGCCCGTCGAACGCATGCGCTCGAACTTCGTGAACGGGCTGAAGCACATGCCCGTGCGGGTGACTCTGGCCTGAGGATCAGCCGCCGTCGGTGCGGCGGAGCATCGAGCGAAGCAGCGCGGCCATGGTCTCCTGCTCCTCAGGCGACAGGTGCGCGGTCACCGCGACCTCCTCGGCGTTGAATCGCGGGAACAGCTCCTCGATCTTGGCCCGGCCGCGGTCGGTGAGGGACACGCGAACCATCCGGCCGTCCGCCGCGTTCCGCCGACGCTGCACGAAACCGCGCCCCTCGAGCGTGGTCACGACGCCGGTCGAGGTCGGCCGGCTCACCCCGACGGCGGCGGCGAGGTCCCGCGACTCCATCTCGCCCCACACCCACAACACCCAGAGCGCGACGAACGAGGTCCACGAGAGCCGGTCGGTCGCCAGCACCTTCGACTCCATGTGCCGGCGGATGGCGGCGGACGCGCGGAACAGGTTCGACACCGCCCACATCGCCCGGAAGTCGAGCGGGAGGTGTCCGAGCCGCTCGAGCACCCTGCGTTCGGCCGGAAGCAGACCGTCCCCCATCACCGACGCGGATAGTAGCGGCGGCGCGCTAGCAGGACACGAGTGAGTCCGCGCCGGGGCCGCCCACACACCGGTCGTCGCCCGGGCCGCCCCGGAGCTGGTCGTCCCCGGGGCCGCCGTGGAGCTCGTCCTCTCCGGGGCCGCCCTCGACCAGGTCGGGCCCGGGGCCGCCGTTCAGGAGGTCGGCGCCGCCTTTGCCCCGGATCAGGTCCCGTCCCGAACCGCCCTGCAAGGCGTCCGCGCCCGGACCGCCGTCGAGGAACAGCCGGCCGGAAAACGCGATCGCGTCGACCTCGTCGTCGCCGGATCCTCCTCGGAAGGTCAGCCGCTCGACGCCTTTCAGGGTCGTGTCTTCGTCCCGACCCCGGTCGACGATCCTGCGGTCGAGGATCACCCAGCTCCCACCGCCGGTCACCTGCACGCGGTCACGCCCCGGTCCCCCGGCCACAGCCCCGCCGCCTGGACCCGGCGTCAGCGTGTCGTCGCCGCCACCACCGCGAAGGGTGTCCGCGCCGGGCCCGCCGTGCAGCCGGTCGGCCAGCGCCGAGCCCATGACGAGGTCGTCGCCGCCTTCACCGAACACCCCGACCTCGAGCAGGATGTCGAACGCGGGCCGGCGGACCGCGGAGAGGTCCACGCGATCGGCGCCCCCACCCGCGCGAACCAGGATCGATCGGATCCGTTCGCATCGCGCCCGGCCGGTCGAGGGAGGCGCGTCGTTGATCCGGACGTTGCCGTTCACGCACTCGATCGCGATCGTGTCGTTCGCGGCATCGCCCCGCACGGTCAAGATACCGAGTGCGAACTCGGCGATCACGTCCGCGGACGCCGGCGCCGCCGGAATGAGCAGGGCGACGATCAGGACCGGGGCGAGGAGGGCGCGGCGCATCCGCTCGAACCTAGCCGAGCGCGGACCCGACCGAAAGCACCTACGGGTCGTGATCCCTCGGCGGATCCTCCATCGTGAGGACCGGTCGTTGTGCGCTCCACGTGGACACGTCGGACGTGGCGTGTCCGTCGAAGACGAGCTCGACGAGGGAGCGGCCGAACACGCTCGCGAACTTGAACCCGTGCGCCGCGCCCTGGCCCACGGCCGCGCGCTCGTGGCCGGGGATCAGGTCGAGGACGAAGTCGCGGTCGGGCGTCATCGTGTAGAGGCACGACTTCTGCGCGAGGTACGGCCCCAACCCGCCCGGGAGCCGCTGCTTCATGAAGCCGTCGAGCGCGTCCGAATACACGGGCTCGAAGGTCCGGGTGTCGCCCGTGACCTCGGGGCCGCCGACGTCGCAGCCGATCTTCGCGCCGGGTTCGCCAAAGATGGGGAACCCGTAGAACGAGGGCTCCCCCATCCAGATCCAGACCGGGAACCGCTCGGGCGCGAACGCCTCGCGCTCGGCCGAGGCGTAATACGTCACCTGCTCCTGGGTCACCGTGAGGTTGATCGGCCGCCAGAGCTGTGAGAGCAGCTCGTTGGTCCATGCGTCGGCGGCGAGGATGACCCGGTCGGTGCGGAACGTGCCGGCCTCGGTCTCGAGCTCGTACCTCCCACCGACCTCGCGGATCTCGGCCACCCGGGCGCGTTCGAGCAGCGTGGCTCCCCGAGCCTGGGCCAGCCGCCGGTGGGCCTCGTTGGCCTCGGCCGCCGCGGCGATGCCCGACTCGGCCTGGAACATGACTCGGACATCGTCGGTCAGCCGCCACTGCGGCCACCGCCGCATGGCCTCGGTGGCGTCCATCCACTCGTACGGCACGCCGACCTCGTCGAGCGCGTCCGTGTAGTCGTCCATCCAGCCGTGCGCCCTCTCCGGGTAGAGATCCAGCCCGCCGGTGCGGACGACAAGCTGCTTCCCCGCCTCGGCCTCGACCTCGGCCCACGCGGTGTAGGCATCCTTCGCGAACCGCACGTAGTCGGCGCGGTGGTAGCTCAGCCGGATGATCCGCGAGTGGTCCTGCGATGCCCCGCGTTCGTGGCCGAGCTCGAACCGCTCGAGGCCGAGCGTCCCCGCTCCCACCCGGGTCGATGCCCAATAGGCCACGGCCGAGCCGATCCCTCCGAGGCCGACGACCGCGACCTCGAACTCCGTGCGCTCGGTCACGCGCCTTCGGACTCGGTGTGCGAGTAGTACTCGTACGCGCTCATGGCCCGACCGGTGTCGCTGCGCCAGTCGCGCTCCTCGGTCGGCACCTTGTCGAGCGCCTTCGCCATCGCCCGCACGTGCGCCTGGACCGAGCCGCAACACGAGCCGACGTAGTCGATCCCGGCCTCGCGGGCCGACCGGGCGAACTCGGCCATCTCCTGCCGCGAGAGCTGAATGGGGTCGAGCTCGTACGGGAAGCTCGGCGTCGAGGTGAAGTCCGGGTGATCGGCGGTGGTGCGGTACGCCACGGGCTGGGCAGCGACCGGACCGTCCACGGCGCCGCGCATCTCGATCGCGATCGGGAGCTGCTGCCCCGGACCGTTCAGGCAGTTCACGCCGACGACGTCCGCCCCGGCGTCTCGGAGCCGTTTCGCGCACTCGGCCGGCGTGTCGCCTTCGTAGGAACGGGGCACCGGCTGCTCGAACGACATCGTGACCATCACCGGGAGGCCCGCGCGTTTGGCGCGTTCGACGAACAACAGCGCCTCACCGAGGTAGCTGAAGGTCTCGCCGACCCAGAAGTCCGGCGGCCCCGCGTCCACCTGGGTTTCGAGCTGTCGGTCGAACAGCGCCCGGACGTGGTCGGGGCTCGAGGGATCCTCGGGGAGGTAGGCCCAGGTGAGCGAGAGGTTCCCGGCCACCAGGGCGTCGCGTTCGGCCGCGACCTCGCGCGCGATCTTCACCGCGGCGCGGTTGATCTCGTCCACCTTGCCGGCCAGCCCGACCGTGGCCAGCTTGTCGTCGCTCGCGTAGAAGGTCATTGTCTGGAGCACGTCCACGCCGGCGCGCAGGAACTCTCTGTGGAGCTGCGCGAGCGCGTGGGGGTGTTCGATCACGACCTCGGGCGTGAACGGGCCGGCCTGCACGTACCCGCGCTTCTCCAGCTCGAGCAGATACCCCCCGTCGCCGAGCACCGGTCCCTCGGCAAGCCGCTCCAGGATTCCCTTGGTCATCGAGCCCCCTCGGTCCGGAGGGCAGGAGTGTAGTCGGGCCCCCGCGCGATCCCGAAGTTGCGGCCGTGACCGGTGGTCACGGGACGACGAGCACGGCACCGATCCCCGGGACTCCCGAGCCCACCTCGTCCCAGGCGGCTCCCTCGTCGGTCGACGCGAACACCCGCCCGTCCGCCGACGCGAACGCCGCGAGCTCGTGCGTGCCGTCGAGCCAGGCGCTGTCGATGTTGCCCTCGAACCATTCCGGGAGCCCGGTCCGGCATCGTTCCAGCGGCCCGCCCGACACGGCGCCGCGGTAGAGCGCTGCGCGCCCGCCACGGGGGCCAAGCGACGCCGAAAGCAGCACCGTGTCTCCGAAGACGGTCACCGCTCGACAGTACGGAGCGTGGAGTCCGTCCTGGCGGATCTCCCACGTGTCGCCGCCGTCCGCGCTCACCGCGAGCCCGCGGGCGCAGGCCGCAAACACGCCGGCGTCTCCCGCCCACACCTGATGCACGTCGGCGTCGATGTCGATCGTCGGCTCCCAAGTCGCCCCTTCGTCTCGCGTTCGCACGATGCCGCCGACATGGACGTTCACGTACACGGCGTTGTCGTCCTCGGCGATCGAACGCGCATCGGGCGGCCCGCCCCACGGCGTGTACCAACGAT
>DASUTU010000110.1:0-8574 GCA_036374435.1 Actinomycetota bacterium | reverse complement strand
GGGTGCGACCGTGTGGCTCGAGGACGGGCGGGCGTTGACCATCGCGGCGTCGCGACCGCACAAGGACCGAGTGCTTGTTCGGTTCCGCGAGATCGCCGATCGCACGGCGGCGGAGGGACTCCACCGGGCGCTGTTGGTCGTGCCCGAGTCGTCGTCTCCGTCGTTGCCGGAGGGTTCATGGTGGGACCACCAGGTCGAGGGGTGTGTGATCACGACGGAGTCCGGTCGCTCGCTCGGGACGGTTCGGGAGGTGATCCACACCGCCGCGAACGATGTGTGGTCGGCGGTGGACGAGGCGGGCGCCGAGACCTTGATCCCGGTGCTTCGCGACGTGTTGGTGTCGGTGGACGTGGAGTCGAAGCGGATCGTGGTCCGCGAGATCCCGGGGCTCACGACCGCCGAGTAGGCGTGCGTCGGCAATCGCGCTGCGCTGCGCTTCGAGAGATCCCAGATGCGGCGGTGACCGAACCGCTTTGGGAAAACCTGGTCCGGATGTGACTTGTATCACTGCACACCGAACACACGTTCGCTAGTCTGCGAGCGTGAGCTCGATGCGGTCCGCCCTCGACGTGTACTCCTCGGAAGAGCTGCGATTCCTCTCCGACGAGGAGCTGTCGGACTCGCTGGTCGAGATCGAGCGGACTGTCGGCGCCATCGAGGCAGAGCGCGCTCGTCGCGTGGCCGAAGCCGCGGGGCGCGCCATCCACGCTCGCGACGGTCACCTGTCCACCACCTCCTGGCTGGTGCGACTGCTGCGAATCCCGGCGTCGGTCGCCGCGCGGTACGTGCGATGGGCGAACGTGTTCCCGCAGATGCCGCGCACGCGCGGAGCGCTCCATGACGGAGAGATCTCGACCTCGGCGGCGTCGATGCTCGTCCGGGCTGCCGAGAGCCATCCAGAGTCGTTCGGGCGTGATGAGGAGGTGCTGGTCGAGGCGGCGAGAACGCTCACGGCCCGGGACCTGTGCCGGGCGCTCGTGTACTGGCGGCAGCTGGCCGACGCCGAGGCGGCCCGCCGCGCGGAAGCGGAGCAGCAGGAGCGGCGACGGTTACACGTCTCGCCCACGCTTGGAGGCATGGTGCGCGTGGACGGCGATCTCGACTCGGAAAGCGGCCAGGTGGTGCTCACCGCGCTCCGTGCCGTGATGGACGCTGGCGCCCGGAGCGGTGGTCTGGATGAGCGAACTCCGCCGCAGCGCCGGGCCGACGCCCTGGTGGAGATCTGCCGTCGGTACCTTGACTCTTCTGATCGCCCGATCGTGAGTGGGGAACGACCGCATGTCCTCGTCACCATCGACCTGGAGGCCCTGGAGGGCCGAGCCGGACGTCGGTGTGAGCTGGACGAGGTCGGGGTCATCACGCCCGAGGCGGCCCGTCGTATCGCCTGCGACGCCGCGGTGTCCCGGGTGATCACCACAGGATTGTCGGAACCGCTGGACGTTGGTCGCCGTACCCCGGTCATCTCCCCGGCCCTGCGGCGGGCCCTCATCATCCGCGATGGAGGCTGCGTGTTCGTCAATTGCGGCCGGCCCCCGGCGTGGTGTGACGCCCACCACGTTCGCCACTGGGCCGATGGCGGTGAGACCTCGCTCGCCAACACGGGGCTGCTGTGCCGTCCCCATCACCGCCTGATCCACGACGGATTCCGGATGGAGTCGACCGACGACCGGTTCCGCTTCTACCGGCCCGACGGCTCGTTGATCGATGACCGAGCGCCACCATAGGAGCCCGGTAACGCTGGCGGCGCCTACGTCACTCACCTAGCGTGACGGACCATCGAGCGTCGGTTGGAGCTTGAGGATGTATTCCGGGCCCACCAGAAGGCCGTGTTCGCCTACTTCCTGCGTGTGGTCGGCAACCGCCAGGACGCAGAGGAGCTCACCCAGGAGACGTTCGTTCGCGCATGCGAAGCTGCCATCCGCTTCCGGGGCGATTCGTCCGTCACGACCTGGCTGTTCGGCATCGCTCGTCGGGTCCTCTTGGAAGCCGCTCGGGCGGGGTTGTTCGAGCGACGGCCGGCGTTTCCGGACCGCCTTGTGTCCGACGCAGGCGACCCGGACGAGCGGATGGATCTGGAGCGGGCCCTGGCGTCGCTCGGCGCGAGCGACCGGGAGACGCTCGTGATGGTGGACGTGCTCGGATTCACGCCGACCGAAGCCGCCGCGGTGGCCGAGGTCTCACCCGAGACGTTCCGCGTGCGGCTCCACCGCGCGCGAGCCCGGCTCAGGGAGGAGTACGTCGGTGAACGGTGAGACGCCCCTCGATCTGCGAGCCCTCGGAGAGGTGGACGAACCCGAGGTCGTCCGCGAGGCCCTTCGGCGATTTCGGCGAAGGTCGCTAGCGCGATCTGCTTGGGTTGTCGCCGCCATGGCCGTGTTTGCGGCGGCCGTGGTGTGGGGGCGAACGCCGACGACGCTCGCCGAGCGTATCGATCGGGCGGACCGTTCGATCGAAGCCCACCCGATCTGGGAGGCGTCAGACGCTCTTGTTGCGCTCGACCGCGTCGCGGACCTCGGCGACGGGCGTTTGGGCTTTCACTTCGTCGTGATCGGTCGCGGTGTGGAGCTCGAGATGACGGGTCAGGTCCGAGTCCATGAGGTTTGGCCCTGGGACCGCTACATCGAGATCGAGCGAGAGGGGAACGACATTCCCACGCTTACGATCCTCGTGGGTGCCGAACGCACGGAGATCCCGCTCGGAAAGGGATCGGGCGTCCCAGCCGCGGTCTGGAGGTTGTAGGTGGACGTCTCCACGGATCTGGATCGGCTGGACCGGGCGACGCTCCGTGCGTGGAGGAGCGCCAACCTTCTCGCCTGGTGGGCGGTGGGAGTAGTTGCGTACTACGCCACCGCTATCGTGCTGACGCGCACGTTCGTGCAGAAGGTCGCCTACGAAACGGTCGGGTGGCAAGCGATGGCCGCCGCCGTCGCGGCCACGGCGTTCTCCGCGGTGACGGCGGGGTGGATCGTGGGCAGTCGCGTCTACCGGAGCCCGGGGCTCGTTGCGGCTCTCGTCGTGCTCGTCCCCGGTGGAGCGGCCGGGCTCCTCCTCACGCTGGCGTCGGGCCAGGTCGCCTCGCTGCCGCTCGTGGTGGCGGTGGGTGCGCAAGTGGCTATCGCGGCCGTCACTTCTCGAGCGGTATGGCGTCGGCGGCCTCGAGCCCTCCGGGCCGGAGGTCCGTAGACGACCGCGATAGCCTCCGGTCGTGCGCATCGATGTGCTGACGATCTTTCCGGGCATCTTCGAGAGCCCGCTGCGCGAGAGCCTGCTCGGGCGCGCCGTCGAGGCCGGCTTGCTCGACGTCCGGGTGCACGACATCCGCGATCACGCCGAGGGGCGGCACCGGCAGGTGGACGACGAGAGCTACGGAGGCGGGCCGGGGATGGTGATGAAGCCGGAACCCGTGTACGCGGCCGTCGAGGCGCTCGACGAGGGACCCAAACGGGTGCTGCTTCTGTCACCCGCCGGGCGGCGGCTGGACCAGGACCTCGTCCGTGAGCTCGCGACGGAGGCCTGGCTCGTCCTGATCTGCGGCCGCTACGAAGGCGTGGACGAACGCGTGGTGGAGGGCCTGCCGGCCGAGGAGGTCTCGATCGGGGACTACGTGCTCTCGGGCGGTGAGGCGCCGGCGCTCGTGGTGCTCGAGGCCGTGACCCGGCTCGTCCCCGGCGTGATCGGGCGCGAGGAGTCCCACGAGCGGGACTCGTTCGGCCCGGAGGGGCTCCTGGACCACCCCCACTACACCAGGCCGGCCGAGTTCCGCGGGATGGCCGTTCCAGAAGTTCTCCGCTCGGGAAACCACGCCGAGGTCGAGCGATGGCGTCGGGAGGCGGCGATGAAGAAGACCCGCCGGAACCGGCCGGACCTGCTGGAACGCTGACCGGGGCCTCCGGCCTGCCTGCTACCATGGGCCTCCCGCCATGAACAAGACCGATCTCGTCGATCGCTCGTACCTGCGCACGGACGTGCCCGAGTTCCGTCCGGGCGACACCGTCAAGGTCCACGTCCGCGTGGTCGAGGCCGGTCGGGAGCGGGTCCAGGTCTTCCAGGGTGTCGTGATCCGGCGCCAGGGGGGCGGGCTCCAGGAGACGTTCACGGTCCGCAAGATCTCCTTCGGCGTCGGCGTCGAGCGCACCTTCCCGGTGCATTCCCCGTCGATCTCCAAGCTCGAGGTGGTGACGCGAGGCCACGTCCGCAGGGCCAAGCTCTACTACCTGCGCGAACGCCGCGGGAAGAAGGCGCGCATCAAGGAGCGGCGGCTGGGCGAGGAGGAGCTCGCGGCGATCGCCGCCGCCGAAGCCGAACGCGCGGCGGGCGACGGCGCCGAGGAGCCCGAGGCCCTCGACGGCGCCGAGGAGCCCGAGGCCGCCGAGATGGGGCCCGTCGAGGAGTCCACTGCCGACGAGGCCGAGATGGAGGCGGAGGCCGAGACCCCAGCCGGCGGCGAGGCGACCGAGCCCGACGCCGAGCCCGAGCCCGAGGACCAGGTCTAGACGGTGGCCCGAGGGCCGTCCGGCTCGCTCGGACCGGCCGACACCACCCGGCCCCCCGAGACGGACCGAGCCTGGGCGTCTGCCCCCTCCCCCAAGCGCAGCGCGCTTTCGTTCCTGGGGGAGATCCCGGTCCTGATCGTCTTGGCGTTCGCGCTCGCCATCCTCCTGAAGACCTTCGCGGTCCAGGCGTTCTTCATCCCGTCCGGGTCGATGCAGCCGACGCTCGCGCCCGGGGACCGGGTCCTGGTCACGAAGGTGATCGACGCCGGCCCGTCCCGCGGTGACGTGATCGTGTTCGCCGACCCCAACGGCGACGGCGGCCCCGACCGCGGGATCGTGGGCGGGTTCGTGCACTGGTTGTCCGAGGCGGTCGGCTTCGCCAGGCCCGAGGACGAGGACTTCATCAAACGGGTGATCGGGCTGCCGGGAGACACGGTCGAGCTCCGCCGCGGGGCGCTGCTCGTGAACGGCTCCCGGGTCCGCGAGCCGTACCTGGCGGGACCCCCGGACACCAGGAGCTACGGGCCGGTCGAGGTGCCGGCGGCCTCGTTGTTCGTCCTGGGAGACAATCGTCTGCAGTCGAACGACTCCCGGTTCGCGCTCGGGTTCGTCCCGATCGACCGGGTGGAGGGGCGGGCCTTCGTGATCATCTGGCCACCGTCGAGGGCGGGATGGGTTCGCTGACGCTGGACCTCGACCGGTACGAGCGCGGTCTCCGGCAGCAGGGGTTCCGCCTCATCGCCGGCGCCGACGAGGCCGGCCGCGGCGCGTTGGCCGGCCCGCTGGTGGCGGCGGCGGTGATCCTGCCCGAGGGGTTCGACCTCGACGGCGTGAACGACTCGAAGGTGTTGACCGCGGCACAGCGTGAGGCGGCCTTCGAGCGCATCGTGCGCGGCGCCGTGGCGTGGTCGGTGCACAAGTGCCTGCCCACGCGGATCGACCATCGAGGCCTTCAGAAGACCAACGTCTGGCTGCTCCGCAGGTGCGTTACGAGCCTCGAGCCCCCTCCCGACTACGTGCTCACCGACGGGTTCCCGGTGAAGCGGCTCACGGTGCCGGTCCTGTCGATCAAGAAGGGCGACGCCGTCACGGCCTCGGTGGCCGCGGCGTCGATCGTGGCGAAGGTGACCCGCGACCGGATGATGGATCGGTACCACCGCCGCTTCCCCGCGTACGGGTTCGACCACAACCGCGGGTACGGCACCACCGAGCACCGGGACGCGATCCGGCGTCACGGGCCCTCGCCGATCCACCGCTACTCGTTCAAGGGCCTCCGAACCGGCTACTACGAACAGGACCCCATGGACGGATCGGGGGAGACGTGAACCACGAAGACGACGACATCGAGCGGTACGAAGAGGTTCGCGAGCTCGAGCTCCTCCGCGAATACCGCGACGTGGTGCCGATGTTCACGTATTCGGTCGAGACCGACCGCCGCTTCTACCTGGCGAACGAGGTCGAGCTCGAGCGCGGCGAGGACGGCTGGCTCGAGCTTCGGCTGGCCGACGCCTGGGTCTGGGACATCCACCGGCCGGCGCGCTTCGTCTCGAACGTTCGGATCTTGACCCGCCGCGACGTGAACATCGAGGAGCTTCGCCAGGAGGACGAGCCGACGATCAGCCCGTAGCGAGGGGGATCCTTCCGGTCAGCCTCGTTCCTGCTCCGGGCGACGAGGCGATCTCGAGTGAGCCGCCGATCGCCTCGAGCCGGTCCCTCATGTTCTGGAGGCCGGCACCCGGAGTGATGGCGGCGGGATCGAACCCGCGACCGTCGTCGTCCACCTTGAAGCTCAGCGCGCCGTCGGTCGCTCCGAGCGTGATTCTGACCGAGGAAGCCTCCGCGTACTTCACGGCGTTCTGGACCGCCTCCAGGCAGCAGAAGTAGACGGTCGCCTCGACCTCCGGCGGGTAGCGGCCCACGCCGTCCGAGCGGACCTCCACCGGGACCGTCGCCTTGCGCGCCTGTGCCTCTAGGGCCGCCGGGAGCCCTTGGTCGGCCAGCAGGGGCGGGTAGATGCCTCGCGCCAGATCGCGCAGATCCTGCAGCGCCTGGCCAGTCTCGACCTGCAGCTGACGAAGGAGCTCGATGGCCTTGGCGGGGTCGCGTTCGGCCACCTGCTCGGCCAGGCGCTGCTTCACCTGCAGGGCCACCAACTGCTGCTGAGCGCCGTCGTGGATGTTGCGCTCGAGCCTGCGTCGCTCTTGGTCCTGGGCCTTGACCAGGCGTTGCCGGGACGCGCGGAGGTCCTCCACCAGTCGAGTGTTCCGAAGGACGAGCCCGGCCTGGTGTGCCAGATCGCTCAGGATCTTCTCCTCGGTGGGTGTGACCGGGTCCGACGTGGTCTTCGTGATGGACAGGGCCCCCAGGAGCTCCCCCTCGTGGCGGACCGGCACGGCGTGGCTCACGTCGGGGATCGCGAGCGTGTCATCGTGGGAGGTACCGACCGGACGGGATCGCCGGGCGCCGCTCGGCCAGGCCTCGCCCGGTCGGAGCTCGGCCCCGAACCGCAGCCAGACCTGAGCCCGCTCCGCCCCCGTGCCCTCGCCGAGGATCGCCGCCATCCTCGGTAGCACGTCGTCGGTGCCGTACGAACCGGCCACCCGCTCCGAGAACTCGTGCAGCACCTCATACGGGGTGGCGCGCTTACCGTAGACGAGCCGGTTCGCCAGGTGCTGGGCCCATCGGCGCACGGGTTGGAACGCCAGGGCGACCACCGCCGCCGCCACGGCCGACAGCACTGCGTTGTCGGATCGACCGACGAAGGCCCCGGCTCCGACGACCACCGCCACGTACACCGCGGTGATGAACGCCCCGAGGAGTGCGATCACCACCGTCCGCCGGATCACCAGGTCGATGTCCAGCAGCCGGTGGCGCAAGATCGCGACCCCGACCGAGACGGGGATCAGGAGCAGGCCGAGGCCGCCAACGACGTACGACGCGCGAGTCCACGACGCCTCGGGTGGCGACACGAGCGCCGGGGTGAGCAGCACCACCGCCACGGCGGTGGCCCACACGAGGAGCCGCAGTTGATCGCGCTCGCGGCCGACGGCATGGCGGAGCTTGCGGACCAGGAGCACGATCGAGGCGACGAGCGTTCCGCCGATCAACGCGAACCCGAGGCCGAAGAGCGTCAAGGAGACGGCCTCGGGGATCGAGGGCGCGAACGGTGACGGGATGTCTCCGTGCTCCTGCAGGGTGGGTTCGAGCACCGCTCCCGCCGAGGCCATGGCGACGCCGATGGCCGCGAGGGTCGCCGTCCGACGCCGCGCCGGACTCCCGAGGCGCCCCTCCGGGAACAGGAGGAACACGAAGACCGTCAGGAGGCCGAGTGAAAGCGGATTGGCGACGTCCGTGAACCACGCGGATGCGCGCGCCGTCGTCGAGTCCGGGTAGGCCGGGAGAAGGCCGGCCGCGTACTCCTGGGCGAGCGAGGTCAGGGCGGCCGCGACCCCGCCGAGGGCGAACATCCAACCCAGGCGGTTGTCCGGACGGCGGGACAGGATCAGGGCGCCGATGAGCGAGCACGCGAGGGAGATGCCGATCGCGAGGGCGAGGACGACCGCGGTCAGGCCGGGGCCCCTGTAGCCCGTGGCCCCGACCAAGATGGCGAGTGCCGAGAGGCCGCCGGTGATCGTGAAGAGCCCCCATCCCCACAGACGAGCGGTGCGTGGGCTCATGCCGTCTCCGCCTCCCCGACCGGAATCCGGCCCCGCACGCGAGTGCCCTCGCCGGGCGCCGACGCGATCTCGAGCGAGCCGCCGATCGCCTCGAGCCGATCACTCATGTTCTGGAGGCCGCTGCCGCGGGCCGTGGCGGATGGGTCGAAGCCCCGGCCGTCGTCGGCCACCTCGAATGTGAATGCGCCGTCTCCGGCCTCGAGCGTGATCCGAACAGACGACGCCCCGGCGTATTTCCCGGCATTCTGCAGGGCCTCGAGGCAGCAGAAGTAGACGGTGGCCTCGACCTCCTGTGGGTATCGACCGACGCCGTCGGCGCGCACATCGGCGGCGAGCGTCGCCTTACGCGCCTGGGCCCGGAGGGCGGCCGGGAGCCCCTGGTCGGCCAGCAGCGGCGGGTAGAT
>DASUTU010000109.1:0-5743 GCA_036374435.1 Actinomycetota bacterium | reverse complement strand
CTTGCGCGACGTCACGATGGCCGACCTCCCCCTCTATCGTGCGCTCCTCACCGACCCGGCAACGATGGCCGAGCTCGGCGGGCCGTTGCCGGAGGGAGGACTCGAGGACAAGCTCCGCTCGATCGTCGACGAGGTCGCCCGCGGCGAGGTCTGGTACTCGGTCATTCTGCCGGACGACGGTGACGATCCCGTGGGGACGGTCTGCATCTGGGAGCACGACGAGAACGACGGCGCCGGGGAACGGATCAGCGAGATCGGCTGGATGGTGCAGCCGTCCCACCAGGGTCGCGGGTTCGCGAGCGCCGCGGTCCGCATGATCGTGGACCGAGCACGCTCCGAACGCCGGTGGGGCCCGATCCACGCCTACCCCGGCGTGACGAACGGCGCCTCGAACGCGATCTGCCGCAAGTCGGGGTTCCGTTTGCTCGATGAGCGGCCGATCGTCTACGCCGGACGCACCCTCCGCTGCAACCACTGGGTGCTCGAGCCCGACCGGGAGCCCTGAGGGCCCGTCAACCCCGCGTGGGGATCGTCAGGCTCCCGTCACTCCCCAAGGGAAAGCCGGGATTGTGCGCGATCTCCCAGGTGTGGCCGTCGGGATCGACGAACGCGCCGTTGTACCCGCCCCAGTCCGTGGGTCCCGGCTCGCGCGACACCCGGGCCCCGGCGGCCCGGGCCTGCTCGATCACGGCGTCGACCTCCTGCGTAGACCGGACGTTCAGCGACAGGGTGATGCCGCCCCACCCGCCCGGATCCTCGACCCGGGCGTCCGCTGCAAGCTTGTCCCGGCCCCACAGCACCACCGCGATCCCGCCGGCCTGGAAGAACAAGGTGTCCTCGACCTCGAGCGTCGGCGTCCAGCCCAACCGCCCGTAGAACGCCTTCGAGGCCGCCACGTCGGCGACCCCGAGGGTGATGAGGCTGACGCGCTGGTCCAAACGGCTAGCCGATCGCGCCTTCCATCTGGAGCTCGATCAGGCGGTTGAGCTCGACCGCGTACTCCATCGGCAGCTCGCGCGTGATCGGCTCGATGAAGCCGTTCACGATCATCGCGCTCGCCTCGGCCTCGGAGAGCCCGCGGCTCATCAGGTAGAAGAGCTGGTCCTCCCCGATCCGGGCCACCGAGGCCTCGTGTCCGAGCTGCGCCGTCTCCTCTTCCACCTCGACGTACGGGTACGTGTCCGAGCGCGAGATCTCGTCGAGGATCAGCGCGTCGCAGCGGACCATCGACTTCGAGTGGTCGGCGCCGGGCTCGACCCGGACCAGGCCCCGGTAGCCGGTCCGGCCACCCCCCTTGCTCACCGACTTGCTCGTGATGATCGACGTGGTGTTCGGCGCCGCGTGGATGGCCTTCCCGCCGGCGTCGGTGTGCTGGCCCTCGCCGGCGAACGCGACCGAGAGCACCTCGCCCCGGGCGCCCTTGCCGAGCAGGTAGATCGACGGGTACTTCATCGTGACCTTCGAGCCGATGTTGCCGTCGATCCACTCCATGACGGAGTCCTCGTACGCGGCTGCGCGTTTGGTCACGAGGTTGTAGACGTTGTTCGACCAGTTCTGGATCGTCGTGTACCGCACCCGTGCGTTCTTCTTCGCGATGATCTCGACCACGGCCGAATGCAGCGAGTCGCGGGTGTAGATGGGAGCCGAGCACCCCTCGACGTAGTGCACGTAGCTGCCCTCGTCCGCGATGATCAGCGTCCGCTCGAACTGCCCCATCGACTCCGCGTTGATGCGGAAGTAGGCCTGGAGCGGGATGTCCACGTGCACGCCCGGCGGCACGTAGATGAACGAGCCGCCGGACCACACGGCAGAGTTCAGGGCCGCGAACTTGTTGTCGTTCGGGGGGATGATCGTCCCGAAGTACTCCTTCACGATGTCGGGATGGTCACGGAGCGCCGTGTCCATATCGGCGAACAGGACTCCCTGCGCGTCCAGCTCCTCCTTGATCTTGTGGTACACGACCTCCGACTCGTACTGGGCCGACACGCCGCCGAGGTACTTCTTCTCGGCTTCGGGGATCCCGAGCTTGTCCCAGGTGCCCCTGATGTCCTCGGGCAGATCGTCCCAGGTCTGAGCCTGCTTCTCGGTGGAGCGGATGAAGTAGTAGATGTCCTCGAAGTCGATGCCTGAAAGGTCGGCGCCCCACCACGGCATGGGTCGCTGCTCGAAGTGTTTGAGGGCCTTCAGCCGGAACTTCCGCATCCAGGCGGGTTCGTCTTTGAGCGCGGAGATCTCCTCCACGACCTCGGCGCTCAGCCCCTTCTTCGGCGTGAAGACCGAGTGCGAGGGATCCTTCCAGTCGAAGCGATACCCCTTCGACAGCTCCTGAAGGTGCTCTTCCTGGGTGACTGCCGCCATGACGATCCTTCCGCAGGCGACCGGGGGCCGGGCGATCCGACCGGCGGTCCGCCCCACACATCGAGGATACCCACGGATCCGGCCAAAGTCCATCCGAGAAGTCGGAATATCGCCCGCCGGTGGCATGCCATCTCCGCAGGTCAGCGCCCTGCTGCGCCCCGGGCTAGCCCACGTCGTCGAGCGCCTGCTCGACGCGCGCCTCGAGTTCCTCGAGCGCGGAGCGCACCCGGTCCCACACCTCGCGCGCCTCGCCCTCTGCGTCGCCCGCGGTGGTCTCGAGGTCGGCCCGGAGATCCGCGACTCGGCGCTGCAGGTCTCCGTACGCGTCCCGCGCCTCGTCGGCCGCGAGGTCCTCCGCCGCCTCGAGGTCCGACTCGATCTCCCCGAGCCGGGCACGGGCGTCCTCCAACAGAGGCCGCGCTTCGTCCGAGATGCGGTCCTCGAGATCGTCCAGCGCGTCGGAGGCGGACTCGACCGCCTCGGCGAGCTCGCGCCGGGCGCCGTCGTCGCACGCGGCGGCCCCCAATGCGAGGGCCGCCGCCAACGTCACGCACAGCCGCCGGGTGCGAACGTTCACCCGACCCGTCGTACCCGAGGAGCGGCGGCGTTATCCCTTCTCGACCGGCACGCCCACCAGCGAACCGTATTCGGTCCAGGAGCCATCGTAGTTCTTCACGTTCTTGTAGCCGAGGAGCTCGGTCAGGGCGAACCACGTGTGCGAGCTGCGCTCGCCGATCCGGCAGTAGGCGATGACCTCCTTGGCGTCGGTCACGTCCTCGGACTCGTAGAGCGCCTTCAGCTCGTCCGCCGACTTGAAGGTGCCGTCATCGTTGGCGGCCTTGACCCACGGGATGTTCGCCGCCCCGGGGATGTGGCCGGGCACCTGCGCCTGCTCCTGCGGCAGGTGGTCCGGGGCCAGCTTCTCGCCCCGGAACTCCTCGGGAGACCGAACGTCGACGAACGTGGCGTCGCCCAGCCTGGACAGCACCGTCTCGCGCAGGGCGCGGATGTCGTCACGCTCGGGGCCGGCGAGCGTGATCGGCCTCTGGGGGTGCGCCACGACCTCCTGCGTGAGCTCGCGGCTCTCGAGCTCCCACTTCTTCCGCCCACCGTTCAGGAGCCGGACGTCCTCGAATCCTCGCAGCTTCAGGATCCAGTACGCGTAGGCGGCGAACCAGTTGTTGTTGCCGCCATACAGCACCACGGTCGTGTCGTCGTCCACGCCGGCGCGGCCGAGGAGCTCGGACAGCTCCTGCCGGCTCACGTAGTCGCGTCCCACCTTCGCGTGCAGGTCGGTGTTCCAGTTCCATCCGACCGCGCCCCCGATGTGGCCTTTGCCGTACGTGGTGGTGTCCTCGTCGACCTCGATGACGCGCACGACGGGGTCGTCGAGGTGCTCGTCGAGCCAATCCGTTTCCACGAGCGCGTTCGGGTTGGCGTAATCGGCCATCGAACCCTCCTCTCCGTTCCATTCCCCAGCCGGCCGCCGCGACCGGCCCGGACAACACGAAGGGGCCGCCGGGCGGCCCCTCGATGAGCTCGGACGATCGGTCTCAGCCGCGCGGCGACGTCAGGCGCCCCCCAGCGGGGGCGTGGTGGATGGACAGCACTGGCGGCAGGGGATCATGACCCCCACCAGTCCCCGGCATCGTGTCGGGATCACGAGATTCCGACTCCCCCACTAGGATTTGCAGGTGCAAGTCAACCGCGGCCCGCGGAAGGATGTCAAGGGTGGCGGACGGCGGCTCCAGGCGTTCGGAAGGCCTGGGTCAGAAGTACCCGAGCGCGGCCTTGGCCTCCTCGGACATCATCTCGGGCGTCCAGGGCGGCCGGAGCACCATCTCGGCCTGGAAGTCCGTGACCCCCTCCACCCCGGTGAGGAGGGCCTGCATCTGCTGCTCGATCAGCGGGCCGATCGGGCAGCCCATGGTGGTGAGCGTGTACTCCACGTGCACCACCCCCTCGGGGCTGATGTCGATCTCGTACACCAGCCCGAGGTCCACGATGTTGATCCCCAGCTCGGGGTCGACCACGTGGCGGAGCGCGTCGCGCACCTGCTCCTCGGTTACCGTGTGGGTTTCCTCAATCGACATGGTTAGTTCCTTCGGGGAAGTCCACCCTCTATTCTAAAGGCCCACTGGCCGATACCTATTCCATGAACGAGAGGCAGATGCCGGAAACGGGTCCCATCCGCATCCTGATCGTCGACGACCACCCGGTGACCCGGGAGGGGCTGCACGCCGCCCTCGACCTCGCCAACGACGTCGTCGTGATCGGCGAGGCGACCAGCGGCGAAGACGCCATCGAGAAGGCCAACGACCTCTCCCCCGACATCGTCTTCATGGACGTGCGGATGCCGGGCATGAACGGCATCGAGGCCACGCGCGCCATCCGCCAGACGTCGCCGCAGACCCGGGTCATCCTGTTCACGGTCGACGAGTCCCGCGCGTCGATCTCGGACGCCATCCAGGCGGGGGTGTCCGGCTATCTCCTGAAAGACGCCGACGCGGACGAGCTTGTGAACGCCGCTCGTATGGCGCTCGAAGGCAAAGCGGTGATCCACCCCCAACTCACGATGGCCTTCATCGAAGAGGTCCAGCTGGCCGAGAAGCGCGTGGAGTCGCCGCCGCTGTCCAAACGCGAGAAGGAGATCCTTCAGAAGGTCGCCTACGGCGCGACGACGAAAGAGGTCGCTCACGACCTCGGCATCTCGCCGCACACGGTCAAGACCCATCTCGAGCGGATCTTCGAGAAGCTCGGGGCCAACGACCGGGCCCAGGCCGTGGCCATCGCCATCCGCAGCGGCCTGGTGGAGTAGGCCGGCCCGGGGAGGCAGCCTCAACCGCTCCGACGGGCGGCCGATACCCTCAGTGGTGCCCACGAGGGTGCTGCTCTGCGACACCGCGGACGACCTGGCTCAGCTCCAATACGCCCTGCTCAAGTCCGGGGCCGACCTGGAGGGCTTCCGGGCCGTCGAGGTCGCCGCGCGCACCCAGCCCGCGATCGTGGTGGCCGAGATCGGCCTGGAGGGCCTGGCGGGCGCCGACCTGATCCGTCGCCTGCTCGCGATCGTCCCCGAGACGTCGGTGATCTGCTGGACGAACGTCTCGTCGCCGGTCCTGGCCGCCGAGATGCTCCGAGCCGGCGTCGTCCTACGTGGTCAAGGAGGACGGTCCGGAGGTGGTCCTGCGCGCGATGCGGGCCGTCCTTGCTGGGCGACGTCGCGCTCAGCCACCGCGTCGCCCTCCAGCTCGGCGAACGTTTGGTGTCCGAGTCCTCCGGCCTCCCGGGACCTCGAAGGCGCCCTGACCGAGGTCTCCGAACGCCTGGAGTCCCTCACGACGGCCAAGGCCGACTTCCTGGCCAACATCTCGCACGAGCTGCG
>DASUTU010000108.1:0-13436 GCA_036374435.1 Actinomycetota bacterium | reverse complement strand
GAAGGAGCGTCAGGAGGCCGGCCTCGACGTTGGAGGCGTCGACGCCGGCGTTCGCACAGACGAACCCGTGGCGGGTCTGCGAGATGACGAGGTCGCCGCGTCTGGCCAGGATCCGAACGCTCTCGCGCTCCACCCACCCCGCGCGCCCCAGGTCTTCTTCGGGCACGAGCCGGCCCTCTGCCTTCGACACGACCTTCTGCGTGACCGCCACGATGTCGCCGTCCCGCACCCCGAGCGCGGCCAGGCGATCCGCGAGCAGGGCAGCCAGGTCGTCGCCGGGCTGAACGTCGGGGACCCCCCGAACCGGGAAGATCTCGACGTTCACGCGCGTTTCTCTCCGCCCACCCCGCGCTTCGCGCTCACCCCCAGCTCTCCCGCCCGCCCCGCGCTTCGCGCTCACCCCAGCTCTCCCGCCCACCCCGCGCTTCGCGCTCACCCCAGCAGCTCGAGCGCCACCCGCGCCAGCGCCTCGGCGGTCGCGTCGTCGGTCATGATCGTGTCGGTTGCGGCCACCCGGATCCCGCGAGCTTCGATGCGCGGCGCCAGCGACCGGTCGGTCCGATCGACCACCCAGCCCGTCAGCAGGTCCGCGTACGCGTCCGCGGCGCCGGCCGCCGTCACCTCGAGCCCGGCCACCGGCATGAGCTTGTCGGCCATGCCCGCGAGGGGCGCCCCGGCGACGATGCCGCTGATCCCGACGGTGCGGTCCCGCCGTTCGGCGACCGCGTCTCGCACGCCCGGGACGGCGAGGATCGGCCCGATGGAGGCGACGGGGTTCGAGGGACACACCACGACGACGTCTGCGTGGCCGATCGCCTCGAGCACCCCGGGAGCCGCCCGCGCCGAGTCGGCGCCCTCGTAGCGAACGGCCTTGACCTCGTCGCGGGCCTGCCGGCGAACCCAGTACTCCTGGAAGTGCAGCTCTCGCTCGTTCCCGCCGGCCACCACCGTGATGCGCGTGGTCACCGGGTCATCGGACATCGGCAACAGCCGCGCCCGCACGCCGAAGCGCGCCGTGATCCCGGCGGTGACCTCGCTGAGCGCCAGGCCGGAGGAGAGGAGGCTCGTCCGGAACAGATGGGTCCCCAGGTCGAGGTCGCCGAGGTTGAACCATGCGAGGCGGGGATCGAACGCGTGAAGCTCCTGAACCGCCCGGAAGGTCTCGTCGCGCCGGCCCCACCCGCGCTCGCGGTCGAACACGTCGCCGAGCCAATAGGTGACGGAGTCGAGGTCGGGGGAGACGTGAAGGCCGTGCAGGACGATGTCGTCCCCCGTGTTCGCCACGACCGTCACGTCCGACGGCGGAGCGACCCGAACGAGTCCGCGCAGGAACTTGCCCGCTCCGATGCCACCCGCCAGAGCCGTCACGCGCATCGACCGGAGCGTAGTACGCTCGCGGCCCGATGGAGCCCGCGAATCCACGAGTCGTTCGACGGGCGCTCGCCCGCGCGGAGTCCGGGAAGTCGCTGTCGCCGGACGAGGCGTCGGGTCTCCTGGAGGCCCGCGGGGACGAGCTCGAGGCGCTGATGTCGGTGGCCGCGCGGCTCCGCGCCCTGGGTCACGGCGCCA
This sequence comes from Actinomycetota bacterium, assembly GCA_036374435.1. Taxonomy (GTDB): domain Bacteria; phylum Actinomycetota; class UBA4738; order UBA4738; family HRBIN12; genus CALGFI01. Next base: position 11,867 of record DASUTU010000108.1, on the reverse strand, counting down.
CGGTGACCTACTCGCGGAAGGTCTTCGTCCCCCTGACGATGTTGTGCCGCGACCATTGCCACTACTGCACGTTCGCCAAGCCGCCCGCGAAGATGGACGCGCCGTTCCTGTCGCCCGACCAGGTCGTGGCGATCGCGGAGGGCGGCCGGCGGCTGGGCTGCAAGGAAGCGCTGTTCACTCTGGGGGATCGCCCCGAGGACCGGTACCAGATCGCCCGCGAGTGGCTCGCGGCCCGCGGCTACACGTCGACGCTCGAGTACGTGCGGGCGGCCGCCATCGCGGTGATCGAGTCCACCGGGCTGTTGCCGCACCTGAATCCCGGCGTGATGTCGTACGAGGAGCTCGCTCGGCTCAAACACGTGAGCGCCTCGATGGGCCTCATGCTCGAGACCTCCTCCGATCGGCTCTCCCGTCGCGGCGGGCCGCACTTCGGGTCCCCGGACAAGGTGCCGACGGTCCGGCTGCGGACGATCGAAGACGCCGGCCGCCTGGCCATCCCGTTCACGACCGGGATCCTGGTGGGGATCGGCGAGACCGTCCTCGAACGGGCCGAGTCCCTGTTCGCCATTCGCGATCTCCACCGGCGCTACGGGCACGTCCAGGAGGTCATCGTCCAGAACTTCCTTCCGAAGCCTCGGACGGCCATGCACGGGTCCCCGCCGCCGGAACCGGAGGAGTACCTGGCGGCGGTCGCCACCGCCCGGGTGATCCTCGGACCCCACATGACCGTCCAGGCCCCGCCCAACCTCTCCGACCCCGACGGGCAGCTCCGGCTGCTCGACGCCGGGATCGACGACTGGGGCGGCGTGTCGCCGCTCACGCCCGATCACGTCAACCCGGAACGGCCCTGGCCGGCCGTCGACGCCCTGGCCGAACGGACGGCGGCGCGCGGCCTGGCGCTCCGCGAGCGCCTGACGATCCACGCTCGGTACGCCGTTCGACCCGATCCCTACCTGGCGAGCAAGATGCGGGCGCCGGTGTCCGCGCTCCTGGGCGAGGACGGCCTGGCCGTGGAAGGTGCCGTCCCGGAGCCGATCCCGTGGCAGGACCCCGACGTCCAATGGAAGCCGCGGTCGATCGCCCTCACGTTCGCCAAGGAGGCCGGCGCGGGGCTGCGGGCGGACGCCGAGATCGTGTACGGCGACCTCGAGGGGATCGAGGTGACCAGGGACTGGGCGCGGTCAGGGCTCGAGCCCGAGCGGCTCGACGCGGAGATCCGATCCGCGCTTCACAAGGCCGAGCGCCACCTCCCGATCGGAGACGACGAGGCGCTATCGCTGTTCCGGGCGGAGGGCGCCGCGTTGGAGGCCGTGTGCTCGGTGGCCGACGGTCTTCGCCGCGAGGCGGTCGGCGACGTGATCACCTACGTGCGGAACCGAAACATCAACTTCACCAACGTGTGCTACGTGGGATGCCGGTTCTGCGCCTTCGCGCAACGCGAGGTCGATCCGGAGTCCTACACGTTGACGCTCGAGGAGGTGGCCCAGCGGACGCGCGAGGCCGTCGCCTTCGGCGCAACCGAGATCTGCATGCAGGGCGGGATCCATCCCGATCTGCCCGGAACGTTCTATTTCGACCTCCTGGACGCCATTCGCGCGGCCGCCCCGGATATCCACATCCACGCGTTCAGCCCCATGGAGGTGCTGAACGGCTCGACCAAGCTCGGCGTCTCGTTCCGCGAGTTCCTCCAGGAGTGCCGCCGGCGTGGGCTCGGCACCATCCCGGGGACGGCCGCCGAGATCCTCGACGACGACGTGCGCTGGCTCCTGACCAAGGGCAAGCTCCCCGCAGACACCTGGGAGACGATCGTTCGCGAGGCCCACGAACTCGGCATCCGGAGCTCGTCCACGATCATGTACGGCCACGTGGACGCCCCGCCGCACTGGGTTTTCCACATCCGGCGCATCGCGTCGATCCAGCGGGACACGGGCGGGTTCACGGAGTTCGTTCCGCTGCCGTTCGTGCACCAGAACGCCCCGATCTACCTCGCCGGGAAGGCGCGGCCCGGCGCGACGTTCGACGAGAGCCGGCGGATGCACGCGGTCGCCCGGATCCTCCTCGATGGAGTTATCCACAACATTCAGGTGTCGTGGGTCAAGCTCGGGGTGGAGGCGTCCCAGATGATCCTGCGGGGAGGCGCGAACGATTTCGGCGGCACATTGCTCGAGGAGACGATTAGCCGCATGGCGGGCGCGACGTGGGGGATCCGCATGGAGCCGCACGAGCTCGAGAACGCCATCCGTGCGATCGGTCGCATGCCAGTGGAGCGGACGACGACCTACGAACTCTTGCCGCGCAACGCCTCCGAGACGTCGATACCACACGCTGTGGACGAGCTCGTGGTCGTCGAGCCCGATCTCCCCATGCCTTTGGACGCGGTCGGAGCCCAATTCCGTCAATCTCACTGACCGAATCCGTCAGCTAGATTGACCGCCAAGATTCTTCACTCGGAGTCTTGCACTCGGCGTTTCCGCCGTATTCGATTTCCTACGGGGAGACACATGATGAGGTGCTCCGGATCTCGGATTTCCCTCTTGTCAAGGAGGGGACGGATACTTCAGAATCACAGGTGTGTGATTCTGGGGGGAGAGAGCGGTGCATCACTACATCCCGTGGCAAGAACGGGCACGATGCCGCGAGCACGACCCCGAGGTGTTCTTTCCGGAGAAGGGAGGGTCATCGAGGGAGGCCAAGCGGATCTGCGCTGACTGCCCCGTTCGGATCGAATGCCTGAACTACGCCCTGCGGCGTGACGAGCGCTACGGGGTATGGGGAGGGATGAGCGAACGGGAACGGCGACGCCTGAAGCGCATGGCGTCCTGAGCTGATTGGAAGGGGGTGACCGATGTCCCCAGCGAGGAAGAAGTCGACGGCCAAGAGGAAGTCCACGGCTCGCAAGCCGGCCGCGCGCAAATCGACGGCGCGGAAGACGACCGCGAAGCGGAAGACCACGGCGAGGAAGCCGGCGGCCCGCAAGTCGACGGCCAAGCGCAAGTCGACCGCCAAGCGGAAGACGGCGGCCCGCAAGTCGACGGCGAAGCGCAAGTCGACGGCGAAGCGGAAGTCGACGGCCAAACGCAAGACGACGGCCCGGCGCAAGCCGGCGGCGCGCAAGTCGACCGCCACCAAGCGGACCTCCGCGCGCAAGCCGGCGGCGAGGAAAGCGGCGGCCAGGAAGCCGGCGAAGCGGCGGACCGCGAAGAAGCGGTAACGCCGGATCGCAACGCGGTTCGGAAGGGGGGCGGTGCCCCCCTTCCGCGTTCCATCGTCAGCCCTCAGCGGCGTGCTAGGCTCGCCGCCGCGCGCACGCGCGCACCTCATGGCCACCACGCACCTGGAACCGCCCACGACGCCCGGCGCTGTCCGCAGTCCGAGCGTCCTCGCCGTGCTCGTCGCACGGGACGCCTTGGGATGGCTTCGCGGGTGCCTCCAGTCCCTCGCGAACCAGAGGTACGGCCGTCTCGGGGTGGTGGCCGTCGACAACGCGTCCACGGACGGCACGCGGGCGCTCCTGGCACAGGCCCTCGGGGAGCAACGGGTGATCGGGCTGCCCGACAACCGCGGGCTTGCCGGAGCGGTGCAGGCGGCTTTGGACCTTCCGGCCGCCACCGCCGCCGACTACCTCCTCATCCTCCACGACGACGTGGCGCTCGAACCCGATGCGGTGTCCCGGATGGTCGAGGCGGCCGAGGGGATCCAGGGCGTCGAACGGGTCGGGATCGTCGGCCCCAAAGTGGTCGATTGGGACGACCCCCGGCTCCTCCGGGACGTCGGACGCTCCACCGACCGGTTCGGCCACCCCTACACCCCGTTGCAGGAGGACGAGCTCGACCAGGGGCAATTCGACCGCGTGCTGGAGGTCTTGTTCGTCTCCAGCTGCGCGATGTTGGTCTCGCGCGAGGCCTGGCGGAGGACGGGCGCGTTCGACGAGCGGTACGCGGGCCATCACGACGATCTCGACTTCGGCTGGCGAGCCCGTCTGGCCGGCTTCCGCGTCCTGATGACCCCCTTGGCCGTGGTGCGGCATCGAAGCTCCACCGCCCGCGGCGACCGCCCAGAGCCGCATCGCCGGCGGAGCTCCCGGTTCTACGCGGAGCGGGCCGGGCTGGCCTCCATGTTGAAGGACTACGGGCTGCTGACGTTGCTCTGGCTCTTGCCGGTGTACGCGGTCCTCGGCATGGCCCGCCTGGCCTTCCTAGCCGTGTCGCGGCGGTTCGAAGACGCCTACGAGCTCGTCGCCGCGTGGGGATGGAATTTCCTCCACCTCCCCGGGACCCTGCGGCGGCGGGTCCGGGCGCAGTCGGTCCGCTCGGTCCGCGACCGGGCCGTCCGGCCCTTCATGGCCCCCACGTTCCGACTGCCTCGGTGGTTCGAGCGCGCGGAGGAGTTCCTGGAAGAAGAGATCCCCGACGAGGAGGACGGGCGTCCCCTTCCGCGCCGGGCCGCCGCGGTCGCCTCGGGCCACCCGGTCCTCGTGGCGTCGGCGGTGGGGATCGTCCTGTGGGCGCTCGCGATCCGCCACTTCATCGGCCCGGAGACGATCCAGGGGGGCGCGATGCCCTCGTTCCCCGACGCGGGGGGCGCGTTCGGCGAGTTGTTCTCGGCCGTCCGAACCACGGTCCTGGGCGGCGCCCAGGCCGCGAGCCCGGCCCTGGCGTCGGTGGGGGGCGTGACGTGGGCCTCCTTCTCCAACCCGGATCTCGCGGAGAAGGTGGTTCTGGCCGCCCTCCTGCCGATGGCGGCGATCATCGCCTACCGCTCGTTCGCGCGGCAGTCGGGCCGCCCCGGCAGCGCCGTCGCCGCCGCCGCCGCCTACGCCCTCTCGGGGGTCGCGTTGTGGGCGTTCTCGGAGGGCCGGATCCCGCTCCTGGTCGGCCTGGCCGCGTTGCCCGTGATCTGGGATCGCGCGGACGCGGCGTTCGGTCCCCGTGTCCCGGAGCGCCCGTTCCGTTTGGGCGTGAGCCTGGGGGTCGCCGTCGCCATCGCCATCTCGTTCGAGCCCGGCCTGCTGCTCGCGGTGGGGCTGGTGATCGTGGTACACGCGGTGGCCGGCCGGCGACGCGGCCGCGGCCTCGGGTTGACCGCCCTCGCCGCGGCTGCCGCGGCCGTCCTGGCCTTTCCGGCGGTCGGCGACGTCGCGGCCGATCCGGCAGCGGCCCTGACGTCGTTCGTGGGAACGGGCGACCCCTGGTCGGTCCTGCGGCTGGCTCCCGGGGGGGCGCCGGGCTCGTGGGCGCTGGCCGGGTTCCTCCCCGTGGCCGCGCTCCTGTGTTTCGCCGCCGTCGAGACGGATCGGGGGCGTGCCTGGCGCGCCATGTCGGTCGCCGTGGCCGGGACCGCGGCCGCGTGGGCCTCGGCGACCGGGCGGCTCCCCGAGGAGGTGGCCAATGCCCCCGTCTACCTCCTGCTGGCCGCGTTCGCGTCGGCGGCCGTGGTGGCCTACGGGGCATCCGGTCTCGTCGAGGGCCTGGAGCGTCGCGCGTTCGGGCTGCGCCAGATCGGCGCCGGCGCGTTGACCCTGGTCCTTGGCGTGGGCCTCGGCGCCCAGGCCCTGCAGGTGACGCTGGCCGAGTGGGGCGTGCACGCGAACGGGCTGCCCCCCGCGTGGCCGGTCGTGGACGCGAGCGGGCCCGGCGAGTTCCGCATCTTGTGGCTCGGCGCTCCCGGGGGCGACCGATTCCCCGCTCCGGGCGGCGATCCGATGGGCGTCGTCGAGGCGGGCGATGCCAGTCTCCGGTTCGGGTTGACCGATCGCCGAGGGGCGACGGCGCTCGACATCGGCCGCGCCAGGATCGGTCCGGGGTACGACCACCTCGAAGAATCCCTGGGCGAGATCCTGGGGGGCGAGTCGGCGCACGGCGGAACGCTGCTCGGCCCGTTCGGGATCCGGTACCTGGTGGCCGAGGAAGGGGACTTGCCGCCCGCCGCCATGGAGCTGCTGGAGTCGCAGGTGGATCTGGATCGCGTGCCGGCCGGCGGCCTCACCATCTTCCAGAACGCCGCCGAGCTGCCGCCCGCGTTCGTGGCCTCGGACCCGGCGTGGGTGTCGAGCGTCGAGACGGCCGAGCCGGTGAGCGTGGCCGGCCGCCCCCCCGTAGCGGTGACGCGGATCCGCCCGCCTCAGACGGATCCGGAGCCGCAGCCCGTCGATGGGGGGGAGCTGGTGGTCGCCGACCAGCACGAGCCGGCGTGGCGGATCGAGAACGCTGGTGAGCGCCTGACGCCGCGGCTGGCGTTCGGGTGGGGCATGGGCGCGGAGGTGGCCTCGGACGAGGTGGCGTACGTCTACACCGACCAGTGGGTCCGACGGGTCGAGCTGTGGGCGCTGGCCGGCTTGTGGCTGGCGGCGTTGTGGATCACGAGGAAGCCGGGGTCCGCATGAGACGGACCCAGGCCCTGACCGCGCTCCTGCTCGCCGCGGTGCTGCTCGGCGGCGCCGCGTACGCGGACCGCGAGCTCGGCCCGCAACCCCCATCGGAGGTGACCGGGACCTCGGCGGCTTCCGGCGTCTGGTATTGCCCGCACGGGGGCGGCGAGACCGGATGGGAGGTCTTCCTCCAGATCGCGAATCCGGGTGAGACGCCGGCCCGGGTCCGCGTTCGCTCGTTCGGCCCTCGACGACCGGACGCCGCCGAGGAGATGACCGTCGAGCCGCGATCGTCGATCCGCGTCCCGGTGCCCGGGGACGCCCGGTCCCGGGCCTCGACGGTGGAGTGGTTCGACCGGTGGGTGGCGGTGGGGTGGCTGGCGCACGCCGGGGGCGGAGAGGGCGGCGTGGCCGCGGAGCCCTGCGCCGACGCCGCCGGCACCCGGTGGCTGCTGCCGGACGGCACCAGCGAGACCGAGGACAACGACGACTACGTGGTCGTCATGAACCCGTTCGCCCGTCCGGCCGTGGTCTCCATGACCCTCCTGTCCGAGCGAGACGAACCCGTCCGACACGGGCGCCTCACGAACGTCGAGATCCGGCCGTTCCGCAGCCGAGCCTTCAGCCTCGCCGAGGTCGTGCTGGGCGAACGCACCGTCGCGACGATGATCGAGGTCTCGGTGGGGCGCGTCGTGGCCGGGACCCTGGGGGTCGACACCGGCGGAGGGATCCGCTCGTCCATCGGGTACCTCGACGCGCCGCCGCAGGAGGCCACGTTCCCCGGGGCCGCCGACGCCGGACGGACGGACCTCGTCGTGATGAACGTCGCGGACGACCGGATCGGCGTGCTGGCCGAGCTGCTCGAACGCGGGTCGCAGGCGCCGTTCCCGGGCGTCGAGGACTTGGTCCCGCCGGCGTCGTCGGGCCGGACGGTCCCCGCCCCGACCGAGGGCGCCACGTCCGTGACGTTCTCCGCCGAGGCCCCGGCGGTCGCCGCGGCGCGACGGACCTTGGGGCGGGTCTCCGACCAGGGCTCCACCGGCGGGGCCGCGCCGGCGAGCGCGTGGGTGATCCTGCCGGCCGTGGCGGGCTCCCCGTCGCATCCCGCCGTCGCGCTCGCCAATCCGGGCCTCGAGCCCGCCGAGGTCACGTTCACCCGGCTGGGAACCGGCGAGGAGACCACGCTCACCATCCCGCCCCGCCGGACCTCGACGATGCCGAAGGAGTTCCTCGAGGCAGACCCGGAGGCCGTGGTGGTCGCCGTTGCCGCCACCGGAACGTTCGTGCCGGCCTCGACGTCGTATTCGTTGGGTCGCGAGGGGTTCGCGACCTACGCCGTCGCGCTCGGGATCCCCATCCCGGAGCGATGGATGCCCGGATAGACAACTCGGCGCTCTTCCCTATCATGGTTTGACGGAGCGCGAACACGAGGAGCGACATGTCGGCACGGCATCGACACAGGCGGGGACGAGTGTGGAAGGTCCTGCTCGTCTCGATCGCCGTGCTCGCGATGCTCGGCGGCGGGACCGCCTACGCCGCGTACCGATACGACCGGTCGGCGGCCGACCGGATCCTCCCCGGGATCACCGTGGCGGGCATCGACGTCGGGGACATGACCCGCAGCGAGGCCGTCCGGCGCGTGACCGAGCGGGCGGACCTGCGGCTGACCGCCCCGCTCCGGGTCGACGCGGCCGGCGCCACCTGGACGGTGACCCCGGCGGCGCTGGGCATGACCGCCGACGTCGAGGCTTCCGTGGACCGCGCGTTCACCGTTGCCGACGACATGTCGCTGGTCTCGCGCCTGTACCACCGCCTGGCGGACGAACCGGTCGAGGCCTCCTTCAAGGTCGAGTTCCGCTCGGACCGGGCCGCCGTCGAGGCGTTCGTGCAGCAGGCCTTCGACGAGGTGGCCCGGCCCGCGGTGGAAGCTCGATTCGATCTCGTCGACGGCGAGATCGTGACGGCTCGCTCCAGCGAGGGACAGGAGCTGAAGGTGAAGGCCGCGAGCAAGCAGATCCTCCGCGGCCTGGCGCGCCAACGGCCCGAAGTCGATCTGCCCGTGGTGGCCATCACCCCGGAGGTGACGACGGCGTCGCTGGGCACCACGATCGTGGTGGACATCTCCGACAACACGTTGCAGTTCTACGACGGCCTGAAGCTGATGAAGGAGTATCGGGTCGCCACGGGGACGCCCGGGTTCCCCACTCCGGCCGGCACGTTCGAGATCATCGACAAGCGGGAGAACCCCACCTGGACCAACCCCGATCCCGACGGCTGGGGCAAGGACCTGCCGGCCTTCATCGGTCCCGGGCCGGGGAACCCCCTGGGGACCCGGGCCATGTACCTGAACGCCCCCGGGATCCGGATCCACGGCACGTGGGACTCCTCATCGATCGGGACGGCCGCGTCCCACGGCTGCATCCGGATGCACGTCCAGGACTCGGAGGAGCTCTATCCGCTGGTGCCGCTCGGCACCCAGGTGCTCGTCAAACCCTAGAGGGGCCCCCGCGGGGCGCTCGTACGGTTGCCGCCGGGTCTGGGCTCCGTGGCTGCTTGAAATCACAACTATGTGATCTAGCATCAGCGCGTGCGTCTGTGCTCGAAATCCCGCTGCCGGTCTCGCGCCTCGCTCACGGTCTCGCTGACCTACGCGGATCGCGAGGTCCACGTGGGCAACCTGTCGCCCGAGCCCGATCCGGGGCTGGTCGACCTGTGCTCGGAGCACGCCCGCACCCTCACCCCGCCGATCGGATGGCGGATCGTGTGGGTGGCGGAACCCGAGCGCGTGGGCGTCTGACCCCCCGGAACGCCATCGGTCCCCCGGACGGGGCCGTGCGCATCGATTCGGGGGATGGGGCCTGGTCGACCCCGCCTACCCGGGGGATGGCCCCCCGGACCAGGGGAAATGAGCGCGGTGTGCTATGGGCGGCGGACGGTGCTTCGGGCAGGATTTCCGCATGGATCACGTCCACGGCACCTGCCCCGTTTGCAGCCAGGGCGACCTGATCAGCATCACAATGAACGTCGGCGGCAACGACCTCGCCTTCACCACGTGCCACATGTGTGAGGCGAAGTGGTGGTATCGGAACGGCGAACCCATGCCGCTGCAGTCGGTCATCGGAAACGTCCTCACGCAGCACGCCTAGACGGCTCCTTTCTCGGGGGCGATCGCTCGCGCGTTCGCGATCGCTCCTCGAGCCTCCGCTCCGCGGTCGGATGCGCGAGCGGGTTGAGTAGGATGCCGTGACCGTGTCGCCCCGCCGAGACCTGCGACCGATCTTCAAGGCGTACGACGTGCGCGGCATCGTTCCCGACGAGTTGGACGAAGACGCCGCGCGGGCCATCGGGTCGGCCTTCGCCGACTGGTCCGAGGTCCCCGCCGTCGCGGTCGGGTACGACTGCCGGCTCTCCTCGCCCGATCTGGCGTCGGCGGTGCGTGAGGGCATCACCGCGCGGGGGACCGACGTCATCGACCTCGGCCTGGCCTCGACCGATCTGTTGTACTTCGTCTCGGGGTCGCTCGACGTGGGCGGGGTCATGCTGACGGCGAGTCACAACCCTCCGCGATACAACGGCCTGAAGTTCTGCCTGCCCGGAGCCAGACCGGTGGGACAGGACACGGGGCTCGAGGAGATCCGTCGCCGGGCCGAGCTCGACGGCGCACCACCGTCCACCGCGCCCGGCACCGTCGAGCGCCGCGAGTTCCTCGGAGCCTACGCCGACCACGTGTTGTCGTTCGTCCAGGCGGAACGGATGCGGCCGCTCACGGTCGTCGCGGACACGGCGAACGGCATGGGTGGGCTCGTGGTGCCGGCGGTGTTCGATCGGTTGCCGGTGACGCTCGTGCACCTGTTCCCCGACCTCGACGGGACGTTTCCCAACCACCCGGCGGACCCGATCGTGCCCGAGAACCAGCAGGACGTGAAGCGTGAGGTGCTGGCGCGCGAGGCGGACGTCGGCCTCGCGTTCGACGGGGACGCCGATCGGGTGTTCCTGGTCGACGAGCAAGCGGAAGGGGTCAGCGGATCGGAGGTCACCGCGCTCGTGTCCCGGGCCATGTTGGTGAAGGCACCGGGAGCCACGATCGTCCACAACCTCATCTGCTCCTGGGCCGTTCCCGAGGTGATTCGCGAGCACGGGGGGGTGCCGGTGCGCACCCGCGTCGGGCACTCCTTCATCAAGCAGGTCATGGCCGATACCGGCGCCGAGTTCGGCGGGGAGCACTCGGGCCACTACTACTTCCGGAAGAACTACCGGGCCGACTCGGGCCTGATCGCGGCCGTCGTGGTGCTGGACCAGCTCTCCCTGGAGGACGCCCCCCTGTCGACCGTCCTGGCGCCGTTCCGCAGGTACGCGGCCTCGGGCGAGATCAACAGCGAGGTGGGGGATCAGGCTGGAAGGATCGAAGAGCTCGCGCGCCACTACGCCGACGGACGCCAGGATCGCCTCGACGGGCTCACGGTAGAGTTCGACGACTGGTGGTTCAACGTGCGGGCCAGCAACACCGAGCCGCTGCTGCGGCTGAACGTCGAGGCGCGAACGGAGCCGCTGCTCCAGGAGAAGACGGCCGAGGTGCTCGGCACGATCCGGGACGAGGGAGGTGGCGCGTGAGTCTTGATCCCGAGCTCCTCGAGATCCTGGTCTGTCCGAACGACCGTGGCGAGCTCGACCATTTGGAGGCCGAGAACCTCCTGGTGTGCCGGAGCTGCGGCTACCGGTACCCGATCCGCGACGGCATCCCCGTGATGCTGATCGACGAGGCGGAGAAGCCCGCCCGCGGGCGCAAGCGCCGGTGATCGGCCTCGACGACGAGGCGGCCCTGCGGGCCGCCGACCCCGGCGGGATGCTCGACGTGGTGCTCGGGCTGCCCGGGGACTGCCGGGCGGGGTACACCCTGGGTCGCTCGGCGTCGGATCTGCCGGCGCTTGACGACGTGGCCTCCATCACCTTCTGCGGCATGGGCGGCTCCGGCATCGCGGGGGACGTGATCGCGGCGATCGGGGCGTCTCGGCTGAACGTGCCGGTCGTGGTGGTGCGCTCTCCCGAGCTCCCGGCCTGGTGCGGGCCGAGGTCCCTCACGTTCGTCTCCTCGTACTCCGGCGACACCACCGAGACGCTCGCGTTGTTCGACCAGGCCGTGGCCCGGCGGGCCCGGGTGGTGGCGGTCACCTCGGGCGGGGAGCTGGCGCGGCGGGCCGAGGCCGCCTCGGTGCCGTGCCTGCGGCTCCCGGCCGGGTTCTCGATGCCGCGAGCGGCATTCGGCTACCTGGCGATGGCGCCGCTCGCTGCGCTCGAACGGATGGGGGCGTTGCCTGGGGTCGGCCGCGAGCTCCAAGAGGCAGGCGATGCGCTCGGGCGAGTTGTCGGATCGGCGGGGCCGGCGGTCCCGGGCGATCGGAACCCGGCGAAGTCTCTCGCGCTTCGGATCGGGGACCGCGTGCCGGTCATCTGGGGGGCGGACGGCGTCGGCGCCGTGGCCGCGTCGCGCTGGAAGACCCAG
>DASUTU010000107.1:0-3080 GCA_036374435.1 Actinomycetota bacterium | reverse complement strand
GGAGATGGAGGAGGTCTACGACAGCCCGGTCGGCTGGGTGAACCGGCACGTCCGCGGCTACGTGGAGTCGGGCGGCCGGAAGGGACACCGATGGAGCGGGGTCCACACCCTCCTGCTCACCACGCGAGGCCGCAAGACCGGCAAGCTGCGCCGCACGGCGTTGATCTACGGGCGCGACGGGGACCGGTACCTGGTGGTGGCGTCCAAGGGCGGCTCACCCCGGCACCCGGCCTGGTACCTGAATCTCGTCGACCACCCCGACGTCACGGTGCAGGTGGGCCCGGAGTCGTTCCCGGCGCGAGCTCGGCAGGCGACGCCGAAGGAGAAGCCGAAGCTCTGGCGGACGATGACCGCGATCTGGCCGGAGTACGACCGTTATCAGAAGAAGGCCGAGCGAGACATCCCGGTGGTGATCCTGGAGCGCGCCGGGTGAGAACTCAGCGGGCGACGATCTCCTCGTAGGCGTCGGGGCGGCGGTCCCGGTAGAACGCCCACCGGTCGCGGACCTCGCGGATCTTGTTCAGGTCGAGGTCGCGAACGATCAGCTCCGGCTTGTACGGATCGCCGGCCTCGCCGACGAACTGCCCCTCCGGATCGACGAAGTAGCTCTGGCCGTAGAAGTCGTTGTCGCCGAGGGGCTCGATGCCCACCCGGTTGATCGCCCCCACGTAGTACATGTTCGCCACCGCGGCGGCGGGCTGCTCGAGCCGCCACAGGTACTCGCTCAAGCCGCGATGGGTAGCCGAGGGGTTGAACACGATCTCGGCGCCGCGCAGTCCGAGGATGCGCCAGCCCTCGGGGAAGTGCCGGTCGTAACAGATGTAGACGCCGACCTTGCCGACCGCGGTCTCGAAGACCGGGTACCCCCCGGTGCCGGGCGCGAAGTAGAACTTCTCCCAGAACCCCTCCACCTGCGGGATGTGCTGCTTGCGGTACTTGCCGAGGTAGGTCCCGTCGGCGTCGATGACCGCGGCGGTGTTGTGGTACAGCCCCGGCTGCACGATCTCGTACATCGGCAGCACCATCACCATGCCGAGCTCCTTGGCCACCGACTGGAACCGTTTGGTGGTCGGGCCGTCCGGGATGGGTTCGGTGTAGCTGTAGTACTCCGCGTCCTGGACCTGGCAGAAATACGGTCCGTAGAAGAGCTCCTGGAAGCACATGACCTGCGCTCCCTGGGCGGCCGCCTCGCGCGCCGCGTCTTCGTGTTTGTCGATCATCTCCTCCTGGGTCCCGGCCCAGTCGGTCTGCAGCAGCGCGGCCTTCACCATCGTCGCCATGGCGTCCCCCTCGATTCGTCGCTCCGAGCCGCCATGCTAGCCCAGGGGGTCGAGAGGTGAGTCGGACGCCCCCGGCCGAACCCACCCCTGGAAGTGAGAAACCGCCGGGGCCCGAAGGCTCCAGCGGTCTCTCGTCACGAACAGTACGGCTCGCCGCCGGCGCCCGTCAATCCGAACCGGCCGAGTTTGTCACTCTTTCTCGGGCCGGCCCTCGGAGCGCCGGCGGTCCTCTCGACGGAGCTCGTAGCGGACCCCGACCCACGTCTCGGAGCCCTCGCGGTGCTCGATCCGCTCGACCAGGCGCATCCCCACCTTCTCGGCGATCCGGATCGAGGCGACGTTGCCGGCGTCCGCGTACGCCCGCATAACGTCGGCGTCCAGCGTGGCGACCGCGTAGCCGACCAGCGCCGAGACGGCCTCGGTGGCATAGCCGCGGCCCTGGTACGCGGGCGCCACGGTGTACCCGACCTTGACCACGCCCGGTTCACCCTCGGCCGGGCTCAACCCGACGTCTCCCACCAGCCGGCCGCTCTCGCGTTCGAGGACCGAGAACTGCACCCACCCGGGCTCGCCCGGGGCCCGCCTGGACATCTCCTCGATCTCGGCGCGCACCCACGCGCGATCGGTTCGGGACCACCCCTGGGTCCGATGGACGTCCGGATCGCTTCGGTAGTCGGAGATCGCCTCGGCGTCCTCGGGACGGGATCGTCTGAGGAGGAGCCGGTGGGTCGTCAGCTCCACGAACCCGGCGTCGACGCGCATCCTGGCTCAGGGGCGGAGCGTCGAGGCCCGCGCCCAGCCGGCCAGCCGACCGAGGCCCGTGACGGACGCCACCGGATCGGACTCACAGCCGAGCTCGACCTCGGCCTGGCAGGCGTCGTCGCCGACGCCGCCGTCCGCCTGGTCGGCCCCCCCGTCGCCGATCAGGACGTCGGCGCCCCCGGACCCCACCAGCGAGTCGTCGCCGCTGCCTCCCTCGATCCGGTTCGCGCCGTCGTCGCCCACGAGCAGGTCGGCGAACGCCGATCCCGTCAGGTCCTCCACGCTTTGGAGAGTGTCCGATCCCCATCCCGTCGCGATCCCGAGCTCGAGGTCCACCACCACGGGCGCCCGAGCGTCGAAGTAGCCGACCTGGTCGGCGCCGCTTCCGCCGTCGATGGCGTCGTCGCCATCTCCGCCGGCGATGGCATTGTCCCGGCCGTCGCCGACCAGCGTGTCGTCCCCGGGCGAGCCGATGATCGCCTCGATCCCGGACAGGGAGTCGGCGCCCCATCCGGTGGCCACGCCGGTCGGCAGGTCGACGACGACGGGCGTCGGTGAGTCCTCGTACGTGACGATGTCGGCGCCGGTGCCGCCCACGAGGAGATCGTCGCCCGGCCCCGGGTCCAGCACGTCGGCTCCGAGCTCGGCAAGGGTTCCGGACCCCCGGCCCCGAATGTCGTCGTCGCCGTCCTGGCCGACCAGGAGGTTCGAGCCGTCGTCGCCGAGAAGGACGTCGTCGAAGTTCGAACCCACGAGGCCCTCGATCGCCACGATCGTGTCGGTGCCGTGGCCGATCGCGGTGTCGGTCTCCAGATCCGCCTCGATCGGGGCCGGCGAGTCCCAGAACTCGGCGAGGTCCAGCCCGCCCCCGCCGTCCATCACGTCGTCGCCGGGTCCGCCGATCAGACCGTCGAACGAACCCGGACCGCCGTCCAGGTGATCGTTGCCCCGCCCGCCGAACAGCGCCTCGACGCTGCCGCGCTCGGCGAACAGCCGATCGTCACCGCGTCCGCCGCGCAGCGTGTCCGAGCCGCCGCC
>DASUTU010000106.1:0-4228 GCA_036374435.1 Actinomycetota bacterium | reverse complement strand
GTCGACCGGCCTCCTTTGTTCCCCACCATCTCGGTCGGGTAGCCGCCGAGCTTCCGGTGGAACTTGAACGAATAGGTCTGCCCTGTGTCCGAGGCCCGCCAGCTCATGCGGATGGCACGCGCGTTGCTGTTGCATGGCTGGCCGAACCGGTTGACGATCTGCGTGTAGCTGGAGGGCCTGGCCGGATACCTGTAGTGGCGGTCCCTCCAGCCGGCCTGTCCCCAGTGGTTGGCCACCAGGAACGGGACGAGCAGCGCGATCGCGGTCGAGAGGCCCCAGGCGCGGGCGCGGCCGGAGCCCACCAGCGAGCGGATCGTCTTCCGCACGTATCACCACCTCCTTGCCGATGGGGAGGCGGGGAGACGGCCGAGGATAGGCGACGGCGCAGCCGCGCACATCGCCAGGTCGGGGGAAACCGGCCCGTTCGGCGGCCTATTTCGGCTCGGCGGGGAGCTGTCCTCGGAACTGGCGCTCCGCCTCCGCGGCCGGGCCCCACGACAGGAACGCGAACGCGTGGGCGGCCTCCTCCTCGCCCATCTGCCGATCGACCCAGACGAGGTACCGACGCTCCGGCCCGTCGAGCTCCTCGAGCTCGGTCGGAGGTCGGAGCACCGGCTCGCCCTCTTCGTCGACGAGGCGAACGCCCGTCATCTCGAGGCGGGGGATCCGCTGGATCTCCTCGAGCTGCCGGCCGGACGCGAGTCCAGCACGAGGAGCTCGTTCTCGGTCACGGCGATCAGCGACGGCCGCCAGGTAGGACGGCCGTCCTCGGTCGCCAGCAACATCGACCCGGCGGGGAAGATGCGGCGAGCGTTCAACGACGCGAGCCGGCGATCGCGCTGCTCGCGGCGCTCCTCGTCCTCGATCACCAGGGCACGATCCGCCGCGATCTGCCCCCGATCGCCGCCCCGGAGCAGGTACAGCGCGAAGTGCACCGTGCCGGGCAGGAACAGGCCCCTCGTGGCCGCCGGAGGAGCCCCTCGTCCACGGCTACTTCGAGGCCGATTCCACCTGACCCACCGCCGCCTGGCCGGCCGCAAGACGGGCCGTCTCCACTCGGAACGGAGAACAGCTCACGTAGTCGAGCCCGATCTCGTGGCAGAAGGCCACGCTGGCCGGGTCGCCGCCGTGTTCGCCGCAGATCCCGAGGTGCAGGTTCGCGTTGGCGGCCTTGCCCTCCTCGGCCGCGAGGCGCATCAGGCGACCCACGCCCGCCTTGTCCACGGTGACGAACGGGTTGGCCGGCACAAGCTTGCGCTCCTCGTACATGCCGACAAACTTGCCGATGTCGTCGCGGCTGAAGCCGAACCCCATCTGGGTCAGGTCGTTGGTCCCGAACGAGAAGAAGTCGGCCACCTCGGCGATCTCGCCCGAGGTCACCGCGGCGCGCGGCACCTCGATCATCGTGCCCCACTCCAGGTGATCGAGCTCGACCCCGGCCCCTTCGATGACCTCCTTAGCCACCGGCTCGAGCTCGGCGCGCATCTGCTCGAGCTCGGCGCGCGTGGCCACGAGCGGGATCATGATCTCGACCTTGGGGTCGCCGCCCTCCTTCTTCACCTCGGCGGCGGCCTCGCAGATGGCCCGGACCTGCATCGCGTACAAACCCGGCTTGACGATCCCGAGGCGGACCCCCCGGAGCCCGAGCATGGGATTGGCCTCGCGCAGCTCGTTCACCTTGCCGAGCACCCGCTGCTTCTCCGAGACGTCGTCACCCCGCTCCTTGCCCAGCGCCACCTCGACGGCGAGCGAGGTCCGGTCGGGCAGGAACTCGTGCAACGGCGGGTCGAGCAGCCGGACCGTGACCGGCAGCCCGTCCATGGCCTTGAAGATCCCGACGAAGTCGTCCCGCTGGAGCGGCAGGAGCTTGTCGTACGCCGCCTGCTCCTCCGCGGCGGTCTCGGCGAAGATCATCTGCTGCACTGCGGCCACGCGCTCCTGGCCGAGGAACATGTGCTCGGTCCGGCACAGGCCGATGCCTTGGGCGCCGCGCTCCCGCGCGTTCGTGGACTGGTCCGGGGTGTCGGCGTTCGCCCGCACCTTCAGTCGCCGCCGGGCGTCCGCGTGCGACATCAGCCGTTCGAACGCCTTCCAGATCCTCTCGTCGCGTGCGGCGGCGTCCCCGCCCCGCGCCTTCTCCAACACCGACTCCTCGAGCGGGAGCTCGCCGACGAACACGTTGCCGGTGAAGCCGTCGATCGTGACGACGTCGCCCTCCTTCACCGTCGTCCCGTTCGCGTTGAACAGCCGAGAGGGAAAGTCGATCTTGATGGCGTCGGCGCCGCAGACGGCCGGGATCCCTTCGCCGCGGGCCACCACGGCGGCATGCGAGTTCGTGCCGCCGGCGCTTGTGAGGATGCCCTGGGAGGCGATCATGCCGTGGTAGTCGTCCGGCGTGGTCTCGCGCCGGACCAGGATGACCTTGTCGCCGCCTTTGGCGCGCTCCTCGGCCTCGTCGGCCGTGAACACGACCCGACCGGTGGCGGCGCCGGGGCTGGCGTTCAGGCCTTTGGCGATGGGCTCGGAGCCCTCGGCGTTCACGCGGCGCTTGAACAGCTCCTCGAGGCGGTTGGCGTCGACCCGCAGGAGCGCCGTGTCCTCGTCGATGAGGCCCTCCTCGAGCATGTCGTAGGCCATGATCCACTCGGCGAACCCGGTCCGCTTCCCGACGCGGGTCTGCAGGATCCACAACTTCCGGTCCTCGATCGTGAACTCGATGTCGCACATGTCGCGGTAGTGCTTCTCCAGGGTGCTCATCACCTCGAGCAGGCCCCGGTACGCCACGGCGTCGAAGTCCTCGAGTTCCTGGAGTTTCCGGGTGACGCGGATGCCGGCGACCACGTCTTCGCCCTGGGCGTTCTCGAGGAAGTCGCCGTAGGGCACCTGCTCGCCGTTCGACGGGTCGCGGGTGAACGCCACGCCGGTCCCCGAGTCGGAGCCGCGGTTGCCGAACACCATGGCCTGGACGTTAACCGCCGTCCCGAGGTCGTCGCTGATCTTGTTCTGCCGCCGGTAGTCGCGGGCCCGTTTCCCGTTCCACGACTTGAAGACGGCCTCGATGGCCAGACGGAGCTGATCGCGCGGCTCGGTCGGGAACTCGCTTCCGGTGTGATCGCGGTAGATCCCGAGGAACTCGGCGTGGAGCGCCTTCAGGTCGTCGGCGTCGAGGTCGGTGTCCTTGGCGCCTTCGCCCTTCTTCTCCTTCGCCCGGTCGAGCGCCTCCTCGAACTCCTCGCCCGGCACGCCCATCACGATCTTCCCGAACATCTGGACGAACCGGCGGTACGCGTCCCAGGAGAACCGCCAGTCGCCGTTGCTCTGCGTCGCCAGCCCCTCCAGCGAGCGCTCGTTCAGCCCGAGGTTCAGAACGGTGTCCATCATCCCGGGCATCGAGAACTTGGCGCCGCTCCGGACGCTCACCAGCAGCGGATCCTCCGAATCGCCGAGACGTTTGCCCATCGAGGCCTCGAGCGTCTTCAGGTGCTCCTCGACCTCGTCCATCAGGCCGGCAGGGTGGTCTCCCTCGGCCAGGTAGGTCAGGCACGCCTCGGTGGTGATCGTGAACCCGTGGGGTACCGGGAGCCCCATGTTCGTCATCTCGGCGAGGTTGGCGCCCTTGCCGCCGAGCAGGTCCTTCATGTCCTTGTTGCCTTCGGAGAAGTCGTAGACGAACTTGGTCATGGCCGGGGCCTCCCAGGCGTGCTCGATAGGCGTTTCGCGCCAGTGTACGGACGCCGTCCGCCCGTGCGCAGGCGGTCCGGCCCCCTCGGGGCGGCCGGACGGCCCGGGTCGGCGAGCCCGCCTACGGCAGGTAGTCGTTCGAGTAGTACTCGGCCGGCTCCAGGGCCCCCTCGAGCTGGTCCGCGGCGACCAGGGCCTGCGTGAAGTCCGTCCACTGCTGGTCGGTCTGCTCGGGGAACGCGCCATCCAATGTGAGCAGCGGGATCGTGCCCCTCCAGGCCTGGACGTTGTATTGATGCGCCCCCGCAACGTCCGGATAGGCCTCCTCGAACAGCTCCACGGCCTCCTCCACGTTCGCGCTCGCCCACTCGGCGCCCCGGCGGGTGGCCTCGAGCCAGGCCGTCACGGCGGCCGGGTTCTCCTCCGCGAACGCGGTGCTCGCCACGTACACCCACACCGGCGTGTCGGGCGCGCCGACCTCGGGCGCGAGCAGCACCTGCGGCTCCCCGCCGCCGGAGGCGGTTATCTCGACGCCGCCGAGGTTCGT
>DASUTU010000105.1:0-10304 GCA_036374435.1 Actinomycetota bacterium | reverse complement strand
TGGCTCTGCGTCACTCGCGCCTCGAGCCGCGAGAAGTACACGACGCCCCGGCCGGCGTAGGCCTCATCGACGCCCTCCTTGATCGACACGCTCTTCACGACCTGCTTCGCCGTGAGCGGCTCCTTGAGGAAGAGGACGTCGTACCGGTAGGCGGCGGGATCGGCGCCGAAGCCGTTCGGCGCTCGCTCGACGATGGCGCGCATCTGGGCCCGGCTCCGCACCACCACGACCAAAGGGATCTTGAACCGCGACTCGAGCATCCGCTCGATCCGGTTCGCCAGCGCTGCCCCTCCCTTTCCCGGCGACTCGAACAGCACGTTGCCGCTCTGGATGTACGTGCTCACGCTCTCGAAGCCACCCTCCTCGAAGGCGGCCTTCAGCTCGGGCATCTTGATCAGGTTCTTCCCCCCGACGTTGATCCCCCGGAGAAGCGCGACGTATCTGGTCACGGGCGGTTGTATACCAGCGGTCGCTTGTCTCGTCGTCCCAGCCCCGATACGGGTGTCACTTCTCCACTTCGAATCGGAAATGGGTGGCGCTCGGTGTCTCGATCGAACTCGTCCTCCGCAGTTCGATCCCCTCGGGGTCGAGACCCTCGAAGAGCCGGATACCGCCGCCGAGGAGGATCGGGATGAGGTGGAGCTGCATCTCGTCCAGGAGCCCGGCCTCCAGATACTGGCGGATGATGTTCGCCCCGCCCCAGATGCCGACGTTCTTGTCGCCGGCGGCGGCACGGGCCAACTCGAGTGAGGCCTCGATCCCAACCATCACGAAGGTGTAGATCGTGCCGCCCTGCATGGGCAGGGGCTCTCGATCTTCGTGAGTCACCACGAACATCGGCATCCCGAATGGCGGAGGATCGCCCCACGGCTCGAATCCGACGTCGAACATCCGCTTCCCGATCAAGACCGCCCCGGTCGAGACATAGATCTCATCCACGATCGCGGGATCGGTCTCCGTCTTCGCGTCGAACATCCAGTCGTGAAGGTGTCCCGGGTCATCACCCAGAGGGTTCTCACCCCCTTCGTTCGGTTCGGTGATGAACCCGTCGAGCGACATCGAGATGTCGCAGGTGACCTTGCCCATCACGGCCCTCCGTATCGAATCGGTCTGTGGAGTGTCGACGGCTCCCGGAGAGAGAACTCATCGGTCCGTCACTCCGATTCAGGGAGTTCGGATGATGTCACGCCTTGGAGATGGCGCTCGCGAACAGGTCGGCGATCCGCTCGGCGCCTTCGGTGCTGGGGTGGAACCCGTCCTCGCTGACGAACGCCGGGTCGGACCCGGCGAGGTCGCCGAGGGCGTGCAGGTCGACCACCGTTGCGCCGTGGCGCTCGGCGACCCGCGCGATCGCGGCGTTGTAGTCGAGCGTGGCGCGCTCGACCACGTCGGGTGGCGAGAGCGTTCGGTCGATCGGACAGGTGGTGGCGCCGGCCGGCGGGTCGGGCAGGCATGCCAGGTACAGGGGGAGGCTCGTCAGGACGGGGGCGTTCGCCACGTAGACCTCCGCGCCGGCGTCGCGCAGCTGCCCCACCACCCGGTCCAGGCTCGACTCGTACCGATCGACCGGCACCAGGTCGACCAGGTCGTTCACGTTCAGCCACACCGTCGCCACGTCGGGGTCGGCGGCCACCGCCTCGGGCACCTGCTCCTGGAGCGCCTGCGCCACGGTGCTGCCCGGGACGCCGAAGTCGTACAGGACCGCGTCGGACAGCGCCTCGCGCCAGAGCACCTTCGGCCACGCGTCGCGGAACGGCTCTCTCGTCCCCACCCCCGCGGTCTCGCTCGCGCCGATCGCCACGTAGACGATCGCGTCCCCCACCGGCCCGGGCGCCACCGGGTCGCGGTCGGCGCCCGAGGTGGTGCACGAGGCTGCGGCCGCCACCAGGGCGACGACGAGGCCGAGCCGCCTCACGCGCCCCCCACCGCCTCGCGAGCGGGAAGCCGCGCCGCCCGGAGCGCGGGCGCCGTGCCGGCCGCGATCGCCAGCAGCGTCGCCCCGCCCACGCCCGCGAGCAGGACCGCCCAGGGAACGATGATTCGGACGCCCTCGAGCCCCTGCTGGGTGAGGTACGCGTTCACCACGAGGCCGACGCTCCCGGCCACCGCGGTGCCGAGCGCCGTCCCGAGCACGCCGCCGATCGCCCCGACGAACGCCGATTCCAGCAGGAAGGCGCGGAGCACGTCCCGGTCCCGCGCCCCGATCGCCTTCAGCACACCGATCTCGCGACGGCGCTCGCGCACGGCGGCGAGCATCGCGTTGGCGATCCCGAGCGACGCGATCACGAGCGCGATCAGCGCGATCGCGCCGAGCACGATGTCCACCACCCGCAGGTAGCGCTGGACGTTCGAGATCAGCTGCTCGGGCGCGCTCGTGGCGAACCCGAGCGCGGTGATCGCCGCTCGCACCGGCCCCACCCGATCGAGCGAGGAGGCCACCACGACCAGCCCGGTGAACTCGGACGTCGGCAGCGGCTGGCGGTCGCCGTCGCCGATCCCGCGCAGCGCCCACTCGCGATCGGCCTGGGTCTGCTCGATCGGCACGAGGAACTGCCCCGCCCCGGCGTCCTGAGCCACGACGCCGACGATCTGGGCGTGGACCCATCGGCCGCGGTAGTCGATCTCGCCGTTCACCTGCCGGTAGACCTGCGGCGACGCGAGGTCCACGAACGCCCCGATCACGGCGTCCGGCCGGTCGGCGTCCAGGTGGAGCCGGTCAAGGTAGCCGAGCGTGACCGCCACCTCGCTCGACAGCCCGGGCGCCGGCAGCCGTCCGGCGAGCACCGTCACCGGCAGGTTCTCCGGCCGCCGGAGGTCGACGCCGACCATGCGCTCGAAGATGCGCTCGGGTCCGTCCGGCGTCTCGGGGGGAACGGCGAGCGTGTCGGCGACGAGCACCGGTGCGACCTCGGCGACGTCGGGCAGTGAGCGGATCTCCTCCACCGCGGGGATGGTGAGATCGACCGGCCGGCCGGGCCGGAAGTCGTCGCTCTCGAGCTGTCCCGGCTGCGCCTGCGCCGCAAGGACGCGGATGCCGGTGATCGGACCGCCCTTGCTCACCTGGCGGATCACGCGCGAGTTCGCGGTGATCACGATGGTGGCGAGCGCCACCAGCAAGGCGCTCGCCAGCATCACCGCGAGCACGGTCAGTGCCGTCCGGCCGAACCGGCGCGTGACGCTCTCGAGCGCCAGGGTGAAAGCGTCGCGCCACCTCACGGCTCGACCCACCGTCCCCCGACCAGGCGGCGCAGCTCGTTCGCGCGTTCGGCGACGCGACGGTTGTGCGTGACGACCAGGAGCGTGCATCCGCGTTCGGCGCGAAGCGCCTCGAGGAGGTCGAGCACGTGCTGGGCCGCCTCTTCGTCCAGGTTGCCGGTCGGCTCGTCGGCGAGCAGGAGCCGCGGGCGGTTCGCCAGCGCGCGGGCGATCGCGACCCGCTGGCGCTCGCCGCCGGAGAGCGCGGCCGGCCGGTGCGACGCACGATGGCCCAGCCCGACCTGCTCCAGGAGCTCGCGCGCCCAGGCCCGGCGCGAGGCGCGGTCGCGGCCGGTCAGCGTGAGGGCCAGCTCGACGTTCTCGAGCGCGCTCAGGACCTCGACCAGGCCGTAGTGCTGGAACACGAACCCGACGGTCTCGCGCCGGTAGGCGGCG
The DNA here is from genome assembly GCA_036374435.1 of Actinomycetota bacterium. GTDB lineage: Bacteria > Actinomycetota > UBA4738 > UBA4738 > HRBIN12 > CALGFI01. The sequence continues at coordinate 6,653 of DASUTU010000105.1, read as the reverse complement.
AGCGCGTCGCCGCCGAGGCCCGCCAGGTCTCGCTCGCCGACCCGGATCGACCCGGCCTGGAGCGGCTCGAGCCCGCCCAGCAGCGACAGCAGCGTGCTCTTGCCGGCGCCCGAGGGCCCGGTGATGGCGACGTGGCCGCCCGCCGCCACCTCGAGATCGAGCGCGTCCAGGACCTCGGTCTGCTCTCCGCCGGTCGTGTACGCGTGGCGAACGCCGAACCCCTCGACCGCCACCCCGCCGGTCGGCGCCACGGCGACGCCCGACGACGTGCTGGGGAGGGACATCGGATCAGTGTCGCACGGGCCTCCGGAATCGGTGGGTCCGACGGACCGTTGGGCCCCCGGCCGTCAGGACGCCCGCGCCTACTCCGCGGTGCCGAGCGGGACGAGACTCGCGGCGGATGCTCGAGATCGTCGACCTGACGAAGCGGTTCGGGGAGGTCGTGGCGCTCGACGGCGCTTCGTTCACCGTCGCTCCCGGTCGGATCGTCGGGTTCCTCGGGCCGAACGGCGCCGGAAAGACCACCACGATGCGGGCGATCTTCGGCCTGGTCCGCCCCGACCGGGGCTCGGTCCGGTGGAAGGGCGAACCCGTCGGCCCCACGCAGCGAGCGCGGTTCGGCTACATGCCGGAGGAGCGCGGGCTCTACCCCAAGATGAAGGTCGGCGAGCAGCTCACCTACCTGGCCGAGCTCTCCGGCCTGGCCGACCCGGCCGCGAACCAGGCCGCCGCCGGGTGGCTCGACCGGCTCGGCCTCGCCGACCGCGCCGGCGCGCACCTCCAAGAGCTCTCCCACGGCAACCAGCAGCGGGTCCAGCTCGCCGCGGCGCTCGTGCACGATCCGGAGCTGGCCGTGCTCGACGAGCCGTTCAGCGGACTCGACCCGCTCGGCGTGCACTCCCTGGCCGAGTTGCTCACGCAGACGGCGGCGATGGGGACGGCGGTGCTGTTCTCGAGCCATCAGCTCGATCTCGTCGAAGACGTGTGCCAGGACGTGGTGATCATCGACCACGGCCGGATCGTGCTCGCCGGCGCGGTCGAGGACTTGAAGGCCGCTTCCTCCAACCGGTCGCTCGAGATCACCGTCGACGGCGAGCCGTGGGTCCCGAGCCTGGCCGACGCGATCACGGACAAGCAGGACGGCCGAATCCGCGTGCTCGTGGGTCCCAGCGTCGATCTTGACGAGGTCCTGGCCGGCGCCCGCCGGGCCGGCGAGGTCACCTCGTTCCGCTTCGAACCGCCCTCGCTGACGGACCTGTTCCTGGAGGCGGTATCGGAAGGACGGGGAGCATGATCGGCGGGACGGGGCGCATGAGCGGGGGCACGAGGCGCATCTGGTTGGTGGCCCGCCGAGAGTGGAACCAGCGGGTGCGCACCACGGCCTTCCGCGTCTCCACGATCCTCTCGGTCGCCGTGGTGGTGGCGCTCATCATGGTGCCCGAGATGTACGGTGGCGGCGCCAACCCCATCCGGACGATCGGCCTGGTCGGCGCGAGCTCGCCGCAGCTCCCCGAGGTGCTCACGGCCGCCGGGGACCGGCTAGAGCTGACCGTGAAGACTCGCGAGTTCGGGGACGGCGACGCGGCTCGGATCGCGCTCCGAGACGACGAGGTGACGGTCATCCTGATCGACCAGCGCGAGCTGGTGTGGAAAGCCGAGGCCGACGAGCAGCTGGGGACCACGATCACGTCGGCGATCGGTTTCCTCGAACGGCAGGCGGCGATCGACGAGCTCGGCCTCACCGCGGCCGAGGCCGACCGGCTGCTCCAACCCCCGGAGCTCGCCTCCTCCAGCCTCGACCCGGCGACCGAGGAGGAGACGGCGCGAGCCGACCTCGGCCGGGTCGGGGTCGTCCTCCTGTTCCTGATGATCGCCTTCTATGGCGGGTTCGTTCTGGTCGGGGTGGTCGAGGAGAAGTCGAGCCGCGTGGTCGAGGTGTTGCTCTCGCGCGTTCGGCCGGCCGAGCTGCTCGCCGGCAAGGTCCTGGGGATCGGGCTGGTCGGGCTGGCGCAGTTCGCGATCGTCGTGGGCGCAGCGCTCGCGGCGCTGTCGGTCTCCGACAACACGGTGATCCCGGAGACGGCGAGCGGCACGCTCGGGTGGGTCGTCTTCTGGTTCGTGCTGGGCTTCGCGTTCTACTCGGTCCTCTATGCGGCGGCGGGCGCGCTGGTCTCGCGCCAGGAGGAGACCCAGAGCCTCGTGTTCCCGATGACGGCGGTGCAGCTCGTCGCGTACGTCCTCGCGTTCGCGGCGAGCGAATCGCCGGGGAGCGCGGCGGCGGTGCTGGGGTCGCTGTTCCCGCCGACGGCCCCGATGGTGATGATCGTCCGGATCGCCCACGGCGGCGTCCCGTTGTGGCAGATCGCGGCGGCCGTCGCGATCATGGGGGTCACGGTGGCCGTCCTGGTACGGCTCGCGGCGAGGATCTACGCGGGAGGGGTGCTCCGCTTCGGCGCTCGGGTGCCGCTCCGGGAAGCCTGGCGCGGCGCCGAGGTCTGAGCGCGAGGCCGGGCGTCTTCGGTCGGGTCGGGCGACCACCGGCCCTGGAGCCAGCGGTCCTCGAACGGTCCCTCGTGCGGCCGAGGTGGGAACAGGCTCGGGAGCGAACGCGGGATCCGCTCGTGAATGGCCACCGTGGCGTCGTAGAGGCGGAGGATCTGCTCGGCGGGGAGCTCGGGCACCCATAGGAGGACGGCGTCGTCGTTCACGTCGACGGTGACGCCGGGCGGTAGGGCCAGGAACGCCTCCATCATCCGCTGTTCGAGGAACGCAATCGCGAACCGCTCGTCCTCGGACGAGACCGTGAACCGCCGGTTGAATTCCTCGAGCTCGAGCCGCACCTCCCGCAGGCCGAGCGCCGAACGCAGCTCGTCATCGAGGTCCCGCGGGGCCACCCGGAGCCGCCGCGCGGAGGCCTCGAGCGGCACCACGGCGCACGAGAGCCGTCGCCTCGGCGTGATCGGCCGGTCGGGCGCGGGGTCCTCGTACCAGTACTCGAACGCCCGGATCTCGGGGCCGCGGCCGCGTTCCCAGACCACGTTCTCGGTCCCGCTCTTGGCGCGCCCGAACATCGGGAAGGGCAGCCACGCAGTGCCCGCGTTCAGGTCCATCGGCGCGAAGTCCAGGCCGGCGCGCTGGCACAGGAGCATGAGCCGCCGCTGGCGAGCGTGCGTTCGGCGCCACCGCCACCAGCGGACCGCCAGACCGACGATTGCGGCAACGGCGGCGGCGATCAGGTGCACGGACCGAGCCTTCGAAGTCTCATGCTGGAGAGGTCGGGCGGAACGACCGCGGGCTTGAATCTTGCCGCCGGCCGCGACGCAGCCCGCTGTCAGATCGATTGCTCGAACGAGCCGTCGATCGCCAGGTGCCAGCCCCAGCGCTTCTCGCCGCCCGGGAGTGCATTCGTCGTTCCGGCCTCGAAGTCGTACAGGAACAGCGCGCCTTGCGGGTCCGGAAGGCGATCAGGCCGAGCTCACGCGAGACGCTGAAGTCGACGAGCCGGGCCACCGCAAGCGGGGTCGGATCGACCTCGCCCGTCGCGACGTCCACGGCGACGAGCCCCTGCGGCCGGAAGCCGGAGTCGTCCGGCTTCTCCGTCCACCACCACGCGACGAGCGTGTCCTCGTCGAGCCACCTCGGCCGCGTCAGGGTCTGCTCGCACGTTCCCTCGGTGAGGGTTCGGGCTCCGAGCCGTCCACGCCGATCACGCGGATCCCCGTGGTGCACGCTCCCTCGGTGTGCGCGTAGGCGACCTGCGTTCCGTCCGGGCTGAACGACGGGTAGAACGAGCGGTCGTCGGTGGTGAGCTGGACGAGCGAGGAGCCGTCGGTCTTCGCGAGCCAGATGTTCCAGATGAACCGCCACTGATCGTTCCCGTGGGTGAACGCGACGAGCGAGCCGTCGGGCGAAGCGGCCAGGTCTATCGGCCAGAAGTCGCCATCGGTGAACTGTGCCAGCTTCCGCTCGTCGCCGGTGGCGAGGTCTTTGTACCAGACCGAGTTCACGAACTCGTCGCGATCCTCGTCGCCGCCCCCATCGTTGTCCGGGAGGAACACGACGCCCGTGCCGTCCCCGAACAGGAGCGGGTACCGCGCATCCGGGATCGTGTACAGGCGCTCCCCGGTCGCGGCGTCCCGAGCAACGAGGTTCGAGGCGAACCGTCCCCTTGGATGGCGAGCCACCATCACGACCCCCGTTGTCCATCGATGTGAACGGCTCCACGTTCGGGATCACCGTCCGCAGGCGCCCTCGGAGGTTCACGACGGCCGCGGACGGCTGGCTCTTTCGAGGTCGTCGCGGATGCCCGCTCGCCCATGCCCGCACGGGACCGCTCCATTCCGTCCGACGGCTGTATCCGAGTTTGACAAAGCGAACCGGGTCGGGGTACCCAGAGGAGGCGAGGAAGAAGGGACCGCGTATCGCTCGGACCCGGATCCGCTCTCCTCCACCGCCACTCCGGGAAGCGATCGTCTCGCTGACTGGGGAGGGCAGCTATGAGGAGACAGGCACCACGCAGGACGCTCGGCGCGCTGCTGGGCGCCGGTGTGACGATCGTGATGCTCGCGGGCCCCGCGGTGGCCGATCCCCCGCCGAGCTCGGGATCCGTCGACCGGTTCGTCGTCACGGACGGCTTCGGCATCCTGGCCGACTTCCAGAACGGCTACTGGGTGTTCGCCAACATCACCCGGGAAGGGTTCTGCGACTGGCTGGCGGGAGGCGAGGTGGGCCCACCGCCCGCCCTCGAGCCGAACTCCGTTCAGGTGGTCGATACCGGTAGCGCGGTCGTGACCCTGTTCAAATCGGGCGTGGTTCCGACGGCGTTGCATGCCATGACCGGCCCGGATCATCCCTGTGACGGGTCGGATCCCGAGCCATGGGCGACCGGCGAGGCCAGTGTCGTCATCAACGACAACGACGCGGACGTGAGCGGGACCCGGACGAACTCGTTCGGCGAACACGGTCACGGGACGGTCTTCGAGGTAGCGACCGGCGACGCCTGGCACTACTCCTGGCACATAAGGCTCCAGATCACCCGCGACGGGGAGTTCCGAATCGTCAACGAGGTCTTCCGGCTGAAGAAGAGGGGCAACTAGGGACTCGCGCCGTTCAGGAGGCGGGCACCGCTCCGCCTCCTGAACGGCGCCGAGCCGATCGTGGCCCTCGGCCGATCGTCCCAGCCCTCAGCGGGACGAACGGCTCCGGACACCGCCCTGCCTCCGCGAGAGGCTCGTGCCAGAAGCGCCTTTGGAGGTGGTCCGGATGCAGGGCATCAAGCAGGCGGCGGAGGCGTTCCTCGCCCACCGCCGCATCGCGGTCACCGGCGTCTCGAGGTCGCCGAAGGACCACGGCAGCAACGTCGTGTACAAGCGGCTCCGCGCTCGCGGGTACGAGATCTTCGCCGTGAACCCCAACGCCGACGAGGTCGAGGGCGACCCCTGTTACCACGACCTGAAGTCGATCCCCGGGGGCATCGAGGCGGTCGTGATCGGGACCCGGCCGGAGCTGGCCGAGGGCACCATGCGTGAGTGCGTCGAGCTCGGCATCACGAACGTGTGGATGCACCGCGGCCCCGGCGGCGGCAGCGTCTCCGCCGAGGCGACGGAATACGGGCGCCGGCACGGCGTGACGGTCCTCGACGGTGGGTGCCCGCTGATGTTCGGCCCGACCTCTGACGTCGGCCACAAGATCATGCGCTTCGTGTTTGCGAGGAACGTGCCCAAGAAGGTGTGACGGGCTCACCAGCTCGAAGGGAAGTGACGACGATGCGGAAGGATGCCCTGTTCGTGGCTGCCCTGTTGACCGCTGCCCTGGTCGCCGTCTCGTGCGGGGACGGCGGGCAGGCGGTGACCTCGGAGATCGTCTCGAACGAGACGACGTCGGAGATGCTGGTGTTCGCTCCACAGCGTGACGCGGGGGCCTGGCCGGTGATCGTGGCCTACCACGGGATCGACGGGACGGCGCAGGATATGGCCGAGATCGCGACGCGGCTGGCCGCCGAAGGGTCGGTCGTGTTCGCCCCGACCTACAGCACCGACTTCACGACCTTGGAGGGCTTTCAGCAGGCCGGGATCGAGGCCGAATGTGGCTACCGGTTCGCTCGCAGCCTTGCCGCCGACTACGGCGGCGACCTCGACCGGCCGGTGACCCTGGTCGGCTGGTCGCTCGGGGCGAGCGCGGCGCTCGGGATCGGATTGAGCGACGACATCGATCCATCCGGCGAGGTCGTCTCGTGTTTCGAGAACGCCCCCCGACCCGACATCGTCGTGGCCATCTCCGGATGCCACTACGAGGGCGGACAGCTCGATCTGGTCGACACGGAGGCGTGGGGGAACGAGGAGGCCGAGATCATCCTGCTGGCGGGGGAGAACGACACCAACTGTCCTCCGTCGCAGACCGAGGACGCCACCACCGAGCTGGACTTGGCCGGCTACGACGTGACGCTCGAGATGCTCGCCGGGGCGAACCACTTCGCTCCGGTCTTCCACGACTCTGCCGGCGGCCAGATGGTTCTTGCACCGGAGGCTCCGGCGGGTGAGCGGATCGTCGAGGTGGTCATGGACGCCATCGACGCGCGGTAAGACAACGACTGAGCGGCTTGACCGGTCTGCCGGACCTCAGGGCGAAGCCGGGCGCGCCGGGCTGACCGCCAC
>DASUTU010000104.1:0-5084 GCA_036374435.1 Actinomycetota bacterium | reverse complement strand
CACGCGAACGAGGTCGTGCCGACCGATCGTCTCGTCGAGCTCCTGTGGGAGGACCGCCCGCCGCGAACGGCGACCCACTCGATCCAGATCTACGTCTCCGAGCTCCGAAAGACCATCGAGCCCCTGGCCGGCGACCGCGTGATCGTGACGCGACCCCCGGGCTACGTCCTTTCCGCGGACCCGGATTCGATCGACGCGCGACGGTTCGCGCGGCTCGTCGCGGAGGCGACCCGTTCGCTCCAGGCGGGGGAGTCCGACCGCGCGGCCGACGTTCTGCGGGGCGCGCTCGCGCTCTGGCGCGGTGCTCCGCTCGCCGAGTTCGCCTACGAGGAGTTCGCGCAGACGGACATCAGGCACCTGGTGGACCTCCGGCCCGGGGCGCTCGAGACGCTCGCAGGCGCGGAGCTCGACGCCGGGCGGCCTGGCGACGCGCTCGCGCTCGCTGAGGCCGCCATCCGCGAGGATCCGCTCCGGGAGCGGCCCCGCGAGCAGATGATGCTCGCCCTCTACCGGACGGGCCGGCACGCGGAGGCGCTCCGCACGTATCAGGCGTTCCGCTCGACGCTCGCCGAGGAGCTCGGCCTGGACCCGTCGCCTGCCCTGCAGCGGCTCCAGGAGCGCATCCTGCTGCATGACCCGACCCTGGCGCCGGAATCGACTGGGCCAGCGGTCGGGTCGATCGCCGCTCGCAACCCCTACAAGGGACTGCGTCCTTTCGCCGAGGAGGACGCCGCGGACTTCTTCGGCCGGTCCTCGCTCGAGGACCAGGTGCTCGACTCGCTTCGCGAGGGAGCCCGTCTGGTGGCCCTGGTCGGTCCGTCGGGATCCGGCAAATCCAGCGTGGTCGCGGCCGGCGTCGTGCCGAAACTCCGCGACGGGGCGCTCCCCGGTTCGGAGCGGTGGGTGATCGCGACGATGGCGCCGGGTCCCGACCCCCTCCGGGAACTCGAAGCGGCGGTCGCCCGGGCAGCGTCGAGGCCCCAGGGCATGGACGGGTTGCTCGGCGGAGCCGACGGGGGTTCCGGCCTTCGCGTGCTGCCCGAGCACGGCCGGGTCGTGGTCGTGATCGATCAGTTCGAGGAGGTCTTCACCGTTACGAGCGAACCCCGGCGGGCGCGGTTCCTCGACGCGCTCGCCCGCACGATCGCCGAGCCCCAGACCGGGCTGTCGGTCGTGCTGACGCTCCGGGCCGACTTCTACGGCAGCCCGCTCCTGCACTCGGAGTTCGCCCGCGTCTTCACGCCGGCCGTGATGAACGTCCTGCCGATGACGGAGCCCGAGCTCGCGGAGGCGGTCCGCGGCCCGGCCGATCGGGTCGGCGTCGAGGTCGAGCCGGCACTCGCCGCGCAGCTGATCGCCGATACGGCGCGGCAACCGGGCGCCCTCCCGCTCCTGCAGTACACGCTCACCGAGCTGTTCGAGCAGCGGACCGGGCCGGTCCTCACCCTCACCGACTACCAGGCGATGGGCGGCCTGCGTGGGGCGCTGTCCCGTCGAGCCGAAGACCTGTATTCGGCCCTCGGGCCCGCCGAGCGGGACGTGGCGATGCAGGTCTTCCTTCGCCTGGTGCGGCTCGGGCGGGACACCAGGGACTCACGGCGCCGGGTGCCCCTCTCCGAGCTCACGGGGACCGAGCTCGATCCGGTCGCGTTGTCGGAGGTGCTCGAGGGGTTCGGGCGCCACCGCCTCCTCTCGTTCGACCGCGACGACGTGACGGGGGAGGCCATCGTCGAGGTGGCGCACGAGGCGCTGTTGTGGGAGTGGGATCGCCTGGCCGCGTGGATCGATCGACATCGGGCGGGCCTTCGTAGACACGAAGCCTTCGTTGCGGCGCTCGAGGAGTGGGAGGAGTCCGGCCGAGATCCGGACTACCTTCTCGCCGGCGGCCGGCTGGCGGAATACGAGGCCTGGGTCCGGGAGTCCAACCTCCAGCTCACGTTCCGGGAAGGCGACTTCCTGGACGCAAGCCTGGAACGCCGTCGAGCAGAGGAGGCGGAGGACACGTCCCGCCGGGACCGGCAGCGGCGGCTCGAACGGCGGGCGCGCACCAGGCTCGTCGCGCTGGTCGCCTCGGTGGTCCTTCTCGCCGGCGCCGTCACCTTCGGCGTACTCACCTGGTTGGGCAACCGCCCGCCGGAGGTTCTCCTCCTGGACTCGCGGGCGAGCGGGATCTTCGGCGACCTCATCTCGGACGGCGTCGATCGAGCGTCGTCCGAGTTCGGGATTCGGACGGAGCGAGTGCTCCCGGCGCAAGAGTCGTTCGGTCAACGCGCGCAGCACGACGACGTTCTCGCCTATTCGGAACGCGGGACTGACATGCTGATCGCCATCGTGAACGATTGTCGGACGGTCGAACCGGTGGCCCGACAGCATCCGGAGATCGTCTACGTTGCGTACGACTGCTGGGGGAGCGTGCCGAACGTCGCCTACGTCACTTTCGCCGGCGAGGAGGGCTCGTTCCTGGCGGGGGCCGCGGCCGCGCTGAAGAGCGAAACCGGCGTCGTCGGGTTCATCGGTGGGATCGATATCCCCTTGATCTGGGTGTTCCAGGCCGGGTTCGAGGCCGGAGCTCGCGCGGTCGACCCGGAGATCGAGGTTCGGTCCGTCTACCTGACGCAACCGCCCGACTTCACCGGATTCGACGCACAGCCGCTGGCATTCCAGGCGGCCGAACGGATGTACGAGGCGGGCGCGGACGTGATCTACCACGCGTCGGGAGCGTCCGGGTTCGGCGTGTTCGAGGCCGCGCTCCAGCTCTCGGTGCGGCTGGGACGTCATGTCTGGGCGATCGGCGTGGACGTGGACCAGTACGAACCGGACGATCCGTACGCGCCGCACATCCTGACGTCGATGGTGAAGCGGTACGACGAGGCCACGTACCGGCTCGTCGCCGAGTACGCGAGGGGGGAGGTCGGTGCGGGGATCCGGCGCTTCGACGTGGCGAACGGCGGGGTGGGGATCACGTACACGGGTGGGTTCCTAGACGACGTTCGCTCGCGCCTCGACGAGTTGGCATCCGAGATCGCCGAGGGACGCGTCGAGGTTCCGTGTGTGCCCGACGACCGCCTCGATCGGATCGGGGAGCTCCCCGACTGGGGCCTGGATCCCGCCGACCCCTGCAATCCGGCCTAGCCGACCGTTTCCACCAGGCGTCGAGCGGGGTTCACCCACCGGATTCGCCGAACCGCGCGAGTCCGGCTTCGCTGACCAGACGGTAAGCTCCGCCCGATCCGTCTCTTGTCGCCTTAGCTCGAGAGCTGGAGGTTGCGGCGGACCGGCCGGAAGACTCCAAGACGCACCTCGGGCCCTATTCGCAGTTCGTGATCCTGTCGGCTCCCGGTCCACCATCGCACGCGTCGGTCCCGGGACCTCCATCGAGAGCATCCTGCCCGGGTCCCCCATGCAGTTCGTCGTTCCCATCGAGACCGAACAACTCGTCGCGTCCGGATCCTCCGGTGTGAACATCGGCATCTCGGCTGCAGCGGCCTCGGATCCGCTATCCGGCCGGCGTCATCGTCTGGTAGTTGGATCGCGCCCGATCCTTGTACGTCGCGTACGCCTCGTCGGTCTGGAGGAACGCTGGAACGTAGCCGAACTGCTTCTGGTAAGTGGCGGCTTCGGCCTCTCGAGCCGTCGTGATGCTCCAACCTGCCCGATCCCGAAGCTCTTCGAGCAGGTCTGCCGTCACCACCTCGGTCGGTCCCGAACATCTCCGACCCGATCGCGTGGCGGCAACCTGCGCCAGGAGAAGCTGCTCCGGGGTCGCCAGCCCGATGCCGCGAGCCATGATGGCGGTGCCATTGCTCGCGACCGACAGGCCGGCCGTGTAGCCGAGCCACTTGACCAGGACCTGCGCCTCCCCTCGAAGACCTGGAGTACGGGCACGTGACATGAACACGCGAGATCGGCCATCCGTTCGGGTGGGGGGGTCGGAAGGTGCGGGTCAAGATCCCGGGAAGCTCGGCGGGTCCGGGAGCACCTCCGCCAGGGACGGATTTGAGCGGTCCCGCTCCGAGAGCACCGGGTCGGCGACCGGCCACGAGATCCCGAGGGCCGGGTCGTCCCAAGCCAGGCCAAACTCGTCCTCACCCGCATAGAAGGAATCGACAAGGTACTGGAGCACCACCTCGGTCTCGGCGTAGAAGCCGTGCGCCACGCCGGGCGGGATCCGAAGCGCGACGGGCCGGACGGCCGGGTCGATCTCGAGCGCCGCGACGGCGAGGCGGCTCGGGGAGCCCTCCCGAAGATCGACCAGCCGGACGTAGGCCACCCCGGACACGATCACCCACAGGTCGGACTGGCGCCGGTGCCAGTGCAGGCCGCGAAGGACCCCGGGGCGCGACCTCGACAGGTTGGCCTGGACCATCTCCCGGGTGCCCGGGAACCAGTCGCGCCGGTAGGTCTCGGTCAGCGACCCCCGCTCGTCGGCGTGCGGAACGAGCTCCAGGAGTTGCGCTCCCACGATATCCAGGGTCGACGGCTCCACGGCCGGGCATCCTACGCGGCGATGGCCCCTCGGGGGGACAGGTAGGGCCAGCTCCAGCGTGTTATCGTTCGGCCGGAAACCGGCCGGGCGGCCCCCTGGATGCGAGTCCGCAACCCCCGGAGCTTTCCCGACGTTCCGTTGAAGGGATAACTGTGGCCACACGCGTTACCGACCTGCGAAACGGCGCCGGGGACTACCGGTCCCTGGACGACCGCATGCTGGTTCTCGACTTCCAGGCCGGGAATCCCGGGGCCTTCGTGGAGATCCACCGCCGGTACGGCCCGCTCGCCCGTCACGTGTGTGGGCGGCTGCTCCAGAACCGTGCCGACGCGGACGAGGCGTTCCAGGAGGCCATGATCCGGGTCTTCCAGGGCCTGCACCGGTTCAACGGCCGGTACGCGCTCCAGCCGTGGATCGCCCGCATCGCCACGAACGTGTCCCTGGACCAGATCCGAGCCCGATCGCGCCGTCCGCAGGTCGAGGACGGTGCGTTCGAGGAGGCCGACCGGCGGGACCCGGCGGACGGGCCGGAGGAGGCCTTCGAGAAGCTGATCGAGCGCGACCGGGTGCTCTCGGTGCTCTCGGGCCTGCCGGCCTC
>DASUTU010000103.1:0-2758 GCA_036374435.1 Actinomycetota bacterium | reverse complement strand
GGCCCGCGAGCCGCCCTCGGCAACGAAGGAGGGAGGCGCAGTGGCCACCACGAAGCCCTCAGGCGTCCAGACCGGCGCCGTATCCGGGCTCGACCGCTACTTCAAGATCTCGGAGCGAGGCTCCAACCTGCGAACCGAGATCCTCGCCGGGCTCGCCACCTGGCTCACGATGGCGTACATCCTCTTCGTGAACCCGGCCATCCTCGGGCAGGTCGCCGACGGGGCCGGGACGAGCCTCGCCTTCGATCAGGTGCTGACGGTCACCGCGCTGGTGGCCGGGATCCTGACGATCGCGATGGGGCTGTGGGCCAACTACCCGTTCGCGCTGGCCGCGGGGCTCGGCCTGAACGCCTTCGTGGCCTTCACGCTGGTCGCGGGCCACGGTTTGAGCTGGCCCCAGGCGATGGGCGTGATCGTCCTCGAGGGCCTGATCATCGCCGCGCTCGTGCTCACCGGGTTCCGAGAGGCCGTGATGAACGCGATCCCGATGGAGCTGAAGAGGGCGATCGGTGTGGGCATCGGTCTCTTCATCGCGTTCATCGGGCTCGTGAACGCGGGCGTCGTGATCCAGGGCGAGGGCACCATCGTGGGGATCTCGCCGGACCTGACCACCCTGCGGATGCTCGTCTTCGCGATCGGGTTCGCGGGGACCGCGGCACTCGTCGCCATGAAGCTGCGCGGGGCGCTGCTCCTCGGGATCCTCGGGACGACCGTGCTGGCGATCCTGATCAACGAGATCTGGGGCAGCGGCGAGCTCTGGGCCGCGGTCGGGCCCGGCGTCGCGACGATGCCGTCGGACATCGTCGCCACGCCCGACTTCGGGCTCGTGGGCAACTTCTCGCTCGACTTCTTCGGCGCGGTCGGCGTGGGCACGGCCCTGGCGCTCGTGGCGTCCGTGATGCTGGCGGACTTCTTCGACACGATGGGGACGGTCGTCGGCCTCGGTGGCGAGGCCGGCCTCCTCGACGAGCGGGGGAGGCTCCCCGGCATCCGCCGCGTGCTCTTCGTCGACTCGCTGGCCGCCGCCGCCGGGGGCGCAGCCTCGGCGTCCTCGAACACCACCTACATCGAGAGCGCGGCCGGGATCTCCGAAGGCGGCCGCACCGGGCTCGTGGCCGTGGTCGTCGGGGTGCTGTTCCTGCTGTCGCTGTTCCTGTCGCCGCTGGCGGGCGTGATCCCGCCCGAGGCGACGGCGCCGGTCCTAGTGATCGTGGGCTACTTCATGATGACGCTGGTCCGCGACATCGACTGGCGCGACGCGTCGATCGGGATCCCCGCGCTCATGACGATGATCGTGATGCCGTTCACGTTCAGCATCACCAACGGGGTGGCGGCCGGCTTCGTCAGCTACACGGTCATCAAGCTGCTCACCGGCAGGTGGCGGGAGATCCACTGGCTGATGGCGCTGGTCTCCATCGTCTTCGTCTGGTATTTCGTCGGCGGATACGTGGCCTGAAGGAGGGGGGAGCGCGAACGGGGCGCCCTCGGGCGCCCCGTTCGCGCTCCCCGGGCCTTTCGCCCCGTCCTCGGTAGCATCGGGGCATGCGAACGCTTCGCGAGGAGGCCGGCCGCTTCGACCGGCGGGCCGGCCGCTACGACCGCTGGCTGAAGCAGAGATGGTTCTTCCGGCCCGTGCACGAGATCGTGCTGTCTGCTCTTCGACTGCAGCGCGGCGAGCGATTCCTCGAGGTGGGCAGCGGGACGGGGACCCTGACGCTTGCGGCCGCGGCCACGACCGGCGACGCGGTGGGGGTGGACCCCGCGCCCCGCATGGTCGAGGAGGCGCGGGGCAAGGCCGTCCCGCGCGGGGTCCGCGTCGCCTGGGTCGTGGCCGCGGCCGAGGACCTCCCCTTCCCCGACGGGAGCTTCGACGTCGCGGCGTCGTCCATCTCGATGCACCACTGGGTGAACCTGGCCGCGGGGCTGGCCGAGCTGTCCCGGGTGCTGCGGCCCGGCGGGCGGATCGTCCTGGCCGACGTCGCACCCCGCGGGCTCGGTCGCGCCGCCGCCGCGGTCACCGGCCTCGGCAGCCGCAGGGATCATTCCGCCCACGACCCCGACGAGCTGGCCCGGGCGGTCCGCGACGCCGGCTTCTCGCACGTCCGGGTCCTGCGCTCGGGAGCGATGTCGCGACTCGTGGCCTTCATCGCAGCCGAGAAGGAAGCCGCCTCGTGATCGTCGCTGTGGGTGAGGAGGCTCCCGACTTCGAGCTGCCCGGCCGCCTCGATCGAGACTCCGGCCAGTACCGGATGCACCGTCTCTCGGCCTCGCTCGAGGACGGCCCGGTGATCCTCCACTTCTTCCCCGCGCCGTTCACCTCGACGTGCGAGGAGCAGATGTGCACGGTCCGCGACGACGTGGACACGTACCTCGACGCGGGCGTCACGGTGTGGGGGATCACGGCACACGCGCCGGCCATCATCCGGTCGTGGGCCCGGCGCCACCGGTTCGGCGTGCCGATCCTGGCCGACTACGACCGCGGCGTGAGCCTCGCCTACGTGGGGCTGTACGAGCCTCGGGAGCGGCTCGGCGTGGCGCTCTGCTCGAAGCGGGGCGTGATCGCGATCGGCTCGGACGGCGTCGTCCGCCACGTCTGGATCGGCGACGATCCGGACGTCGCGCCACCGGACCAGCAGATCACCGAGGCCATCGGCTCGGTAGGCTAGAGCGTCGAGGGGTCGGCGTTCGCGCCGCAGACGATGATCCCGACGCGCTCACCCTCGTCCGGCTCGTAGGCGCCCGCGATCAGCGCGGCCAG
>DASUTU010000102.1:0-31612 GCA_036374435.1 Actinomycetota bacterium | reverse complement strand
TTCACGAATAGACGATCGGCTCGAAGGTCGCCACCCATTCGGCGTAGTCGGTGGCATCGGCGTAGACGTAGTAATCCCGCACGCCGAAGCCACCAGCGCCCACCCCGTCGCCGAGCAGGTCCGGGCCGGGGAACACGAGAGGGCTTCGCGCCACGTCGGGGTTCCCGAGCTCGCCGGCGACGATCGGTTTGGCGGCGGGAACCGGGCAGATGTACCAGACCCAGTCCGCGATCATCGCCGCCACCCGCGGCCGGTAAACGAAGTCCATGAAGGACAAGGCATCGAGGGGATGTGGTGCCCCCATCGGGATCAACATGTTGTCCGTCCACAACATCGCACCCTCGGAGGGCACGACGAACCGCAGATCGGGCTGACCGAGGTTGTTGAGCTGGAAGACGTCCCCGGACCAGGCAAGGCTGATCCACGTATCGCGCCGGGCGAGGGCTTCCGTGTAGCCCTGGTCGTAGTAGCGGGGTGCGACCGCTTCCCTCTGCGCTCGAAGGCGCCCTGCCGCGGCCAGCCAATCGTCCCTAGTGGAGGTCGCGGGGTCGACCTCGATCGCGAGCAGTCCGACGCTTCCGAGCTCGACGAGGTCGCTCATCATGCCGACCTTCCCCGAGAGCGCCGGGTGCCACAGATCCTGGATGCTCGACGGCTCGTAGCCGAGCGCTTCCACCGCCTCCGGCGTGTATGCAATGCCGGTGAGCCCGGACTGCCACGCCACCGAATATCGGTTCCCTGGATCCCACAATGGGCCGCGTACCAGCGGACCGGCATTCCACTCGAAATGTGGGAGGCGCGTGTGGTCGAGTGGTGTCACCCAGCCGGAGCCGATCAACTCGGCGAGCTCTGGGCCGTTCGAGATGACGATCAGGTCGTAGCCGATCGGCTCTCCAGCCTCGAGCGCCGGACGGATCAGCTCGAGGAAGCTCGCGTTGTCGCGGATCGGCCGGTAATAGGCCACTTCGATCCCCGTCGTGGAGGTGAACAGGTCCAGCGAAGGATGGCTGTTGTCCCGTCGCCGGTCGATGTAATAGGGCCAGTTGGCGAAGTCGAGATGGCCAGTCAGCCGCTGCTCCGCCCACCACGCGTCCCAATCGACCTCGGGCTGGTTCGCCCTGGGCGACGAGCCGGTGACGTCGACGAGGCCCGGCCCGGGGTCGCGATCACATGCCACGAGGCCGGACAAAGGCAGTGCCAGGGCCGCGAGCCCGCCCGATCGGAGGAGACGCCGCCGTGAGATGCGGTGGCCGGCGGCACCCCGCGGTTCGTCGCCCCCGACGCTTCGCTCCAGACCGGGCTGCATCTGGTCGCTCCGCTCCATTTGGGGGTCAGTGTGGGCGGCAGCCTGACGGCGCGCAACCCCTCCTGCGAGCCGGGCCTCGCCCGGTTAGATTGGGCGACGTGCATCCCGGGGCATTGGCGTCGGGGAGGTACCGGGCCTCGAAGGCCGCCGGGGAGGATGCGCTCGGGGAGCTCTGGTCCGGCGTGGATACGTGGACGGGTGACCCCGTGAGCGTCCGCGTCCTGCATCGGTGGCTGACGCCGGACCCCGCTCGCCTACGATGGGTCGGTGAGCAGCTTCGGCGGCTCCGATGGGATTCCTCCAGTCCGCACCTTGCCCTTGCGCTGGACCACGATCTTCGAGGGTTCGGGGGCCGCGCGCCGTACGTGGTGTTCGCGGCTTCGGGCGAACCCCTGTCCGAGCGCTTGGACCGCGAAGGGCCGATGTCGGTTCGAGTCGCGCTCGAGGTGCTCGGCCCCGTCGCCGACGCATTGGCCGCTGCACACGCAACCTGGATCGCCCACGGAGCCCTGTCGCCCGCCAGCGTCCTGATGCGGGACGACGGCCTCGTCGCCGTGATCGACGTCGGGCTGGGAGAGCTCCTTCCCGAGCGCGACGACGAACGCCCCAGGTCGGCCGGCGCGAACCGTTTCGATCGCAGCTCGGAGGACGTGTTTGCGCTCGCCCAGCTCTTCGACCGGCTTGTGACGGGTGAGGCTCGAGACTCGAGCGAACGCGAGGGTCCGTTGTCCTGGGAGGCGCAGGTCCCTCATGAGGTCGGCGGTGTCCTCCGACGGGCGTGGTCTCCGTATCCGGGGTTCCGCCCCGAGATGTCCGAGCTCGCGGCGGCCCTGACTGAGCGGCGGGCGGGTAGCACCTCCCCGGCGACGCCGCCGCGCGGGGGCCCGGTCGTCCCCCATCCCGCCCAGGTCGCTGTCGACGCCACGAGACCCCGGGCGCACCCGCGTCGGGCACCGCAGGCGCCGGAGCCGGTGCGTTCGGGTTGGTGGAGGCGTCACCGGCGGCTCGCGGTCGCGCTCGGGTCGACCGTGGTCGTTGGTGGAGGTGCGCTCTGGGGGGTTCTCGCTCGCGATGACTGGCAGGACAGGATCACGCCGGCGCGGTCACCGGCCGTTCCGTCGACGGCGAGCCCCGGAATCCGCATCGTGCCGACAACGGTGCCGAACATCCTGGGCCGTACGGTGGACCGTGCCTCCGCACGCCTCGAGCGCTCGGGGCTCGTCGTTGGGGACATCACCATGGTTGCCGGCAGGTCGGGCGTCGTGGTGCGTTCGGAGCCGACACAAGGTGAGGCGGTCATCGCCGGTACGACTGTGGATCTGTTCGTAGGGAACCGGCTCGAAGGCTGACGACGATGGCGAACGCGCCGGTCGCGAGTGACCCCCTTCAGGTCTTCTGCACCATCGACTCCGAGCTGGGCGCGCGCGAGCTCGCGTCGTCCTTGGTCCGCGATCGGCTCGCGGCCTGTGTGCAGGTCCTCGGGCCGATCCACAGCGTGTACCGGTGGGATGGAGCGGTCGAGGAGGCCGCGGAGTGGCTCCTGCTGATGAAGACCACGGCCGAGCGGTTCTCCTCGCTCCGCGACGCCGTCGTGGCGGCCCACCCCTACGACGTGCCGGAGGTGGTCGCCGTGCCGATCGAGGCCGGGCTTCCCGAGTACCTCAGCTGGATCGCCGAGTCGACCGGGTGACGGCGAGGCGGCGCCGGTAGGCGCGATTCTTCGTCCGGTTGCCACAGATCGACATCGCGCACCACGCCGCCGAGCGGTTCTTCGAGCGGTCGAAGAAGACGTATTCGCACTGGCGACACGCCTTCATCCGCCGCCAGTCGCCGGCGAGCTGGGCCTCGTGCAGCACGGCCATCAGGTTCGCGATCGCCGACTCCACGTCGGGGCGCGCCGGCTCGAGGGACGTTCGGCCGGACGCGTCGACCTCCGCGACGAGCGGCGCCCGCCGCGCTTCTCGGCGGATCGTGGTGATCGCGTCTGGCGGCGGGGGCCCGAGCTCGTGGTTGGCGATCGCGAGCGCGCGGATCGCCTCCCGGAGCTCGCGCAGGCGACCCGCGCCGGCCGCCGTGACGTTCGAGCCGCGAGGGAGCACCTTCGCGCGCGTCAGCCAGGTCGTGGCCTTCTCGGGCGTGCCCAGCCGGTCCCAGTCCGGAGGGAACTCGTGGTTCCAGGTGTTCACGAAGCGCTGGAGGATCGCCAGTCGGCCCGGGGCCTTCGGCCGGCCGCCGGGCTCGAGCTGTTCGCCCACCAGACGTTTCTCGCGTTCGTCCATGCCTGCTGGCTTGACGGGAGTTTCAAGACCACCATAACGTCTATGTCGGTCATGGCAAGGATGTCGCGCCTCGCGGTTCCCCTCCTGTCGTTCGCGACGGGGGTCGCGCTGACGCTCGGCGCGGTGGCCGTGGTCGCCGGCGAGCCGTCCGACGGCGCGACCTCGACCGACGAGCGCGGCGCCGCGTCGATGCCGTCCCCGACCGCCGCTCCGACGGGATCCCCGGCGCCGCTGCTGCGCGTCGGCGGGCTTCCGGTCGCGACGCCGGAACGGTCGATCGACGATCCGAGGCTGCAGCCGTACCCCTTCACCTCGCCGACGCCGGCGCGGGTCGCCACCGAGATCGACGGGACCTACCTGCGGACGTTGACCCTCCGCGATGTCGGCGGGGCGAGGATCGGGTTGCCGTACCGGTGCTTCCGGTGCCCGCCGTACCGGGTGGACGCCGGTGTGAGCACGATCGTCTTCTACGAGGGTGCGTATTACGTGCATCACCACCTCTCGGGGTTCCGCACGCGCGGCAGCTACGTGGTGGAAGGCGACCGGATCACGTTGTTCAACGACCCAAACTGCCCCGACGTGACCGCCGTGTACGAGTTCGAGAAGACGGCCCACACCTTGCGGTTCCGAGTGGACGAGGACGACTGTCCCTTCAGCGGCGAACGCGCCTTGGACCTCATGGCGTCGCCGTGGGCGCGGATCCAGGCCTGTTTCCGCAAGATCGAGAACCTCTGGCCGGGCGCCGTGGCGTGTTGAGGCCGGGGGGTCGCTAGGCGATCGGGAACTGGACCTCGGTGACGTAGTCCGCGGGATCGGGGACCTGCTGCGGGTCGGTCAGGTAGACCTCTCGGGGCGGCCCGGCGATCTCGTGTCCGTGCTCCTGGATCCATCCCGTGAGAGTGTGGTACGCGGGGCCGACCTCGTCGTAGGGCCCTCGGTGCACGGTCCAGGCCACCGTGGTCGTGGGATACGCCTGGTGCCGAACGTCGCCCGACGTCTCGAACGGTCCTGCCAGAGGGAAGGCCACCTCCACGTCGCCCTCGGTCTCCTCGTCGATCACGTCGTGCATGATCAACATCGGGGGGCCGGCCATGGGCGTTCCGGCCCGCCCGACCGCCTCACCCACCGTCGCGAAGGCCCTGGCGACCTCCGCGCCGATCGTTCCGAGGCTCGTGTGGAACCGGAGCGTCGCCACCGGCTGCTCGGGGACCTCCTTGACCTGCACGTCGTACGGCATGACGCCCTCCTTCCGCTCGATGAGCCGCTCGATGAACGCCAACATCCGGCCGTGGGACTCGAGGCGCTCCTCGAGGATTTGGCGATGTTCCCCGAGCAGCTTCGCGACGATCTCGGCGTCGTCCGCGTCGAGCACCTCTCGGATCCGTTCGAGCGGCATGTCGAGCCCGCGGAGCATGCGGATCGCTTCGGCGCGGTTCGCCTGGGACGGGCGATAGTAGCGATAGCTCGACGAGGGGTCGACGATCGCCGGGACGAGGATGCCGAGATCGTCGTACCGCCGCAGCGCCTTGATCGACAGCCTCGTCATCTTCGAGAAGCGTCCGATCGGGACGAGGTTCTCCATCCGCCAGCCTCCGTCCAGGGTTCCTGCTACGGAGAGCCTGGCCTCTCCCCCGAGGGGAGAGTCAAGCCCGATCGCCCCGCGACGATCAGGCCTGGTCGATCCGGTCGGCGAAGACGATCAGCCGCTGGGCGGCCGAGAACCGCGGATGGCACGTGGTGAGGACGAGCGAGGGTCCGTCGGTCTGCTCGAGCACGCTCCCGTCGGAGGGCGGGATGATCCGCGACTCAGTGACCCGGTATTCGAAGATGCCGTATTCGGTGGCGAGGACGATCCGGTCGCCCGGGGCGAGCTCGTCCAGCGACCAGAACGGCGACCCGTACGTCGTCCGGTGGCCGGCGATCCCTACCCGCCCGGACTCCTCCCACGGGTAGGCGGTGTCGTCGTAGTGGCCCGGACCCTTCTTGAGGTCCTCGATCCCGGTCCCTTCCACCACGACGATGTCGACCTCGATCTTCGGGATCCGGATGATGGCGATGGCTTCGCCGGGCACGCGCGCGACGCGAGGACCGGGCTCACCCGTCTCCTCGGCGGGCCCGCCGCCGTCCCCGGCGGGCTGCGGCGCCTCCTCGACGGTCTTCGTGTCGATCAGCTGCTCGAGCTCGGGCCGGAGGTCCCGCTGCGCCGCCCGGGTCGTATACCCCGTGCCCCAGAGCGTCCACCACACGTAGCCACCGAGGCCGACGGCGGCGGCGATCAGCAGGATCCCGATGACGAGCAGGAGGCGACCGGGACGGCGCTTCTTCCTCGGCGGGTTCGGAAGGCCCTCCGCGAGCGCCCCGTCTTCCCGGGTCCGGACCTCGGCCATGGCGTCCAGTGTCGCAGGTTCCGGCCGTGAGCTGATCGGCCGAATGGATCATCCGAGCACGGCCGTAGGATTGGTGCCCGATGGCGACGGCGACCCCCCTGCTCGACCACCTGAACCCCGTGCAGGCCGAGGCCGTCCTGCACACGGAGGGCCCGGTCCTGATCGTGGCGGGGGCGGGATCGGGCAAGACGCGGGCGCTGACGCATCGCGTGGCCTACCTGATCCGGGAGCGAGGGGTGAGCCCGTTCGCCATCCTGGCCATCACCTTCACGAACAAGGCCGCCCGCGAGATGGCGGAGCGGGTCGAGGGGCTCCTGGGCGGCCGCATCGCCCGCGGGATGTGGATCCTGACGTTCCACTCCGCGTGCGCGAGGATCCTCCGGCAGGAGCATCAGCACCTGGGGCTCCCGCGGAGCTTCACGATCTACGACGAGAACGACACCGAACGCCTGATCACCGGCGTCCTGAAGGACCTGAACATCGACCCGAAGCGGTTCCCGCCGCGGGCCATGGCGGCGGCCATCGGCAAGGCCAAGGACGAGGTTCTCTCGGCACCCGAGTTCGCCGATCTGGCCGGCAACGTCTACGAGCAGACCATCGCCAGGGTCTACCTCGCGTACGAGGACCGGAAGCGCGCCGCCGGCGCCCTGGACTTCGACGACCTGATCGGCGAGACGGTCCTGCTGTTCCGACGGCTCCCCGACGTGCTCGAGCACTACCAGGAGCGCTTCCGATACGTTCTGATCGACGAATACCAGGACACCAACCGCGCCCAGTACCAGCTCGTCAACCAGCTCTCGGCGAAGTACCGGAACCTGTGCGTGGTCGGCGACGCCGACCAGGGTGTGTATTCGTGGCGCGGGGCCACGATCCAGAACCTGCTCGACTTCGAACGGGATTATCCCGATGCCGCGGTCTTCCTGATGGAGCAGAACTACCGCTCGACCCCGAACATCCTGGCGGTGGCGAACGCGCTCATCGAGCACAACGTCCAGCGCAAGCCCAAGAGCCTGTGGACCGAGAGCGAAGGCGGCGAGCTCGTGGTCCGTTTCCGTGCGGACAACGAACACGAGGAGGCGCTGTTCGTCGCCGAGGAGACGTACCGATTGGTCGAGGAGGAGGGCCGGCGTTTCTCCGACCTCGCGGTCTTCTATCGGACGAACGCGCAGAGCCGCGTGCTCGAGGACGTGTTCGTTCGGGCGGGGACGCCGTACCGGGTGGTCGGGGGCGTGCGCTTCTACCAGCGCCGCGAGATCAAAGACGTCCTCGCGTATCTCCGGCTCCTCGTGAACCCGCAGGACGTGATCAGCGCTCGGCGGGTCGTCAACTCGCCGAAGCGGGGGATCGGCGACGCCACGGTGGCGGCCCTCGAGGGGTTTGCGGCGATCGAGGAGATCCCGTTCCTGGAGGCGGCGCGCCGGGTCGACGAGATCCCGACCCTGGCCGCGCGGGCTCGCGGCGCCGTGACGGGGTTCGTCCAGATCATGGACAGGTTGCAGGCGGCGCTCGAGTCCGGGGCGGGGCCCAAACGGATGATCGAAGCGGCGGCCACCGAGTCCGGGTACCTGCTCGAGCTCGAGGCCGAACGCACGGTGGAGGCCGAGGGCCGGATCGAGAACATCCGGGAGCTGGGCGGTGTGGCCGGCGAGTTCGAGGAGCGATCCGAGGAGGGGACGCTGGCCGACTTCCTCGAGCAGGTCTCGTTGCTCGGCGAGCAGGACGAGTACGACGAGGAGTCGGGGACGGTCACGCTGATGACCCTGCACAACGCGAAAGGCCTCGAGTTCCCGGTGGTGTTCATCATCGGGCTCGAGGACGGGATCTTCCCGCACTACCGCTCGATGGGGAACCAGGGCGAGCTCGAGGAGGAGCGGCGCCTGATGTACGTGGGCGTGACCCGGGCCCGCAAGCGCCTCTATCTCACCCACGCGTGGAGCCGGACGTTGTTCGGCGCGACGTCGTACAACCCGCCGTCTCGGTTCCTCGCCGAGATCCCGAGCGACCTGGTCCGGGCCATCGAGGACGAGGAGAGCGTGATCGGCGGGAGCGGCTCGACCGTGACTCCGATCCGAGCTGCGGTCGAGGGCCGCCACGAGCCTCTCCAGGTGGCCGCCGGGGACACCGTGATGCACGACCGCTGGGGCGAAGGCGTGGTGCTCACCGTGAGCGGGTCGGGAACCGAGGCCGAGGCCACCGTGCGGTTCGAGGAGGCGGGGGAGAAGCGATTGCTCCTCGCCTACGCGCCACTCACCAGGGTCGGCTGACCCGAGATCACCCCGGGTGGGGGAGGTGGCGGAGGCCGCGCTGCGGGTCCCAGGCCATCGCCGATTGGTCCTCGCCGAAGCGAATGAATCCCGCCGACTGCACGTCCAGCGAGAAGCAGTGGTACTTGGGCTCGTCGGGGGCCCAGTCGATCCGGGCCTTGATGGCGTCGCGGAACGCCGACCGCACCTCGGGATCCCGCTCGTCCATGACGCGGCCGTAGAGCTTGATGTCGCCGTCGGTGCCCATTCGGTTGGCGGTGACGCTGTGGACGACCACGCGCGGGTCGCTGAGCAGGTCCAGGGCCTTCCGTGAGCGCCACATCATCGAGACGAGCAGGCGCCCCGCGGCGAAGTCGACCTCGTTCGGGCTGATCCGGGCCGAGCCGTCGGCTCGGATCGTCCCAACGAGCACCAGCTCGTCTCGGGTGAATCGATCCCGTGCCATCGAGGCGATCTCGGGACATGCCCGCTCGAACTCGTCCCAGCGCACCGCCGCATCATCGTACGAAGGGCCGGGATCGGCACTGCGAGGGGGCGAGCCCCTCCCGGCGCTCGGTCCGGGAGGGGCTCGGCTCGGCGGCGGGGGTGGCGCGCGTGCGCAGCCAGACGCGCATCGTGGAAGGACCCCGATCGGCCCAGTCGTGGTAGCGGGTCAGCGGGACGTCGAGCCGTTCGCGCTCCTCGGCGTCGGACTCGCCTTCGGTGGCCCGGGACCCGTCGGAACGATACGGCCACGGCCGCTCGGTCGGCTGCTCGAGTCCGCCGTGAACCACCACCCGCCCGTCGCGCTCCTGCGGCACCGTCGACCGGTCCACGACGAACTCGTCCACGTGACGGCCGGCCGGGAGATCCGGGGACTCGAGACACAACACGAGCGGGCCGCGCTCGACGGCGACGGTGCCCCGGATCGCGTCGATGTGCGGGTCGGGCACGGTCCACGGCGGACGGACGGGCAGCCGAAGCCGGATCTCGTCTCGAAGCCGACGCGGTGGCCGTCGTCGAGCGTGGTGCGGATCGTGGCGTCCGCGTACTGATGGATCTGAACGCCTTCGGGATCGGCCGTCGGCGCGTTGCGGCCAAGCGACTGTTCGCGGCGATCGACGGAGCGCCGCGGTCGGGCGTCGAGGCGCTCGACACGCGCCTCATCATCCGGGGGTCGACCGCCCCCCAAGGGTGAATCAGGTCGACAATCGATCGAGGACGTTGCGGGTGATCCGGTCCACGACCGGGTCGCCGAGCCCGAGCGCCCAGTCGATCGCCCCCACGTTGACGACGGTCCCTCCGCCCGTCCGCGTGAACACGCCGAACGCGCAGCGGCCCTCGGCGAGCTCGGCCAGGTTCTCAGGGTCGGCGCTCCCGAACACCGCTTGCGCCGCGAACTCCAGATCGCCGGGGTCCTCGGCGTAGCGTGAGGGCTGTTCGTCCTGACCCCACAGGTGGGCGGGCGCCGTGGCCAGGATCTCGAGCCCCGGAGGCGCGCCGTCGGCGTGGGTCGGGACCGGGAACCCGTGCGGGTCGGTCCGGAGCGCGCAGCCGTCGCATTCGTACGCCACGATGGCGTCGCGCTCGCCGAACCGGTCGCCGCGGCCCAGGCCCGTGCCGTCGAACACCCAGTGGTCGGGGCGATGGACCTCGTACGCGGCTGGACTGTCCGGCGCGCCGAGCCCGTACCGAGAGTAGCCGCCTCGCGTGAAGGTGAGGCCGATCGTCTCGGTCTCGGGCCGTCCGATCCGGCGATCGGCCCACGCGCCGGACAGGAGGTGTTGCCGGTCGGTGCCCAGGACGGGGTCCTCGTCGGCACGGTACTTGAAGCTCGTCATGGCCCCGTACCCGTCTTCGAACCGGACCTGCCAGCAGCACGTGTTTCCCGAGAGGATCGCCGCGCTGCCGCCTCTCGCGACGAACCCGTCGAGCGCGTCTCGCATCCCCCATGACCAGTATTCGTCGTGCCCCGCGCAGACGAACAGGCGCGCCCGTTCGAGGATCTCGGGACGCTGCTCCAGGTCCCAGCTCAGCGCGACGTCGACCGTGTACCCGTGACCCTCGGCCCAGCGCGTGAACGGCCGCTCCCAGTTCCACCATCCCGAGGCGCCGCTCCAGTCCGACAGGCCGAGCGGGCGAGCCCAGTTCCGGTAGGCCATGGCCTCGCGGTCGGGCTCGGTCTGCATCATCCGGCCGGCCGGCTCGGGCTTGACCAGGAACCCCTTCGCCATCGGGCGCTCGAACGAGACCCGCGTCCCCCCCGTGTACAGGGAGGGGCCGCCCCAGTCGTTGTAGGCGTGGTACGTGGTCGCGGCCAGCACGAGGAGGATGTGCGCCGCCTCGGCCGGCCGCGGACGCACGACGAAGAACGCGTCCGCCGCCTCTTTCTCCGACCGGACAGTCACGGCGTAGTAGCCCGAGCGCCAGCCCTCGCCGACGGGGATCTCGATCGCCGCGGGCCAGCCGCACCCGAAGGCAGAGGCGTCCGGCGGGGTCTCGAACGGACCCCCGGGGAGCGCCGATCGGGTCCAGACGACCTCTCGCGACGCGCCCTCCCGCACCACTTCGACCTCGACCGAGGGGGCGTCGGTGGACAGGTGCAGCCCGACCGGGTCGCCGGCCGCGGTCGAGAGCGGCCAGCAGTAGGCCTCGAGGGTCACCGGAGGGCGACGAACCCGGCGATCAGGATCAGCAGGCCCGCAACGATCGGCGCGATCACCCAGGCCAGGCCGAGGCGGCCGCGGTACGGGCCCAGGGTCCCGATCTTCGTGGTCGGCTTCAGCCCTGGCGGGCGGAACCGGAGGCGTCTGGCCATCGCCATCCGAGTATAGGGAGCCCGGCGGGACCCTCGTTACACTTGCGCGCATGCCCGGCAAACATCGCATCGTCGTCGCCAAACCCGGCCTGGACGGCCACGACCGGGGAGCGAAGGTGGTGGCCCGCGCCCTTCGCGACGCCGGCTTCGAGGTCATCTACACCGGCCTGCACCAGACCCCCGAGCAGATCGCGGAGGCCGCGATCCAGGAGGACGCCGACGCGGTGGGACTCTCGTGCCACTCGGGGGCCCACATGACGCTGTTTCCCAGGGTGGTCTCGCTCCTTCGCGAACGCGGCGCGGGAGAGGTCCTTGTGTTCGGGGGCGGGATCATCCCGAAAGACGACATCCCCAGACTCGCGGAGGCCGGGATCGAGCGGATCTTCACGCCGGGCGCCTCCACCGGCGAGATCGTGACCTGGCTGAACGAACGACTGGCGGCGGAGCGGGCCGGCTAGTGGACCTGTACGAGCACCAGGGCAAGGACCTGTTCGCCCGTCACGGCGTCCCGCTCGCCGAGCGAGAGGTCGCCTCGACGGCGAAGGAGGCGGCCGAGGCCGCGGCGAGGCTGGGCGGGCGGGTGGCGGTCAAGGTCCAGGTGCAGGCGGGCGGTCGCGGCAAAGGCGGCGGGGTGGCGCTGGTTCGGTCGGCCGAGGAGGCCGAACACGAGGCGCGGCGGATGTTCGACTCGGGGTTCAAGGGCACGCGCGTCACGCGCGTGCTCGTGGAGCGCCTCGTGGACATCGCGGCGCAGTACTACGCGGCCTTCTCGCTCGACCGGAGCGCGGGGACGTATCTCGCGATGGTCTCCAACGACGGCGGCGTGGACATCGAGACCGTGGCGAAGGAGAACCCCGCCGCGATCCGACGGCTCCACGTCGACGCCATCCTGGGGCTGCGGCCGTACCAGGTGCGCCGGCTCGTCGGGCACCTGCCGCCCGAGGCGCGTGACGGGACCGGGGAGCTCCTGCGGAAGCTCTACAACGTGCTGGCCGACGAGGACGCCACGCTGGTGGAGGTGAACCCGTTCGTGCTCCTGACCGACGGCACCGTGATGGCGCTCGACGCCAAGGTGACGGTGGACGACAACGCGCTGTTCCGGCAGCCGGACGTCGCGCGGCTCTTGGAGAGCTTCCCGATCGACCCGGTGGAGCGACGGGCGCGACAGGCCGGGCTGCAGTACGTGAAGCTCGACGGCGAGGTCGGCATCATCGGCAACGGCGCCGGGCTGGTGATGTCCACCCTCGACGTGGTGGACCAGGCGGGGGCTCGGGCCGCGAACTTCCTCGACGTCGGCGGGGGGGCGCGGGCGGACCTGATCGCCACCGCGCTCGAGGTCATCCTGTCGGACCCGGCGGTGAAGAGCGTGCTGATCAACATCTTCGGCGGCATCACCCGATGTGATCTCGTGGCCAAGGGCGTGCTCGAGGCGCTCCAGCGGGTCACGCCGGACGTCCCCATCGTCGTGCGGCTGGACGGCACGAACGCCGAGGAGGGCCGCGCCATCCTGGACGCCGCCGGCCACCCCAGGATCGTGCCGGCCGCGACCATGCTCGACGCCGCCAGGCGGGCGTCGGAGCTCGCGCACGGCGAGGCTCGGTAGATGGCGATCCTGATCGACGAGCGGACGCGGGTGGTCGTCGCCGGCCTGACCGGCTCCGAAGGGACGTTCCACTCGCTGCGCAACCGTGCGTACGGAACGCAGGTCGTGGCGGGGGTGACCCCCGGCAAAGGGGGACAGGACGTCGAGGGCATCCCGGTGTTCGACACGGTGGCCGACGCCGTCGATGCCACCTCGGCCAACACGTCGTTGATCTTCGTGCCTGCACGGTTCGCCGCGGATGCCATCTACGAGGCGGCGGACACGGACATCGAGCTCATCGTCTGCATCACCGAAGGCATTCCGGTCCGCGACATGGCGCAGGTCGCCTCGTACCTGAGGGGTCGCCGGGCCGAGCTCGTCGGGCCGAACTGCCCCGGCGCGATCTCGCCGGGCACGGCGAACGTGGGGATCATCCCCGGCGAGATCTGCGCGCCCGGTCGGGTCGGCTTGGTGAGCCGCTCGGGGACGCTCACCTACCAGATCGTGCACGAGCTCACCCAGCGGGGGATCGGCCAGTCCACCTGCGTGGGGATGGGCGGAGACCCGGTCCACGGCATCGGTTTCCTCGAGTCGTTGGAGCGCTTCGAGGCGGACGTCCAGACGGACCTCGTGGTGATGATCGGCGAGATCGGCGGGGACGACGAGGAGCGGGCGGCGGCGTTCGTCCGGGAACGGATGACCAAACCCGTGGTGGCCTACATCGCCGGCTTCACCGCCCCGCCCGGCAAACGGATGGGGCACGCCGGGGCGATCATCACGGGCTCGAGCGGGACGGCCCGGGCCAAGGCCGAGGCCCTGGAGGCCGCCGGGGTGCGGGTGGGCCGGACGCCGACCGGCGTCGCGGAGCTCGTCGAGGCCGCCCGGCCGTGAACCCGCCGGCGATCGCCGGCTGGCTGGAGGCGCTGCGCCGAGGGTTCGTCGCCTTCCTCGTCGTGGCCGGCATCGGCCAGCTGTTCGCCCTCGTCGGCCCGGCGCTGGCCGGGACGCGGGCGTCCCTCGGGTCGTTCGTCCGGCTGGGGCTCGTCTACCTCGGCAGCTTCCATCACGTCGCGGTCGAGCTCGACGTGCCCGAGCTCGACGTGACCGCCGCGCCCGGCTCGGGGGCGACCTCCCTGTCGATCGGGATCGCGCTCCTGTCGGTCACCGCGGTCGCCGGGTGGCTCCTGTTCCGGGGAGGCCGGGCCGCCGCCGAACGCGGCGGCGGCGGGACGGGAGCGAGGGTCCTGCTCGGCGCCGCCGTGGCCCCGGGGTACGCGATCCCGGCGTTCGCCCTGATGGCCCTGGCCCGGACCACGACGTCGCTCCGGTGGGGCGCGGTCGCGTCGGGTGAGCTCCGGGTCGGTCTGTCGACCTGGCAGGCCGTCGTCTTCCCGTTCGCGATCGCCGCGGCGGCGGGCGCCGCCGGCGGTTTGTCCTCGGCCGTGCGAGGCCCGCTCGTCGGCGCCGCGGCGGCGGGGGGCTGGCGGATGTTCGTCCTGGCGATGACGCTCTCGCTCCTGGGTCTGTTCGCGGCCGGGATCGTGCAGCCCGACGGGCCCGCCGCGCTGCTGACGCCGTCCACGGCGCGGTACCTCCGCCCGGTGCTCGACCACCCGGGCCTCGGCGTGGCCGCCGTCGGCCATCACGTCGCGGTCGCCCCCAACGAAGCGTTGTGGACCATCGCGCCGGCGATGGGCGGTTGCCTCGTGGCCCGCGGTACCGTCGACGCCGACCTGCTGTGTTACGGGCGGTTCCCGAGGGAGGTGGCGACGGTCCCGATCCCGATCTCGGGGGAGCACGTCGTGCTCCTGCCGCTCGGTGAGGCCTCGTTCGGGCCGGCGCCCCGAGGGTACCTGCTGTTCCTGCTCGTCCCGTTGGTCTCGGCGGGGTTCGGGGGGCGGCGCGCCGGCGAACGGTCCGGCGAACAGGGCCGCCGCGCCGTGCTCGCGGGGACGGCGGCGGGCCTGGTGTTCGCCGGCCTGGTCGGCGCCGCGTCACTCCTGTCGACGGTCACGATCGGATACGGGGCGGCGTTCGGCGCCGAAGGGACCTCGGGATGGCTGATCGCGGGCCCGGACGTGCCTTCGGCGACGTTCCTCGCGCTCGTCTGGGGGGCGGCCGGCGGGGCGCTCGGCGCCGCGAGTCTCAGATGGAGGTCGCCGAGGTCGTCGCCACCAGCAGCGCGAACAACCCGACGCTGATCGCGATCCCGGTGACGAGCATGGCCCTGGCCCGGGCTGGATCGGCGTCTTTGGTGACCAGGAACGCGATCAGGCCGCCCAGCCATCCCATCAGGATCGGCAGCAGCCACCACGCGTTGCTGACCCGCGGCGGAGGCGCCGATGCGCCCCGATCGGGGGTCGCGGGCGAGGTCAACGAGACCTCCACATTGTCGGGCTCGCGTTCCGAGAAGGCCAGCCAGGCCGCGCGCCACCCCTCGTCCGTGCGTGGGAACTTCGACTCTGGGACGTCGGGGCGACTCCGATCCCAGATGCCGAAGAAGTCCGTGGCGTAGCCGAGAAGAAGGCGGCGGCCCGAATGCGTGTATTGCAGCGGCGCGTCGGGCGCCGCTCCCGCCGGTGCCGGCAGCGAGGGCTGGGGGCCGAGCAGGCTGCCGCAATAACGGCACTTGATGGCCTCGTCCTGGATCTGCTCGGCGCAGTACGGGCACGCCTTCACGGTGTGCGCCCATGGTAGGCCGAGGCGACCCCGGGTGGAACGCGTGAGGCCCGGCCGGCACGGCCGGGCCTCGACGCTCGAGCCTGGTCAGCCGCTGAAGCCGCCGGGGCTCGGCGGTGGGGGAACCGCGCCGCCCCCGCCCATGGAGGCTTCGGCGGGCTGGCTGTACATCATGTACGCGCCGTAGGCCCAGACCGCCGCGATCACGATGCCCACGAACAGCGCCCACGAGATCCCGAAGAGGGTGGGCTTGATCAGCAGTCCGAGCAACGTCAACACGAGCGCGGCGCCAGCGAGCGCCAGGTGGATCATTCCCGCCTTCCACGGCAGGTTGAGGTTGGCCGTCGTGAACTTCCTCACGACGAGCTCCGCGACGGCGGCGATCGCCAGAAGCCAAGCGAGGATCATCGGGAACCGGAACCCGTTCGCCGTGACCGACACGATCACCGCATCGGCCGAATACCAGCCGGGGATGAACACCCAGATCACGTACGCGAGCGCACCCCCCAGCACGATCTTGTCCGCGCTCGAGAGTTTGGACATGTCGAACCCGCTCGTCTGCGACATGTTGCTCCTTCCCCCTTCCCGGCGATCGGGCCACGGGATCAAGGTATGCAACACCGGCCCTTGGTCCGAGTCAACTAGGCCCGCTCGCGGGCGTCCGAGCCGACCACCAGGGCGCGAGCGCCGCGCCGGTGGCGGCCAGCCCTGCCGCGAGCGCCACCCAGGGGCCCAACCAGGGCGAGGTGAACGCCGGCGGCCGGGCCATCGAAAGGATCGAGCCGGCGACGACCAACACGCCGGCCGCCGCGGCTCCGACGTCCCAGATCCGGACGAGGTGCGGCCGGATCCGCGCGAGCACGCAGGCGCTCAGGCCCGCGATCGCCGCCACGGCCGCCAGGAGGGACCAGGAGGGCGCCGTCCCCCAGGCCCCGAACGGCTGATCTCCCTGACCGAATCGACTCCAGGGCAACACCGTCGCGATCACCGCGGCGCCGAACGCCATGGCGGCGATCCGACGGGAGCCGAAACTCTGGTCCGCCTCGGCCAACGGGACGGGCGCGTCCTCGCCGAGGGCGGAGGCGAGACACTCCACTCCCAGGGTTCGGCCCCGCACCGGGATCGCGCACGCGAGGCACATCTCGCGCCCGCATCCGTCGCAGGTCGCCACCGACGGGACGGCGACGTGAAGGCTGCAGCGCTCGGCGCTGCGGAGACGTTCCTCGCCGGGCGCGGGCGACGGCGGTGACATGTACGAAGCGTACCGCCGCCGTGTTCGACGTCCCGTGTTTGACGACCGGGCGCGCCGTCCCTACGGTGCGGGACGTGGGCGAGGCTCGGCTGGCGGTGCTCGCGTCCGGCGGCGGCACGAACCTCCAGGCCCTCCTGGACGACGCGATCGTCGGTCCCTGGGTGGTCGTGGCCGTCAGCGACCGGGCCGACGCCTTCGCACTCGAGCGGGCCCGGCGGCGAGAGGTGGAAGCGGTGGTCGTCGAGCCGGCGGAACATGCCGACCGGGCTGGGTTCGATCGGGCCGTGCTCGGCGTTCTGCGCGATCGGAGCGTGGACGTGGTCGCCCTGGCCGGCTTCATGCGGGTCGTCGGGCCCGAGCTCGTCCGGGCGTTCGAGGGCCGGATGCTGAACGTCCACCCGGCCCTGCTCCCGGCGTTCCCCGGCACCACGTCCGTGGCCGACGCCTTGGCGTGGGGCGTCAAGATCACCGGCGTGACGGTTCACCTCGTGGACGACGAGGTGGACCACGGCCCGATCGTGTTCCAGGAGGCGATCGAGGTGTTTGCCGACGACGACTGGGACTCCCTGGAGTCGCGTGTGCACGCGGTGGAGCACCGGCTGCTCCCCGCCGCGGTCCGCGCGCTGGTCGAGGGCCGCCTGGTGGTCGACGGCCGCCGCGTCCGGGTCCTGGCCGAGGCGCCGGCGTGAGCGGCGTCCGGCCGGTCCGCCGGGCCCTCCTCGCGGTTTGGGACAAGTCCGGCGTGATCGAGCTCGCCCGCGGCCTGGCCGAGCTCGACGTCGAGCTCGTGTCCTCCGGCGGGACGGCGGCCACCCTGCGGGAGGCGGCTCTCGACGTGACCTCGGTCGAGGAGGTCACCGGCTCCCCCGAGATGCTCGACGGGCGGGTGAAGACCCTCCATCCCCGAATCCACGCCGGGATCCTGGCCGATCGGCGGCGGCCTGAACATGCCGAGGAGCTCGAGCGGCAGGGGATCGAGCCGTTCGACCTCGTGGTGGTGAACCTCTACCCGTTTCGAGAGACGGTCGCCGGCGGCGCCGGGGCCGAGGAGGCGATCGAGCAGATCGACATCGGCGGTCCGGCCATGGTGCGGGCGGCAGCCAAGAACCACGCCTGCGTCGGCGTGGTGGTGAACCCGGCCCGCTACGTCGAGATCCTGGGCGACCTCCTGCGAGACGGCGGTCTCTCGGACGAGCGGCGGCGGGCGCTTGCGGCCGAGGCGTTCGCGCACACCGCGGCCTACGACGCCGCCGTGGCGTCGTGGTTCGCACGGGACGAGGGCCTGCCCGCGTTCGTGGGCCTCGCCCTCGACAAGACGGCCGACCTCCGGTACGGCGAGAACCCGCATCAGCGTGGGGCGCTCTACACGGAGACGGGTGGCCCGGGCGTGCTCGGCGGCGCTCGCGTGTTGCTCGAGGGCAAGGACATGTCCTTCAACAACTGGCTCGACGTGGACGCCGCCGTCGGCCTGGCGACGCTCCTCCCGCGGGCCGGGTGCGTGATCGTGAAGCACAACAACCCGTGCGGCGCCGCCGTGCGGCCGGACCCGGCCGAGGCGTACCGGATGGCGTTCGAGTCCGACACGGTGTCGGCGTTCGGCGGCATCGTGGCGTTCAACGTCGAGTGTGAGGGCGCCGCAGCGGAGGCGATGCGCGAGGTCTTCACCGAGGTGGTCGTGGCACCCGCCTTCTCGGAGGGCGCCCTGGAGGCGTTCGGCGCGCGAAAGGGCCTGCGCGTGGTCGAGGCGCCGTTGCCGGAGGCCCGGGGGCTCGACGTCCGGCCGATCCCCGGCGGCGCACTCGTCCAGGAGGGCGACGAGGTCGTTCGCCCGCACGACGCGTTCGTCATGTCGGCGCGGGAGCCGAGCGACGACGAGTGGTCGGACCTGTTGCTGGCCTGGACGGTGGCGGCCCGGGTGCGATCGAACGCGATCGTGTTCGTCCGGGAGGGGGCCACGGTCGGAATCGGCGCCGGGCAGATGTCGCGGGTGGACGCGTCCTGGCTGGCCGCTCGCAAGGCCGGCGACCGAGCCAAGGGAGCGGCCATGGCGAGCGACGCCTTCTTCCCGTTCCCCGACGCCGTCGAGGTGGCGGCGGACGCGGGCGTGACGGCGGTGATCCACCCCGGCGGCTCGATCCGCGACGACGACGTGCTCGCCGTGGCCGACGCCCGCGGCTTGGCCGTCGTCGTCACCGGGCGCCGCCACTTCCGTCACTGACCGATCGCCGCGGGGCGGTCGGATAGGATGAGCGGCCGTGACCGCCACCATCCTCGACGGCAAGGCCGTCGCCGCGCAGATCCGCTCGGAGATCGCCGAACGCGTGAAGGCGCTGGTGGACCGGGGAGTGCAGCCGGGCCTGGCGGCCGTGCTGGTCGGTGACGACGCCGGGTCGCGCATGTACCTCGGGTCGAAACACAAGGCCTGCGCCGACGTCGGGATGCGCTCGGAGCAGCTCGATTTCCCCGAATACGTCACGGAGGGCGAGCTCCTGGCGACGGTCCGCCGGCTGAACCGGGACCCGGAGATCCACGGGATCATCGTGCAGCTCCCCATCCCGAAACACATCAGCGAGCTCGCCGTGCAGACGACGATCGATCCCCGCAAAGACGTCGACGGGCTGCACCCACTGAACGTCGGGCTGATGGTTCGCGGCGACCCGTCGTTCCCGCCGGCGACCCCATACGGCATCGTCGAGCTGTTGCTTCGCAGCGGCGTCGCGCTCGAGGGCGCGGAGGTGGTCGTCGTGGGCTACGGCGAGCTCGTGGGGGCGCCGCTGTCCATCATGCTCGCCCAGGACTCCATCCGGGGCAACGCCACGGTCACGATCTGCCACGTGAAGACCCGCGATCTGTCCACCCACACGCGGCGGGCCGACATCCTCGTGGCGGCCGCGGGACGGCCCGAGATGGTCACCGCCGAGATGGTCAAGCCGGGAGCGGTCGTCATCGACGTCGGCGTCCACCGGACCGATGGAGGGCTGGTCGGCGACGTGCGGTTCGACGACGTCAAGGAGGTGGCGGGGGCCATCACGCCCGTCCCGGGCGGCGTCGGTCCGATGACCACCGCGATGCTTCTGCTCAACACCGTCAGCGCCGTCGAGGCGCAGATCGACGGCCCTTGACGGGGCCGGCGGGCCGGCTCGAGACGCTCGTCCGGTCCGGGCGGTTCGTCGTCACGTCCGAGGTGGTCCCGCCGCGGTCGAGCGACCCCGGAGCGGTCGTCGCCCAGGCGCGCGACCTGGTCGGGTACGCGGACGCGGTCAACGTCACCGACAACCCGACCGCCACCGTCCACATGTCTCCGATCGCCGGCGCGGCCGTGGTCGCCCGGGCCGGCCTGGAGCCGACGCTCCAGATCACGGTTCGCGACCGGAACCGCCTGGCGCTCGCCGCCGACCTGCTCGGGGGGTGGGCGCTCGGGGCGCGGAACCTCCTGTGTCTCACCGGCGATCCGATCGGGATCGGCGATCATCCCCAGGCCGCCCCCGTGCACGACCTCGAGGTCACGGACCTGGTCGGGTTGGCGGAAGGGCTCCGGAAGCGGGGCCGCTTGCCGTCTGGGGGAGCGGTCGCCGACCCGCCCAGGTACTTCGTCGGCGTGACCGACAGCCCCTTGGCCGCCGCGTACGACCCGGCCCGCCTGGAGGCCAAGCTCGACGCCGGCGCCGGGTTCGTGATGACGCAGATCGCGTTCGACCTCGGTGCCCTCGTCGCGTGGGCGGACGTCCTTCGGCCTCGAGGGATCTTCGAGCGTGCGGCGGTGATCGCCGGAGTGGCACCGGCTCGCAGCGCGCGGCATGCGCGCTTCCTGGGACACCACCTGCCGGGAGTCGAGGTCCCCGCGGCGCTGATCGGAGCGCTCGAGGCCGCGGGCGACGAGGCGGAGGCCGTCGGGGTGGCCGCGTGCGTCGAGCTCGTGCGGCACGTCCGCGAGATCGATGGCATCGCCGGCGTGCACGTCATCGGCCTGGGGCGCGAGCGGGTCGTCCGGCAGGTGATCGAGGGGGCCGGACTGCTCCCACGCCCGGCGGTTCGCACCGCGTAGACTCGCGGCGCCATCTCGTCGAAGGGGGCCACGATGGCCGAAACGGTCACGATCAACGGACAGCAGTACCTGAAGCGCACGCCGCTGGGCGTGCTCGGACTCAGCGTGATCACGCTTGGGATCTACGGCTTGTACTGGTATTACAAGGCCAACGAGGAGATCAAGCGATTCACCGGCGACCAGACCATCAGCCCGGGCCGGTCGCTGGCCGCCTTCTTCCCGGGCTTCCTGCTGATCGTCCCGCCGTTCATCGCGGTCTACAACACCGCCAATCACGTGTTGAAGATGCAGGAGCAGCGGGGACTGTCGTCGCAGATCTCGCCAGCGCTGACGCTCGTGCTGCTGCTCGTGGTCTCGATCGCGCTGGGTGCCTACGTGCAGGAGCATCTCAACCGCGTGTGGGACTCGGCCTCCGCTCCGGGCTCGTACGCGCCTCAAGCGCCGGCACCGCCTCCGCCGCCCCCGCCGGCGGGCTAGATCAACCGCGCCGCTCGATTGGGACCCAGCGCTGGTTGCGGCGCCCGACGTAGTCCGAGTCGGGCCGGATGATCCGGTTGTCCGCGTATTGCTCGCGGACGTGGGCCGTCCACCCCGCCATCCTCGCGATGGCGAAGATGGGCGTCATCAGGTCGGTGGGGATCCCGAGCACGTGGTACACGCTCGCCGCGTAGAAGTCCACGTTCGGGTTGAGTCCCTTCTCGTTGAACGCGACCTCCTCCACCCGCTCGGAGATCTCGTACCACGTCAGGTTGTCGTGCCGTGTCCCGACCTCGCGCGAGAGGACCTTCAGGATCCGCGCCCGGGGGTCCATCGTCCGGTAGACGGCGTGGCCGAAGCCCATGATCTTCTGCTTGCGGGCCAACCGGTCCTTCACGTGGGCCTCTGCCTTGTCCGGTGACCCGATCTCCTCGAGCAGCTTCATGGCTTCCTCGTTCGCCCCGCCGTGCAGCGGCCCCTTCAGGGCGGCGATGGCACCCGTGATGGCCGAATGCATGTCGGCGAGCGTGGAGGCGATGATCCGGGCGGTGAAGGTGGAGGCGTTCATCGTGTGGTCGGCGTACAGCACGAACGTCGTGTCGAGCACGTCGGCGTCCTCCGGGGAGGGCTCGACGCCGGTGAGCATGTAGAGGAAGTTCGCGGCGTGGGAGAGCTTCGGATTCGGGGCGACCACCTCCTGCCCCGTCCGCATCCGCTGGTACATGGCCAGGAACGACGGCGTCCGGGCGATCAGGCGCAGGGCCTTGCGTTCGTTGGCCTCGGGCGAGTTGTCCCACCCATCGGGGTCGTACGCCGAGCCCGCCGAAACGCTGGTCCGCAGCATCGACATCGGGGAGGTCTGCTGGGCCAGGGTCGGCATGAGGTCCTTGATGAACGGGGTCGGATCGCGCTGCTCCACCATGAAGTCCGAGAGCTCGTCGAGCTGCCGCCGCGTCGGCAGGTGGAGCTTGTGGAGGAGATGGACGACCTCTTCGTAGGAACACTGTTCGGCGAGCTCCTCGATGGGGTACCCGGCGTACCACAGGCGGCCGTTCGCCCCGTCGATGTCGGAGACGCTCGTCTGCGCCGCAACGACGTCGCGCATCCCCTTCTCGGCCACCGGTCGGTCGCTCCTCGGGTTCGGTGGAGCCGTGCCCGCTCAGTATCCTGACGGGGCCGAGCGGATCCTGCGGCCCCACGACGAGCCGGCCCGGGGCGGTCGGCCCCGGCATCCGAAGGAAAGGAAACCACCTGGGCACCCATGCCGTCACCTTGATCCCCGGGGACGGGGTCGGGCCCGAGCTGGTCGACGCGGCCCGGCGCGCCGTCGAGGCCACCGGCGTGCCGGTCTCCTGGTACGTGCAGGAGGCCGGCGCCGAGGTCGCGGACCGAGAAGGCGACCCCTTGCCGGAGCGCGTCATGGAGTCCATCCGGGAGACCGGCGTCGCGCTCAAAGGGCCGCTGACCACGCCGACCGGCGGCCGGTACCGGAGCGCGAACGTGGCCCTGCGCGTGGCGCTGGACCTGTACGCCTGCGTTCGGCCCTGCCGCTCGTACCCGGGTGTTCCGTCGACGTACGAAGGTGTCGACCTCGTGGTCGTGCGGGAGACGACCGAGGGCGCGTACACGGGGATCGAGTTCGAGCAGGGGACCTCGGAGACGGCGCAGATGCTCCGGTTCATCGAGCGGTCGTCCGGCACGCACGTCCGCGACGATTCCGGCCTCAGCATCAAGGCCATCAGCGACGGCGCCAGCGAGCGGATCGCTCGGTTCGCCTTCGACCACGCCGAACGCACCGGGCGGCGCAAGGTCACCGCCGGCCACAAGGCGAACATCATGAAGTTCTCGGACGGCCTGTTCCTCGACGCGGTCCAGCGGGTGGCCGCGACCCGCCCAGAGATCGAGTTCGAGGAGCGGATCATCGACAACCTCTCGATGCAGCTCGTGCAGCGACCGGAGACCTTCGACGTGCTCGTCCTGCCGAACCTGTACGGCGACATCCTGTCGGACCTGTGCGCGGGGCTCGTCGGCGGGCTGGGCCTGGCCCCGGGCGTGAACCTCGGGGACGGGCGGGCGGTGTTCGAGCCGACCCACGGCAGCGCACCGAAGCTCCGCGGAACCGGGCGGGCCAACCCCATGGCGTTGATGCTCTGCGGCGCAATGCTCTTGCGACATCTCGGCGAGGCGTCGGCCGGCGATCGGCTCGAGGCCGCGGTGGCTGACGTGCTGGCCGAGGGCCGGACGCTCACCTACGACCTCCGGCCGGCCGGCGATCGAAGGGCGGCGGCGTCGACGGCCGAGGTGACCGAGGCCGTGCTCGAGCGGCTGGCGGCCTGACCCGGCGGGCGCCGACGCGGCGCCCGGTAGGATGGGCCGGCCACCGGATCCCAGAAGCTCGAAAGGAGCTCGAGCTGATGCGTGTCACGGTCGTCGGAAGCGGCTTCGTCGGACAGAGCACCGCCATGCGGATCGTCCAGCGCGGGCTGGCCGAGGTCGTGTTGACCGACATCGTGGCCGGCTTGCCCCAGGCACTCGCGCTCGACATCAAGCAGTCCGCGCCGATCGTCGGGTTCGAGCCGAACATCGTCGGGACCAACGACTACGCGGACACGGCGGGCTCCGACGTCGTGGTGATCACGGCGGGGTTCCCGCGACAGCCCGGGATGAGCCGGATGGACCTGCTGGGGAAGAATGCCGGCGTCGTCCGCGACGTCGTGGAGCGGATCGTCCCCGGCTCGCCCGACGCCGTCATCATCGTCGTGACGAACCCGCTGGACGAGATGACGTTCCTCGCTGCCGAGGCGTCGGGGTTCCCCAAGGAACGCGTCGTGGGGATGGCCGGCGTGCTCGACTCCGGGCGGCTCCGCTTCTTCATCGCCGAGGAGCTTGGCGTGTCGCCGCAGCTCGTCGATGCCATGACGCTCGGTTCCCACGGCGAGTCGATGGTGCCGCTGCCACGCCAGGCGACCGTGGGCGGCAAACCGCTCACCGAACTGGTGGACGAGGAGACCCTCGAGCGGCTCTACGCCCGCACGCGAGACGCGGGCGCGGAGATCGTCGCGCTGCTCAAGAAGGGGAGCGCCTATTACGCGCCGTCGGCGTCCATCGCCAAGATGGTCGGGGTCATGGCCAGAAGCCTGGACGAGGTCCTTCCGGTGTGCGCCTGGTGCACCGGCCAGTACGGGATCGACGGCGTCTACGTCGGCGTACCGGTTCGGCTCTCGAGCTCGGGCGTCCGCGAGATCGTCGAGCTCGACCTGGACGAACGCGAGCTCGCGGCGCTGCGTGCCGCTGCGGAGGGCATCCGCGAGAAATGCGCGGACCTGGCCGGACTCTGACCGGCTAGCGAGGTCACGGGACGGCCGACCGCCGACGCCCCGCCCAGGCGACGCTCGCCACCCCGCCCGCGGCGAGGAGGACCCCGCCGGCCGCGGTGAGCCATACCCCCGGCTCGACGTCGATCCGGAGTTCTCGTTCCAACGCGTCCTCGAGCTCCTCGCGGATGACGTCCTCGGGGAGCCGAAGCCGGGCCGAGAGCCGCTCGGCCATCCGGTCCACGCCCTCCACGCCGCCGAACCGCTGCTCCGCCCGGACCGCGTCGGTCACCGCCAACGTCGCGGCGGCGAGGCCGATGGCGATCATAAGGACGGCGAACGTCCGACGAAGGCCGATCGATCGCGCCATCCGCATCGCCACGACCGCCACCAGGGCCAGGACCGCCCCGAACAGCACCACCTTGCCCTCCCACACGTCGATCCCGTGAACGGACACGTCTGCGGCCCCCAGCTCGTCCCCGGCGAACCCGATGACGGCCCACGCCCGGGTCGCGCCGACGCCGGCCAGGGCCGCCCCGCCGGCGGCCGCGACGAAGCCGGCCAGGCGCAGCGTCGTGGGCCGGGCGGTGGAGAGGATCTCGGGCCGCATCGAGGCATGCTCTCATCCGCGGCGGGGATCCCCCGGAGGCGCTCGAACGCCGGGGTACCATCGGCGGGTGACCCTGCGCGGCTTCTTCGGCGAGCTCCGTCGGCACGGGGGCCGGTTCGTCACCAACTGGCGCGACTACGACGCCCCGTGGAGCACGAAGCTCCGGCTCGGCGTTCGCAACCGCCTGAAGGCGACGTTCTCGCGCCGGCAGTGCTGCGGGAACCTCGGCCAGCCCGGCTGCTGACAGGTCCCTCCCCACGGGCCCGGTCGGGCCCCACACCCAGGAGGGGGCGCCGGTTAACGCTTCGCGGTCTGCTTCGGTTCGATCCGCGCGGACCCGCCGCTCGGCGTGAAGACGCTCTCGTGGCCGTCCTGCCAGCGGACCCGATAGCGCAGCCCGATCTCTCCCTCGATCACCTCGAGGATCTCGCCCTCGCGGGTCGGGGTCCCGACGGACTCGGACTCGACGACGATCCGATCACCGACGTTGGCGTTCATCGCGGCACCTCCGGGCAGACGGACTCCCCTCCTTTCTACCGGGTTGCGAGGGCGGCGGCCAACCGGGGCGGTCACGAGCCCAGGACCAGCGCCGATGCGATGGCGGCGGTGACGTCGTCGGTGCTCGAGCTCCCCCCGAGGTCGGGGGTGCGGACCTCGCCGTCCGCCAGGACTCGGTCGACGGCGGCCTCGACCGCGGCCGCCCGATGGGGTTCGCCCAGGTGCCGCAGGAGCATCGCCCCCGACAGGATCATCGCGACCGGGTTCGCGACGCCGCGCCCCGCGATGTCGGGGGCGCTCCCGTGCACGGGCTCGAAGACGGCGTATTCCCAGCCGAGGTTGGCCCCCGCCGCCAGGCCGAGCCCGCCGACGAGCCCGGCGCACAGGTCCGAGAGGATGTCGCCGTACAGGTTCGGCAGCAGCAGGACGTCGAACCGCCGGGGCTCGCGGGCGAGCCGCATCGAGAGCTGGTCGATCTGGACGTCCTCGAACTCGACGTCGTGGTTCCGCTCGGCTTCCTCTCGGGCGATCGACAGGAACAACCCATCGGAGAACCGCATGATGTTCGCCTTGTGCCCGAGCGTGATGCGGCGGCGGCCGTTCGCCCGGACGAACTCGTAGGCGAACCGAACGATGCGCCGGGCGCCGGTCACGCTGATCGGCTTGACGGTGAACCCCGCGTCTTCACGCACCCGCCGGCCCGTCAGGCGTTCGAGCTCGGCCCGCAGCTCCGCCGCGTGAGTCGAGCCGCGCTCGAACTCGATCCCGCGGTACAGGTCCTCCGTGTTCTCCCGGATCACGATCAGGTCGACGTCCGCGTGCCGGGTGGGAACGCCGGGCAGCGACCGGGAGGGCCGGACGGCGGCGAACAGGTCGAGCTCGTGCCGCAGCGCCACGTTCACACTTCGGAACCCCGTTCCGACCGGCGTGGTGATCGGCCCTTTGATCGCGACGCGGGTCTGCCGGATCCGCTCGAGCACCCGGTCGGGGAGGGTGGTCCCCTCTCGCTCGAGCACGTCGGCCCCCGCCTCCTCGACCACCCAGTCGATCTCGACGCCGGTGGCGTCCAGGACTCGTCGGGTGGCCTCAGAGACCTCGGGCCCGATGCCGTCGCCGGGGATCAGCGTCACCTGATGCGCCACGCGCGCACGTTACCCGAGTGCCCGCCACGTGGCGGTGCTCCTCAGCGTCGCACGGTGTCGGTCGCGAAGTCGAGCAAGCTCCGCGCGCGACGGGCGCGACGGTCAGCTCCCGATGGGGATCAGCCCGTATTGTGCCGTGTCCTTCAGGGTGATCAGCTCGACCAGCGTCCTGGCCGCGCGATCTCCGCTCGGCGTGATCTGCCTGAGGAGCGCCGCCGGC
Organism: Actinomycetota bacterium; assembly: GCA_036374435.1. Taxonomy (GTDB): domain Bacteria; phylum Actinomycetota; class UBA4738; order UBA4738; family HRBIN12; genus CALGFI01. Next base: position 4,760 of record DASUTU010000102.1, on the reverse strand, counting down.
ACGCTCGTCGAGCGGAGCCCACCGCCGCTCTGCTTCGAGGAGGTCTGGGTGATCGACCGGGTTCCCGATCCACGGGCAACCACCTCTCCAGGATCGCCGCAGCCCGATCAGTAAGATCGTTCGGCCATGGCCACCGCCACCGAGATGCTGCGGACGATGTTCGACCACCACCTGTGGGCGACCGGCGCCCTCATCGACCACCTCGAGGCCCTGCCGTCCGAGCGGCTGGACGAAGCCGTGCCCGGCACCTACGGGTCGATGATCGCCACGCTCACCCACCTCATCGACGCGGACAACCGCTATCTGCTCCGGATCCACGATCCCAACCCGCCTCGGCACGACCGCGAGCCCGTCCCGCTGGGGACGCTTCGAGAGGAGCTGACCGAGCACGGTCGCCGATGGGACGAGGTCCTCGGCCGGCTCGAGCGGGGCGAGCTCCGCGCCTCGATCCGGAACCACGGCGACTACCCGGACACCGACGACGCCGAGGGCCTGCTCCTCCTCCAGGCCATCCACCACGGGAACGACCACCGCACGCAGATCTGTTCGACGCTCGGCGCGCTCGGCGAGGAGGTTCCGGACCTGGACGGATGGAACTTCTGGCTGCAGCGGCGGTCCGGATAGCCGCGTTCAGAACCGCTCGAACAGGATCGAGCGTTTGACCTCCTGGATCGCCTTGGTCACCTCGATCCCGCGCGGGCAGGCGTCGGTGCAGTTGAACGTGGTCCGGCAGCGGAATACGCCGGTCTTGTCGGCCAGGATGCGGAGCCGGTCGTCGGCGGCCTCGTCCCGGGAGTCGTAGATGAACCGGTGGGCGTTCACGATCGCGGCGGGGCCCACGTATTCCTCGTCGCCCCAGAAGATGGGGCACGAGGTCGTACAGGCGGCGCACAAGATGCACTTCGTCGTGTCGTCGAAGCGATGCCGCTCCTCCGGCGACTGGAGACGTTCGGCCGTCGGCTCGCCGGAGTCGTTGATCAGGTACGGCAAGACCGACCGGTAGCCCGCGAAGAACGGCTCCATGTCCACGATGAGATCCTTGAGGACCGGGAGGCCTCGGATCGGCTCGACGGTCACGTGGGGGACCAGGTCGCGGACGATGACCTTGCAGGCCAGGGCGTTCCGGCCGTTGATCATCATGGCGTCCGAGCCGCAGATCCCGTGCGCGCACGACCGGCGCAGCGCAAGCGTGCCGTCGTGGTACCACTTGACCTGGTGCAGGGCGTCGAGGAGCCGATCGTCCGGCTCCGCCTCGATGGTGAACTCGTCCCACCAGGACTCCTCGCCGCGGAGCTCGGGGTTGTAGCGTCGGATCTTCAGGGTGAGCGCCACGCGATTGGACGCCCCGGCCTGTCGGCGGTCGGAGCCCTCCAGGACCTCGCCGAGCTCCATCAGTACTTCCGCTCCATCGGGACGTACGGCCCCATCTTCACCGGCTTGGTCTCCAGCCGGACCGAGCCGTCGGGCTCCCGGTAGGCCAGCGAGTGGCGAAGCCAGTTCGCGTCGTCGCGCAGCGGGTGGTCCTCGCGGAAGTGGCCGCCTCTGCTCTCGTCGCGGGCCAGCGCCGCCGCGACGAGCGTGTCGGCGCAGTCCAGGAGGAAGCCCAGCTCGACCACCTCCATGAGCTCGGTGTTGTAGCGCTTGCCCGTGTCCTGGACGTAGACGAGCTCGAACCGCTCGCGCAGGCCGGCCAGGATCTCCTGCATCTTCCGCAGGCTCTCCTCGGTTCGGACGACGAACGCGAGGTCCTGCATCTGCTCCTGGAGCTCGTTGCGGATGTCGGCGGCGTTGGCGCCCTCCGACCGGCCGGTGAGGTTCTCGAGCTGGTCGGACACGAACCCCTCGGGCCGCTCCGGCAGCTCGGGCAGGTCGGCGTCCTCGGCGAACGCCGCCGCGTGCCGGCCGCTCCGTTTGCCGAACACCACGATGTCGAGCAGCGAGTTCGTGCCGAGCCGGTTCGCCCCGTGCACGCTCACGCAGGCGCATTCGCCCGCCGCGTACAGGCCGGGCACGGTCGTCTCCTCCTCGCCGACGACCACCTGCCCGTCGACGTCGGTGGGGATGCCGCCCATTGCGTAGTGCGCAGTGGGCTGGATCGGCACGAGCTCGGTGGTCGGCTCGACCCCGAGGTACACGCGGGCGAACTCGGTCACGTCGGGGAGCTTCTCCTCGATCACGTCCCGCGGGAGGTGCCGCACGTCGAGCCACACCGCGTCGCGGTTCGGCCCAGCCCCACGCCCCTCCCTGATCTCCTGGAAGATGGCCCGGCTGACCAGGTCGCGCGGGGCGAGGTCCTTCACCGTCGGCGCGTAGCGCTCCATGAAGCGCTCCTCCTCCGAGTTCAGGAGGATGCCGCCTTCACCGCGGACGGCCTCGGAGAGCAGGATGCCCATCTTGTAGACGCCGGTCGGGTGGAACTGGAAGAACTCCATGTCCTCGAGCGGGATCCCCCGCCGGTACAGGACGGCCGGCCCGTCGCCCGTGAGCGTGTGGGCGTTCGAGGAGACCTTGAACATCCGCCCGAACCCGCCCGTCGCGTGGACGACGGCTTTGGCCCGGAACACGTGCAGCTCTCCCGTGGCGAGCTCGTAGGCGACGACCCCGGCGCAGCGCCCGTCCACCAGGAGCTGGTCCAGCACGTAGAACTCGTTGAAGAACCGGACGTTGCGCTTCACGCATTGCTGGTAGAGCGTCTGGAGGATCATGTGGCCGGTGCGGTCGGCCGCGTAACAGGCTCGTTTGACCGGCGCCTCGCCGTGGTTGCGGGTGTGGCCGCCGAACCGCCGCTGGTCGATCTTGCCGTCGGGCGTTCGGTTGAACGGCAGCCCCCAGTGCTCGAGCTCGTAGATGGCCTCGATCGCGTCCTCGCACATGAGCTGCGCGGCCGGCTGGTCCACCAGGTAGTCCCCGCCTTTCACCGTGTCGAAGGCGTGCCACTCCGGCGAGTCCTCCTCCACGTTCGCCAGGGCGGCGCACACGCCTCCCTGCGCCGTCCCCGTGTGCGAGCGCGTCGGGTAGAGCTTGGAGATCACGGCCGTGCGGACCCCGTCCGTTCCCTCGATGGCGGCGCGAAGCCCCGCGCCGCCGGCGCCGACGATGACCAGGTCGTACGTGTGGACGGTGGCCATCCCGTCACACCGCGCCCGGCCACCGGCTGGGGTCGAACGTGAACACGATCACGGTCCCGAGCACGAACAGCCCGAATCCGAGGATCACGAAGAACATGTTCGCCGCGAACCGAACCCCGGGCCAACGGACATAGTCCTGCACTATCACGCGCAAGCCGTTGATGCCGTGGGCGAGCGCGAGGACGAGCATGGCCCAGTCCCAGGTGCGCCATAACGGGCTGCCCCAGCGGGTGGCGACGAAGCCGAAGTCGACGCGGTCCACGCCTTCGTCCACGACGTGCATGATCAGGACGTGCCCGACTGCGAGGAACAGCAACACGATGCCGCTGATGCGCATGAACAGCCACGACCACAGCTCGAATCCGCCGGCCGGCCGCTCGCGGCCCCGGTCGCCGAGGAACCCGCCTCGGGGAGTCCGAGCGGCAGGCGGGCGGGAGGCCGTCTCGACGCTCACTCGAGAACCCCCGCGGTCCGCAGGATGCTGAGGCCCATGATCCACGTGACGGGCACCATGCTGGCCAGGAACAGGGCCGTCGACGCCGCCGAGATCGGCCTCATGTGGCGCGTGGTCGACGGCCAGAAGTCGAAGACCATGATCTTGACGCCGTTGATGGCGTGGTAGAGCACCGCCGCGACGAGGCCGAGCTCGAGCAGCTTGACCACCCAGTTGTGGTAGACGGAGACCACCTTGTCGTAGGCCTCGGGACCCCAGCCCACCACGGCCGTGTCCACCACGTGAGCGAACAGGAACAGGATGATGGCCACGCCGGTGATGCGATGTGCCAGCCAGGACCACTGTCCCGGACTGCCCTTGTAGAGCGTCCCGACGTCGGACTTCCGCTTGGCCATCGTCCTCCGAACCACCAGCCTACCGTCGTCCGGGCGGCGGCCCGCCGCCGGGCCGGCGCCGAGCCGGGCGGAGTCTACTCCGCGCCGGACAACCTGGGTGCCTTCGGCGTCAGGCCACCCGAAGGGCGACGTACACGCCGTCGCGGGTCGGCACGATCGACGAGACGAACCGTTCGTCCTCCGCCACGAGCCGGTTGTGCTCGATGATGGCGTCGGTCGTCTGCCTCGTTCGGCCGTGGTCTCCGCCCGGATCGGCGACCGAGCCGTCCCAGAGCACGTTGTCGCACAGGTAGAGGCCACCCGGGCGGATTCGGTCCCTGGCCGCCAGCCACGCCTCCGGGTACCCCTGCTTGTCGATGTCGTTGTAGACGACGTCGAACGAGCCGTCCACGGCGTTCAGCGTTTCGACCGCGTCGCCGACGTGCCAGCGGATCGGCGCGTCGAGCCCGGCGCGCCCCAGCGCCTCGAGCGCCTTCGTCTCGTTGGCGGGGTCGCCGTCGCTGCAGTGGACCTCCCCGCCCGGCCCGACCGCCCGGGAGAACCAGTACGCCGAGTAGCCGAACCCGGAGCCGAGCTCGAACACGCGCCTCGCGCCTACCGAACGGGCCAGCAGCTCCACCGTCACGCCGACCAGCCGTCCGATGATCGGGAACCCGCGACGCTCGCCCTCCTCCTCCATCTCCACGAGCACGGGTTCGTCGTAGCGGTCCAGGAGGGAGCGCATGTACGTCTCGATGCGCGGATCGACGATCTCCACGGCGGTCGATGCTACCGGCTACCCTG
>DASUTU010000101.1:0-13953 GCA_036374435.1 Actinomycetota bacterium | reverse complement strand
CGTTCATCGCCAGTGGGGAGGGGACGGCATGACCGGAAGGAGGGTCGGGATGCGCAGGTTCAGGCTTGCGGCCGCGGTGTTCGGGGTTCTCCTCATCGCCGCGGCCTGCACGAACGAGTCGCCGGAACCCCCGGCGGACGGAGGCGGCGAAGAGCCGCCCGCGACGACGGGAGAAACGGGCGACACCGGCGAGACGGCTCCGTACGAGTTCCTGGCTCGGGCGGAGGCCGGAGAGTTCGCCGGCACGCAGGTGGAGATCCTCTCGCAATGGATCGAGCCCCAGGACGAGACCTTCGAGTCCGCTCGCACCCTTCGTGGAGCGAACGGGCATCGAGGTCGTCCATGAGGGACTGAGCGACTACACGACCGTGTTGACGGCTCGCGTGGAAGGCGGCAACGCGCCCGACCTCGCGCAGATCGCGCAGCCCGGGTTGATGCGGTCGTTCGCGGAAGCCGGCAACCTGGTGAACCTGAGCGAGTGGTTCAACACCGACCAGCTCGCCCAGGACTACAACCAGACGTACCTCGACCTCGGATCGGTCGACGGGAACCTGTACGGGGTCTTCTACCAGGCGTTCACCAAGTCGATCGTCTGGTACCCCGTCCAGGCGTTCGAGGACAACGGCTACACGGTCCCGACGACCTGGGACCAGCTGATCGCGCTCAGCGACCAGATCGTGGCCGACGGGAACGGCAACCCGTGGTGCCTCAGCACCGAGCAGGACGCGTTCACCGGGTGGGTGATCACGGACTGGCTCGAGGACGTGCTGCTGCGCACGGCCCCCGTCGAGGTGTACGACCAGTGGATGGCGCACGAGATCCCCTTCGACCACCCCGAGGTGCTCCAGGCCGCCGACTACGTCGGGCAGATCATGTTCACCCCCGACTACGTCTACGGCGGGACGACCGGGATCAACTCCATCTGGGTCGGCGACACGCAGACACCGATGTTCGCCCCGAACGGGCCGAAGTGCTGGATGCACAAGCAGGCCTCCTGGATCACCGACTTCTGGCCGGGGGCGCAGGACGGGGACCCGCAGTTCGAGGCCGGCGTGGACAGTGCCTTCTTCTACTTCCCGCCGATCGAGGAGGAGTTCGGCCGACCGGTGCTGGGCGCCGGCGACCAGTTCGTGATGTTCGAGGACCGGCCGGAGGTGCGGGCGCTGCTCGAGTACCTCGCCACGCCGGAGGCGGCCCGCGGCTGGATCGAGGCCGGCGGGTTCGTGGCCGCCAACAGCAGCGTGCCGGTCGAGTGGTACACGAACTACACGGACCAGACGATGGCGGAGATCATGGGCCAGTCCACCGAGCTTCGGTTCGACGCGTCGGACACGATGCCGGCCGAGGTCGGCGGCGGCAGCTTCCTGACGGCCATGATCGAATGGGTCGACGAGGAGGGTGGTGGCACGGAGAACATCTTCGGGCAGATCGAGGCGAGCTGGCCCTCGGGCTGAGGCACGGGTGGACCAGGCGGCACCCCCCCTCCATCCCTCCGGGGGTTCGGAGCCTCCCGCCGCCACGGCGGGAGGCTCCCGCCTCCCCGGGCTCGCCCTGTCGGTGGCCGCCATGGCGGGCGTCCTCGTGGTGCTCGCCCTCGGCGCCTCGTTCCTTCGCGATCCGGCGGCGCCGGACCGGCTGGTGTCGGCGATCGCCGACGCCGTCGGCCTGGACGGCGTTGCCGAGGGGATCCGCGACCGCGGGTTGACCTCGGCCACGGCCAAGGTGGTCACCGCGGTGATCGCCCTGGCCGTCGGCTTCGGCGGGGTGTGGGCGCTGTTCTTCGCCGCGAACGGGCTGGTCGACCGGGTCGGCCTCCGCGTTCGGGAACACATCCGGCCGTGGGTGTTCGTGGGGCCGGCGGTCGCGCTGATCGGGTTCTACCTGGTCTTCCCCACCGTCAGCACGATCGTGACCAGCTTCACCGAGGGAGACGGCGCCGCGAACTACCGCTTCGCCCTGACCGATCCGGCCATGCTCACGGCGTTCCGGAACAACGTCCTTTGGCTGGTGCTGGGAACGGCCGGCAGCGTGGGCATCGGCCTGCTCGTGGCCGCCCTCGTGGACCGGGTCAAGCGGGAGGCGCTGGCCAAGACATTCATCTTCCTGCCCATGGCGATCTCGATGGTCGGCGCGAGCGTCATCTGGCGGTTCATCTACGCGTGGAAGCCGCCGGGCGAGGAGCAGATCGGCGTCCTCAACGCGGTGACGACGGCGTTCGGCGCCGAGCCGACCCCGTGGCTCCAGACGCCGCCGATCAACACTCTCGCGCTGATCATGATCCTGGTCTGGCTCCAGACCGGGCTCGCCATGGTGGTGCTCTCGGCCGCCCTGAAATCCGTCCCCACCGAGCTGATCGAGGCGGCCCGGATCGACGGCGCCGGCGAGCTCCGGCTGTTCTTCTCGATCGTGCTACCCACGATCCGTCCGACCGTCGTGACCGTGGCGACGATCATCGCCATCACCGTGCTCAAGGTCTTCGACATCGTGTTCGTGATCACGGGCGGAGGGTTCGACACGGAGGTCATCGCCAACCGCATGTTCGTCGAGATGTTCAAGTTCCGGAACTTCGGCCGGGCCAGCGCGATCGCGGTCGTCCTGTTCGTGCTGGTGGTTCCGTTCATCGTCCTGAACGTCCGGCGGCAGCGGCACCGGGGGTTCGCCGGGTGAGCGCGCAGCGCGGGGCGGGCGGGAAGGAACTGGGGTGAGCGCGGAGCGCGGGGCGGGCGGGAAGGAACAGGGGTGAGCGCGGAGCGCGGGGCGGGGGGGAAGGAACTGGGATGAGCGTCGCCGAGGTCTCGCCGATCGCGCTCCCCCGCCGCCGACGCCGGGCGATGGCGCATCCCCTCGTCCGGATCGCGGTCGTGCTGATCGCCGCGTTGTGGTCGCTCCCGACCGTCGGTGTGCTGGTCAGCTCGTTCCGTGAACCGAGCCTGGTGAGCTCGACGGGGTGGTGGAACGTGTTCCTCCACCCGTTCACGAGCGCCGAGCTGACGGTGGAAAACTACCGTCAGGTGTTGTCCTCGAGCGGCCTGGCGACCGCCTTCCTGAACAGCCTCATCGTGACGATCCCCTCCACGGTGCTCCCGCTCACCCTGGCAGCCTTCGCCGGGTACGCCTTCGCCTGGATGCGGTTCCCCGGGCGAGGGGTGTTGTTCGCCGTGGTGATCGCGCTGATCGTCCTGCCGCTCCAGATGACCCTGATCCCGCTCCTGCGCATCTACACGGACCTCGACATCGGCGGGACCTTCGTCGGAACGTGGCTCGCCCACACCGGGTTCGGGCTGCCGCTCGCCACGTACCTGTTCTACACGTACATCTCGCAGCTCCCGCAGGAGATCCTGGAGTCCGCGTTCGTCGACGGCTCCTCCCACTTCGACGTGTTCGTGCGCCTGGTGCTGCCGCTGTCGATCCCCGCCCTCGCCTCGTTCGCCATCTTTCAGTTCCTGTGGGTTTGGAACGACCTGTTGATCGCGCTGGTGTTCCTGGGAACCGACTCGGAGGTCGCCACGTTGACCGCTCGCCTGAACGAGCTCGTGGGGACGCGCGGGGAGTCCTGGCACCTGCTCACCGCGGGCGCGTTCGTGTCGATGGCCGTGCCGGTCGCGGTGTTCCTGGTCCTCCAGCGCTATTTCGTCCGAGGGCTCCTTGCCGGCTCCATCAAGGGGTGACGCGCAGGGCTGGTCGGTCGACCGGCGGCTGATGCTGGCGTTCGAGGGCACGACGCTCGCCGACGACGTCCGCGCCCTGTTCGCCGAGACCCACGCGGCCGGCGTCACCTTGTTCGCGCCGGACAACGTGCGCACGATCGGCCAGGTCCGGGAGCTGTGCGAGGGGCTCCAGGCCCTGGGCGGCGTCCGCGGCCCGCTGTTGATCGCCATCGACCAGGAGGGCGGCCAGCTCCTCGGGCTGGGCAAGGAGAGCACGCCGTTCGCCGGGAACATGGCGCTCGGCGCCGCCGGCGACGAGGAGCTCGCCGAACGCGTCGGCGCGGCCGTCGGGCGCGAGCTCCGGGCGGCCGGCGTGAACGTGAACTACGCGCCGGTCGCCGACGTTGCGACCGACCCCGGCAACCCGTCGCTCGGCATCCGGTCCTTCGGCGACGATCCCGCCGCCGTCGGTCGCCTCGCGGCCGCGACCGTTCGCGGGCTCCGCTCGGCCGGCGTCGCGGCGACGCTCAAGCACTTCCCGGGCAAAGGCGACGCGGCCGTCGACCCCCATCACGAGATCCCCCTCCTCGACCTCGACCGCGATCGGTTGCGCGCGGTCGAGCTCCCGCCGTTCCGAGCCGGGATCGAGGCCGGCGCCGACCTGGTCATGATCGGCCACTACGACGTGCCGAAGGTCACCGGCCGGCCCGGCCTGCCGAGCTCGCTCTCCGAGGCGATCGTGACGGACGTGCTCCGCGAGCAGCTCGGCTTCGGCGGCGTGGTGATCTCGGACGCGCTGGACATGGGGGCGCTCCCGCAGGACGACCTTCGCTCGATCGATGCGCTCGCGGCGCTGCGGGCGGGGGTCGACCTGTTGTTGCTCACCGCGGACCCGTCGCTCCGCGAAGGCATCCGCGACGGGCTCCGGCGAGCCGAACAGCGGGAGCTGCTCGATCCGCAAGCCTCCGAGGCCTCCGACCGGTGCATCGAGGCCCTCCGGCGGTGGCTGGCGTCGTTCGACGATCCGCCGCTCACGGTCGTAGGGAGCGATGGTCACCGGGCCCTCGCCCGTGAGCTCGCCGAACGTTCCGTCACCCTGGTGCGCGACGACGCCGGCGCTTTGCCGCTCTCGCCGGACGCCCGGATCGCGGCGGTGATGCCGGCGCCCCGCGACCTCACCCCGGCCGACAGCTCCTCGGCCGTGACGGCCGGCCTGGAGCCGGCCCTGCGGCGGCACGCCGATCGGGTGGACGGGTTCGTGACCGGGCACCCGCCGGAGGCCGAGGAGATCGCGTCCCTCCGGGGCCGCGCCCGCGACTACGACGCCATCGTCGTCGGCACGATCGACGCGTTCCGCGATCCCCGCCAGGCCGACCTCGTCGCGGCGCTGGTCGAGACCGGCGTTCCGGTAGTCGCGGTCGCGCTCCGGACGCCTTTCGACCTCGCGGCGTATCCCGGGGCACCGACGTACACGTGTACGTACGGCATCCTCGCCCCGTCGCTCGAGGCGCTGGCCGACGCCGTGTTCGGACGCCGGCCGTTCCGCGGCCGCCTGCCGGCGGCGATCCCGGGCCTGTACCCGACCGGACACGGGATCGTCTCGTGAACCTCGGCGAGCGAGTCGAACGGGTCGTCGGTGGCCGGGTCCTGACGCCCGGCGGATGGACCGACGGCGACGTCCTGCTCGAGGACGCGACGATCGCGGCCGTCGGCGAGGGCCGCGAATCCGACGCCGCGGTGAACGCCACGGGCACGCTGGTGGTGCCGGGGTTCGTCGACCTCCAGATCAACGGGGGGTTCGGCCGCGATCTCGCGTCCGAGCCCGTGTCCGTCTGGGCCCTCGGCGAACGGCTACCGGCCACCGGCGTCACGGCGTTCCTTCCCACGCTCGTGACCGGGCCGCCCGAGACCGTCCCGCGTGCCCTCGACGTCTTGGAGGCCGGGCCGCCGGACGGGTACCTCGGGGCGACGCCGCTCGGGTGGCATCTCGAGGGCCCCATGCTCTCCCCCGCCCGCCGGGGCGTGCACGACCCCCGGTGGCTTCGGCCGCCGAGTGCCGCGGTGATCGAGGGATGGACCCGGGACGCCGGCGTTCGGATGGTCACGCTCGCGCCGGAGCTCGACGGGGCGGGGCCGGTCCTCCGGGAGCTCGTGTCGCGCGGCGTGGTCGTCTCGATCGGCCACTCCGACGCGACGTTCGAGGAGGCGGCCGCGGCGTTCGACGCGGGGGCGGCGGCCGGGACCCATCTGTTCAACGCGATGTCGGGGCTGCATCACCGCGCCCCCGGGGTGGTCGGGGCGATCCTGACGCGCGCCGGTGTCGCCGCCGGACTCATCGTGGACGGCGTGCACGTCCACCCCGCCGCGGTCGCCACGGCTTGGCGGATGAAGGGCCCGAGCGGGGTCGCCCTGGTGACCGACGCCGTGGCGACGATGGGTGCTGGCGCGGGCACCGCCGGGCGGCTCGGGGCCTCGGCGATCGAATTCGACGGAGCCGAGGTCCGGGACCAGAGCGGGACGCTGGCGGGCAGCACGTTGACGCTGGATGCGGCGGTCCGCAACCTGATCGCGTTCACGGGCGCCACCGCCGACGAGGCGATCGCGGCCGCAACCTCGACCCCTGCCGGGCTCCTCGCCGAGCAACGCCGGGGCCGGATCGAGCCCGGCGCCATCGCCGACCTCGTGCTGCTCGACACCGAGCTCGAGGTCGTGGCGACGATCGTCGGGGGCCGGCTGGCCTTCGACCGTCGAGCGGAGGATCCAACGTGACCTTCCGGAGCGAGATCGACGAGCAGCCGGAGGTGCTCGAGCGCCTGCTGGACGCCGAGGGACGCCGGACCGCGCGCGAGGTCGCGTCGGCCTTCCGGCGCGACGACGTGCGGTACGCCGTGATCGCGGCACGCGGCACCTCCGACAACGCCGCCCGCTACGCGCAGTACCTGTGGGGGGCGCGGAACCGGCTCACCGTGGCGCTCGCCACGCCGTCGCTGTTCACGGCGCACGGGAGTCCGCCGTCGCTCGAGGGAGCCGTAGTGGTCGGCATCTCGCAGTCGGGCTGGTCCCCCGACATCGTCGCGGTGGTCGAGGAGGCCCGGGGGCAGCGCCGCCCGACCGTGGCCGTCACCAACGACCGCGAGTCACCGCTCGCGTCGGGCGCGGACGTCGTGGTCGACCTGCGGGCGGGGCCCGAGCAGGCGGTCGCCGCCACGAAGACCTACACGGCCGAGCTCGCGGCGATGGCGATGATCTCGGCCAGCGTCGCCGAAGACGAGACCATGTGGTCGGACCTCGGCCGCGCCCCGTCGCAGCTCGCGGAGGTGCTCGGAGGTTCGGGCGGTATCGAGGAGCTCGCGGCCGGGTTCGCCGCATCGGACCGATGTGTGGTGCTGGGGCGCGGTTACCACCTCGCCACCGCGTTCGAGTGGGCGCTGAAGCTCCAGGAGCTCTGCGCGATCGGGGCGCAGCCGTTCTCCACCGTGGATTTCGAGCACGGACCGATCGCGATGGTCCAGGACGGGGATCCCGTGTTCGCCGTCGTGCCGCCCGAGCCACTCGGCCCCGAGATCGTCGCGCTGGTGGAGCGGCTCCACGCGGAGCGCGGAGCGCGCGTGCTCGCGATCGCCCCCCGGAGGACGGAGATCGGCGGCGCCGTCCGTCTCGACCTGCCGGAGGTCGAGGAATGGACGTCGCCGATCGTCGCGATCGTCGCGGCACAGCTCTTCACCGGCCACCTGACGTATGCGCGGGGGCTCGATCCCGACATGCCGCGCGGCCTGGCCAAGGTCACGCGGACCTGGTGAGGCCCGGCTCGCGTCGCGGAGGTGTTGCTGGCAGGATGCCGACCGTGACGGCGGACGCGGTGGTGGGGACGGAACGAACCCGTCCCACGCCGCTCCGGCGCCTGACCAGTCTCGGCGCGGTCGACACGGACAGCGAGGACCAGCGGCTCCGCCGCTCCACGCTGGTCCTGTCCACCTGCCTCGTCTGCGTGCTGACCCCGCTGTGGATCGGAACGTACCTCGCGCTCGGCCTCCCCCTCCCCGCCGCGATTCCACTCGGCTACCTCCTGATCTCACTGAGCTCGCTCTCGTGGTTCGCGCGCACCAGACGCTACGCACCGTTCCGAACGATCCAGCTCACGCTGATGCTCCTGCTTCCGTTCGCCCTCCAGTGGTCGCTCGGCGGGTTCATCGCCTCGAGTGGCGTGTCCCTGTGGGCGCTCTCGTCGGCGCTCGGCGCGCTCATGTTCTCGGGAACGCGGCGTGCCGTGCCGTGGTTCATCGCCTACCTCGCCCTCCTGGGTGCTTCCGTGGCACTCGAGCCCGTCCTCGAGCCGGCGTCGATGCCGACCGGGGCACGGGTCGGGTTCTTCGCCGCCAACCTGGCCGGGCCGTCGCTCGTCGCCTACCTGCTGCTCCAATACTTCGTCCGGGAGCGAGAGCGAGAGCACGAGCGATCGGAGCGCCTGCTCCTGAACGTCCTGCCCGCCCCGATCGCGCGGCGCCTCAAGCAACACAGCCAGATCATCGCCGACAGGTTTCCGGAGGCGACCGTGTTGTTCGCGGACGTCGTCGACTTCACGCCGATGTCCACCGATCTTCCCCCCGAAGACGTGGTGGCGCTGCTCGACGAGGTGTTCACGGAGTTCGATCTCCTGGCCGAGGAGCGCGGGCTCGAGAAGATCAAGACGATCGGCGACGCCTACATGGTGGCGGGCGGCCTCCCCACGCCGCGCCGCGATCACTGCGAGGCCGTGGCCGAGATGGCCCTCGCGATGCTGCGATGGATCGACGGTCGGCGGGTAAGCGGTCATGCCCTGCGTCTTCGGATCGGGGTCGACACCGGACCGGTGGTCGCCGGCGTGATTGGGAGACGGAGGTTCATCTACGACCTCTGGGGCGACACCGTGAACACCGCGAGTCGGATGGAGAGCCACGGGGTCCCCGGCGCCGTTCAGGTGACGGAGCAGGTTCGCGAACGGCTCGGCGACCGGTACGTGTTCGAGCCGAGAGAGCCGCTCGAGATCAAAGGCAAAGGGCTCATGCGGACCTGGCTCCTCCTCGGCCGGCGTGACGACGGCCGGCAGGAGTAGCACCACGAGAGAGCAGGATGACCTGCGACTGATCGTGGGCAGACCGCGTTCACTCCGAGAACAGATGACCCTTCCCCCGGCGGGCTACGATCGGCTCTTCGTGGGAGAACACTCGCGCTCCGACGCGGCCAGGAAGGCGGGAGTCGAGCTCGACTATGTCGATCGGCTGGTCGAGCTTGGAATCCTGACGCCCGGGACGGGAGGCGTGTTCTCGACCGGTGACGTGCGCCGGGCACGATGGGTGTGGAGCCTGGAGCAGTCCGGCGTGCCGCTCGAAGGGATGGCCGCCGCCGTCCGTAATGGAACTCTCTCGTTCTCCTACCTGGATGCGTCTGCCTTCGATCGGTTCGAGGGGATGAGCACGACGACGTTCTCGGAGCTCAGCGAGAGGTCCGGCGTTCCCCTCGCGCTCCTGAAGGTGATCCGTGAGGCGTTCGGCTACGCCGAGCCCGCGCCGGACGATCTGGTCCGCGAGGACGAACAGTCGGTCGTGCCCGTGATCGAGCTCCAGCTCTCCCAAGGGTTCCGACCCGTCGTGATCGAGCGGTGGCTTCGGGTCTACGCGGAGAGCCTGCGCCGGATCGCCGAGGCGGAGACCGACTGGTGGAAGACCGAGGTCGAACAGCCGCTGCTCCGAGGGGGCATGTCGGAGAACCAGATGTTGGACGCGCAAGCCGACCTCGGCTCGGTTATGGCCCCTCTGATGGAGCAGGTCATCTTGGCCATCTACCACGGCCAGCAGGAGCACGCGTGGACCAAGAGCGGCGTCGAGGACGTGGAGAGCGCACTGGAGAAAGCGGGCCTCCATCGTCGGTTGCGTCGTTCGCCGGCAGTGTGCTTCCTCGATATCAGCGGGTACACGCGGCTAACCGACGAGCAGGGCGACGAGGCGGCGGCGGACCTCGCGGCCAGGCTGGCCACGCTGGTCCGACGGTCCTCCCGCGAACATGGGGGACAGCCGGTCAAGTGGCTGGGAGACGGCGCGATGTTCTACTTCCCGGACCCGGCCTCGGCCGTCGTGGCGACCCTCGAGATCGTCGAGGGAGTGGCGTCGCACGACCTCCCTCCCACTCACGCGGGGGTCCATGCTGGGCCGGTCGTCTTCCAGGAAGGGGACTACTTCGGCCGCACGGTGAACATCGCCGCCAGGATCGCCGAGTACGCCGGACCGGGCGAGGTCCTGGTGAGCCAGGAGGTCGTGGACGTGGCGAGGGGAACCCCCGTGACGTTCACGGACGTCGGTCACGTCGAGCTGAAGGGAGTGTCGGGTACCATCCGCCTCCACTCTGCCCGCCGAGCCACCTGAGTCCCGCTTCCCGATCGTCACGCACTCAGGCCGACCTGCCGTCTCGCCTGGGCTTCTTTGTCGCGGGGCGCCTGAGATCCCCTGAAGTCGGCTCCGCCGGGTACAAGGTTGGCGGAAAGTGCTACACTGTGTGTACACATGGCTGACAGCCGAGTCGGAGTTCGAGAGCTTCGCCAGAACCTATCGAAGTACCTTCGCCGGGTCGCAGACGGCGAGCGGCTGGAGGTGACCGATCGGGGCAAGCCGGTCGCAGTCCTGGCTCCCCCGTCCGAGTCGACCTCGGCGCTTCAGCGACTGGTGTCGTCCGGTCGGGCGAGGGCGAGCCACGGTGACCTCCTCGATCTCCCTCCTCCTCGAGGTTCGATCTCGACGAAGGGGACCGAGGCCCTCCAGGAGCTACGCGAGGACCGGCTGTAGCGCGTGGCCGGCGAACTCCTCTACCTCGACTCATCGGCGCTGGTGAAGTATGTCGTGCCCGAGCCCGAATCACGGGCGCTTCGCGATGCTCTCCGAGCCTGGCCTCAGCGCGTCTCCAGCGTGGTCGGCGAGATCGAGGTGGAGCGCGTCGCCCGTCGCAGCGGCGCCGGAGCGATCCGACGGGCCAGCAGTGTCATTGCCCGGATCGTCCTGGTCGAGGTCGACGAGGAGGTGCGCCGGAGGGCGTCTCGGGTCGGACCACAGGCGCTTCGGACGCTCGACGCCATCCATCTGGCGACCGCTCTTTCGCTCGGGCCGGATCTGGGCGCCATCTGCGTCTACGACGCGCGACTCGCCGAGGCGGCTGCCACCCAGGGCGTCGACGTCATCGCGCCGGGCCCGTAGTCCGTCCTCATGTTGTGCGCGCTCCCATCCGGGGACAACATGAGGACACGGCGAGGGGTCCCCCACCAAACGGCACGAGCTCGAGGAGCCGGACCGCCACCATGGCCCCCACCACGCCGAGCCCCCTCGCCAGGCCGGGTTGGTGGGATCGGGATGCGCCGGCCGAGGAGCCGTCCCAGGACGACGATCGCGCAGCCGATCCTGGCCAGTCCGCCGAGGATGCCGAGGAGGGCGACGGGATCAGGACCAAGTTGACCGGCTTAAGCAGCTGTTGTCCGTCGCCGATGGGTACCGCATGGAGCGAAAGTACGTCGCTGCCGTAGCTGGGGCGATCATCTTGGCCGGTGCGTAGCGTCGAACGACCACGATGTCGAGCCCGCGCAGCATCGAGATCGGCGTTCCGCGCGCCTGGAGGATCGCGACCGGGCTCATGGCCGCGGTCGTCCTCTCGCTGCTTCCCGGGCCGGCGATCTCGAGCCTGGCACATGCCCCTGATGAGCTGAAGGAGGTCAAGAAGGATCTCGCCGAGGTTCGAGGCAGGGTGCAGGACCGACTGAAGCGGCTCAAGATTCTCCAGCGTCGCGTGAGCCGGCTCGCGACGCGGATCTCGCGCACCGAGAACAGAATGGTCGAGGCCGAGCGACGCATCGCAAGGCTCGAAGGCGAGATCGAGGCACTCGATCTCCGAGCCGCCGAGATCAAGGCCGAGCTGGACGAGCGCAACCGCACCGCATACATGCTTGGCGGCGTCAACGTGATGTATGTGCTGACCGCCACCTCGGCGGCCGACGCCGCCTCGAGGGTCTCGCTCCTGTCAGAGATGAACCGGCGGGGAGCGGCGCTCGTCGCCGAGCTGCAACGGATCGAGGAGCGTCTGTCCACGGCGCGGGCCGAGGTCGTGCGCGGTCGCCAGGTGATCGAGCTCCACCGGCGGAGTCTCGAGCGGGATCGGCGGACGATGGAGCGCAAGATGGCGGAGTCCCGGCGGCTCTTGGCCGGCCTTCGGGCGCACGCCGAGCAGATCCGGGAGGAGATCGAGCAGCTCCGAGGTCCCCTTGCCGTGTGCCCCATGGGAGGTCCGCACGCGATCGCCGACAACTTCGGCGACCTGCGTCACGAGCCCGGCGGCGGGACCCACATCCACCAAGGCGACGACATCATGGCCGCAAGCGGGACGCCGATCCTCGCCCCGTTCGACGGCGTTGCGTCCGCCTCTCACAGCAAGCTCGGGGGGCTCGGGGTCTACGTCCACGGCGAGCAGGGCTTCGTCTACAACGCACACCTGTCCCGGCTCGGCACCCTCGGTCCGGTCGAGGCCGGCGACGTCGTTGGATATGTCGGGTCGACTGGCCAATCGACCGGCCCGCACAACCACTTCGAGTGGCACCCGGGAAACGGACAAGCGGTCGACCCCTACGAGTACCTGTTGATCGCCTGCAGCGTCCCACTGTAGGTTCGCGGCAACCGTAGCCGCCACAGATTTCGAGACGCCCTCGGCAAACAGACCGTTCCGCCTGCCCCCTCGCCGGTCACGAGAGCTGGCGGTTCAGGACCGAGGGGACGTCCGAGGAGGATTCGAGCGTGAAGCTAAACACCTGGCTCTCGCGGAGGCGATCAGCAGTGCTCCATCGAGTTCTTCGCACGGCATTTCGGCTTCGGACCATCCACCGCCCATCGATATCAAGACGGCGTCATCATCGTTCGAGATGCGCAGGGGTTCGCACTGGCACTGGGCGAAGACGTGCTACCCGGACGCGCGCGCCCGGCGCCCCGAAGGGCACACAAACCTCCCGATCTAACCTCAAGCAGCGAGTTCGTACTCATGGATAAGCCCGCCCAGCACGTCGCGCGTTCGAACGTGTGCACCCTCCGGCGGCCATGGAGCTGGATTCGGCCGCGGGCCCGGCGTCTTCAGGGCGAGACCTCGATGTGGTCTGGCCTCGTTGTAGTGAGCTTCGTAGACCTGAAGCACTCGCTCCAGGTGGCGGCGGCCGATCACCAAGACCCAGTCCAGGCACTCGGTCCGGACTGTCCGGACCCATCGTTCCGCGAACGCGTTCGCTCGCGGAGCCCGGACCGGGATCTTCACTCGGAACCTGGCGGTGGGGGAGCGCCTTGAAGGAGTCCGGTTCGTGATCCGGGACCGGGACGCCAAGTTCTCCGGTCCCTTCGACGAGGTGTTCGGGTCGGAGGGCGTTAGCCTGCTGGGTCACCCACGCTGAGTCCGGATTCCGGGTGACGCCCAGGACGTGCACACGGCGGGACCGGAGTTCGATGGTAAAGAGCACGTACAAGGTCCGCAGCGTGAGCGTTTCGACGGTGAAGAAGTCCAGCGCCAGGATCGCCTTCGCCTGGGCCCGCAAGAACTCGCTCCAGGTGGAGCCGTCTCGCCTGGGGGCCGGGCCGAGCCCGTTCGCGCGTAAGAGCGTGCGGATCTTGGTGGCCGAAACCCTGATGCCGAGCTTGGCGAGCTCCCCTCGAATCCTGACGCACCCCCACCGGGAGTTCTCCCTTCCCATCTGCAGGATGAGCTCTCGAATCTCGCCGCTGACCGGTGGTCTTCCTCCCGTTGACGTCCCACGGTAGGTCCACTTCCTCCGCACCAGCTCCCGGTGCCAGCGAAGGAGGGTCTGGGGGCTGACCACAAACGAGGACCACCGTGCTCGAGGAGGGCCCTGCTCAACGCGGCCATGAGGAACTGGTCGAGGCGGCGAAGGCGAGGGCGGCCCACCTGGCGTCTGAGGACGATTAGTTGGTGGCGAAGGACCATCACCTCGACTTCGGTGGTCATCAGTTCGTTGGAAGAGCCGGCGATCACCCGGACCACGCGGCGCAGCAGGAGATACACGAGAGCGAAGAACAAGGATCCAACCTCCCGGGACAAGGAAGGCCGATCCTACGAGCGCACTGGTCGAGGCGACGATCAGTGGTTTGTGTGCCCTTCAGCCCGCGAGAGACAACAGCGAGGGCCCGGTCGCCCGGACCCTCGCTCGAGGCGCGCCAGCGCCAGCCGATCCCCATCCTCTAGTGCATCTGGCCGTACTCTCCGGCGCCCTGACCGTCCTCGACCGCCTGCTCGGCGATGG
>DASUTU010000100.1:0-6460 GCA_036374435.1 Actinomycetota bacterium | reverse complement strand
TCTCCGGCATCGTGATCCCCGACACCGCCAAGGAGAAGCCCCAGGAGGGCACCGTCGTCGCGGTGGGACCCGGTCGCTTCGAGGACGGGAACCGCGTTCCGATGGACGTCGCCGTCGGCGACAAGGTCATCTACAGCAAATACGGCGGCACCGAGGTCAAGGTCGAGGGCGAGGAGCACCTGATCCTGTCGGCCCGCGACGTCCTGGCCGTCGTCTCCAAGTAATTATCCGAGCTTCGGGAGGGGCCCTCGCGCCGATCGGCGCCGGGCCCCCGTCCGTGAGGAGGCGTTATGGCCAGCAAGCTGCTGAAGTTCAGCGAAGACGCGCGTCGCTCGCTCGAGGCCGGCGTGAACAAGCTCGCCGACACCGTCGCGCTCACGCTCGGCCCGAAGGGCCACAACGTGGTGCTCGACAAGAAGTGGGGGGCGCCCACCATCACCAACGACGGCGTCACGATCGCCAAGGAGGTCGAGCTGGAGGACCCGTGGGAGAACATGGGCGCCCAGCTCGCCAAGGAGGTCGCCACCAAGACCAACGACGTGGCCGGTGACGGCACCACCACGGCGACCGTCCTGGCAAGAGCCATGGTCCGTCACGGCATGCGCAACGTCGCGGCGGGCGCCAACCCGATGGCGCTCAAGCGCGGCATCGAGCGAGGGGTGGCCGCCGCGGTCGAGGCCATCAAGGACCAGGCAAAGGACATCGAGTCCCGCGACGACATCGCGAACGTCGCCGCGATCTCGGCGGCCGACCCGGCCATCGGCGACGTCCTGGCTGAGGCCCTGGACAAGGTCGGCAAAGATGGGGTTGTGACGGTCGAGGAGTCGAACACGTTCGGCATGGAGCTCGAGTTCGTGGAGGGCATGCAGTTCGACAAGGGCTACATCTCGCCCTACTTCGTCACCGACCAGGAGCGCATGGAGGCGGTCCTGCAGGACCCCTACATCGTCATCGTCAACAAGAAGATCGGCAGCGTGCAGGAGATGTTGCCGGTGCTCGAGAAGGTGCTCCAGTCCGGGACCCCGATGCTCCTGATCGCCGAGGACGTCGAGGGGGAGGCCCTGGCCACCCTGGTGGTCAACAAGATCCGAGGGACCTTCAGCGCGGTCGCCGTGAAGGCCCCCGGGTTCGGCGAGCGCCGCAAGGCCATGCTCGGCGACATCGCCACGCTGACCGGCGGCCAGGTCATCTCGGAGGAGATCGGGCTGAAGCTCGAGAACGCCGGCCTGGACCTTCTCGGCCGGGCCCGCAAGGTCGTCGTCACCAAGGACGACACGACGATCGTCGAGGGCGCCGGGTCGGAGGACGAGGTCAAGGGCAGGATCGCGCAGATCAAGGCCGAGATCGAGAAGACCGACTCGGACTGGGATCGCGAGAAGCTCCAGGAGCGCCTTGCCAAGCTGGCCGGCGGCGTCGCGGTGGTCCGCGTCGGCGCCGCCACCGAGGTGGAGCTCAAGGAGAAGAAGCACCGGATCGAGGACGCCCTGTCGGCCACCCGCGCCGCGATCGAGGAGGGCATCGTGCCCGGCGGCGGCGTGACGCTGATCCGCGCCGAGGCGGCCGTGGACAAGCTCGACCTCGCCGGCGACGAGGCCACCGGGGCGAAGATCGTGCGCCTGGCGCTCCAGGAGCCCGCCAAGCTGATCGCCGACAACGCCGGCGACGAAGGCGCGGTCATCGTGGAGCGGATCCGAGCCGAGGGCGACGCGCGCGGCTACGACGCCGCCACCGGCCAGTGGGTCGACATGTTCAAGGCCGGGATCCTCGACCCGGCGAAGGTGACGCGTTCGGCCCTGCAGAATGCCGCCTCCATCGCGGCGATCGTCATCACGGCCGAGAGCGCCGTGGTCGAGAAGCCAGAGGAGGAGGAGCCGGCCGCCGCCGGGGCGGGCCACGGCCACATGCACTGAGCCGAACCTCGGCGCGCGAACACCCGAGGCGGGGCCGGCGGATCGCCGACCCGCCTCGTTTCGTCCGGGGGGTTCCGGAGGGGTTACCGATGCACAGCGTTCGCAGCGGCGCAGAGCTCGTGTTCGCGCCGGGGGAAGAGCTCCTCGCGTTCCTTCGCGTGCCGACGGCGTCGGAACGGCGAGCGCTTTGGTTCCCCGGAGCACGCCGGGCTTACGGGCCGGCGGGCGCGGCCGAGGACGGGGAGGGTCGCCGCAGGGCGGGTGACAGCACGCTCAGGAACTCGTCCTCCCGCCTGCCCGACGTGGTCGCCAACGCCTCTAGATCCATCGCGCGGATCGTGATGTCGCGCGCGGCGTCCTCGTGCCGGAGCCTTCGAACCTGCGACACGAAGCTTTCCACGAGCTCCCGGTCCGGAGGCGCGAGGGACTCGAGTCGAGTGAGGTCGATCGCGACGGGCTCTCGGCCTTCCACCACACGCACGATGTCGGCGAGGAGTCGAGCCGCGTCGACTCGGTAGATGCGGCACAGGGCGTAGAAGCGCTCCAGGGAGATGTTGCGATCGGCTCGCTCGTATGCGGCGACCGTCGATGCCTTGATTCCGTGGCGCAACGCTACGGCACGAAGTGTCAACCCTCGCGCGCGACGGACGCGGCGGAGCGCTCGTCCGGCCTCGACGGCGAAGTTCCCCACCTCGGGTTCCCTTTTCCAGTCGTTGAGGGAAGTCCGTCTCGGGGGGAACGAGATGATAGCTCATGCTGAACCCCCTCGCGCTGGGCGAATCGGAGCGGAACCGTACCTTTCATACGTCGCAACCGGGTTTGAGCCGTAGATGCGCTATTTGACAGGGTCACGCTGCGTGATCCACACTCGCCGGGGTTCCGGGGAGAGGAAACCCGAGTGCTCAGGAGCGCCGGTCTACCTGAAAGCGCAACACCCCGCGTCGGGGTCGCGACCGACTGGACGACGCCGACCGGGCCGGACGCCCTCGCCCCCACCATCGCCGCGGTTCGTGCGGCTGCCGGACGGGGAACGTCCATGGTCCGCGTGCTCCTGCTCGATCGGGAGGGTCGTCTGCGCGTGGTTGCTGCGCGGGGAGAGGATGAGCGACTCGGCAGGCTCCTCTCCACCCGTCGTCGTGCTGTCCTACGCACCCGTGTGG
This sequence comes from Actinomycetota bacterium, assembly GCA_036374435.1. Classification (GTDB taxonomy): domain Bacteria; phylum Actinomycetota; class UBA4738; order UBA4738; family HRBIN12; genus CALGFI01. The sequence goes on along the minus strand of DASUTU010000100.1, from coordinate 3,390 downwards.
CGACCCACGTGGCGATCGGACGTCCGGCGGAACGGTACCTTCTCTTGCTCCCGCTGACCGCCGGCGGACGGTCGATCGGGTTGATCGAGGTGTTGACCGGATCACCCGAGGCGATCGTGGGTCTCGAGGTCCTCCAGGCGGTGGCCTCGCAGGCAGCGGAGACCATCGTCGGTCTTCGGGAGCGGGCGGAATCCGAACGTCGGTTGCGGGCTTCGGATGCGACGGTTGTGCTGGCCCGAGAGCTCCTGAGGGCACGGACGGCGGCCGCCGCGGTGCGGACAACCATCGATCACGTGCACGAATACCTCGGGGCACCCGCGATCGGGCTGCTGTGGCAGGGACCGACCAATGGGTGGGAGGCGGTCCGGATCCGGGGGTTCGGCGCCCGGAGGCGGGCGGAGATCCGGGCGGCCATCGGCGCGGGGGGCGGGAAGGGGTCGATTCGGCCACCCCCCGGGGAGGTCCGCCGACTCCGGGAGACGATGATCGCGGTGAGCCAGGTCGGCCAGGTCGATGCGAGGAGAGCAGGTCCGGCCATGCTCCTCACGGTCGGTCCGCCGCCCCGCTCCCGGAGGTTCCTCGCCGGAGCGGCGACGCTGTTCCACGAGGCCTGTGGTCGGATCGAGGAGGTCGATCGGGCCCTGCTCCTCAGCCGGCACGTGGATCTGGGGATCGCCTGGACGGCCCACGAACTCCGCGCGCCGCTGATCGGTGCGAGACAGGCCATCGACCTCGTGTTGCACGACAAGGGAACCCCGGCGGCCCGGGAGAGCTTGTTGCGGAGCACGTACCAGGATCTCTCGCACCTGGCGGAGCTCGTCGACCCGCTGCTCCGATGGTCGTCGGTGGGCCGGCCGCCGTCGCGGCATCGCGTCGATCTGGCGACCCTTGTCGGCGACGCGGCGGAGCTGAGCTGTCGAGGAGAACATGTCGGGCGGGTCCGGGTGCACACTGACGGTCCCGTCCCGGTCCGCGCCAACGTGGCCGGCCTGCGGACAGTGGTGGGAAACCTCATCCGGAACGCCACCGCCTATTCACCTCCCGGGGCGCCGGTGGACGTGTGGGTCGGACGTCGTGGGGGCAAGGCGGCAGTCGTGGTCAGCGACCGGGGTCCCGGAATCGCCGAATGCGACCGCGAACGTATCTTCGCAGCGTCGACCAGGACCGAGACCGGCCGGGGTCGGGCCGGCCGCGGGCTCGGGCTGTTCTTGGCCAAGCGGATCGTGGAGGCGCACGCGGGCGAAATTGGCGTGGCGTCCGGAGCGGGAGGCTCCCGGTTCTGGTTCGAGCTACCCGTGATCGATGAGAGGAGGCAGCCATCCGTGTCTTGATCGTCGACGATCAGCTCCTGTTCGCGCAGGCGCTCACCGTGACGATCGACGCGGCCGGCCACAGTGTCGTCGCGGTGGCGGAGAACGGTACGCAGGCCCTGAAGGCCGTTCGCGAGCACCAGCCGGATCTGGTCCTACTCGACATCGGGCTCCTGGAGCAGAGTGGCATCGCGGTCGGGAGGGCCATCCTCGAGCTCCGGCCCCAGACCAAGGTCGTGGCCCTGACGGTCCTGGACGACGCCCAGACGGCGCACGCGGCAATCCGCGCCGGCTTCCATGGTTACCTGCTCAAGGACATGCCGAGCGCACGCTTCGTGCGCGCTCTCGGCAAGATCGAAGATGGGCGGCCGCTCGGCTCGCCTCGACCGAGGCGGGCGCGGCCTCGGGGGGGGCGAGAGGGCTCGGCCGAGGACCAACTGTTGTTGATGCAGCTGACCGCGCGGGAGCTCGAGGTCCTGGGGCTGATCGCCGAAGGGCTGCCCAACGGTCGGCTCGCGGCCCGCCTCGGCATCTCGCCGCATACGGTCCGTTCGCACATCAACGCCATCCTCTCCAAGCTCCAGCTCCGTTCACGGTTGGAAGCGGCGGCCTTCGCCGTGCGCAACGGCCTCGCCGGGACGCCGCCATGACCCGGGGTGCCATCGGACGCCGCTCGAGCGCGAGTCAACGGAACGTCGTACGGACTCTACGGTCGCGCGCTGGTGCTCCGCGTTCTTCACCTCGGTAGATTCGCGGGGTCTGGAACCGCCGGAGGGGGGCGATGGCGGACGATCGAGGCAGGGTTCGCATCCTGATCGCGGACGAACAGTCCCTGTTCCGCGAGGCCGTGCGCATCATTCTGTCCAGCGAGGACGAGCTGGACGTGATCGGGGAGGCACGGGACGGCCTTCAGGCCGTTGCGGATGCTGAGCGGTTGGCCCCCGACGTGGCGTTGTTGGACGCCGACCTGCCGAACTGCGACGGGATCCGGGCGACCCGACTGATCGTCGAACGGGTCCCCTCCTGTCGCGTCATCGTCCTGAGCAGCCGCGAGGACGAGCGCGTGCTCATCGCCGCGATGGAGGCGGGGGCGAGCGGCTACCTGCCAAAGCAGGTGCCCCTCGTGGACCTGATCGGTGCGACGCGAGCCGTGGATCGAGGCGAGGCGCTCGTGCCTCCCCGCATGCTGGCGACCCTGCTCCATCGGCTGATCCAGCGACGGCGCGAGCGGGACGAGGCGCTGAAGCTGCTCGCCGGCCTCACGCGGCGGGAGCGCGAGGTGCTCGCCTTGCTCGCCAAGGGGGAGGACAACGATGGCATCGCCCAGGAGCTCGTGATCAGCCCGGAGACGGCGAGGACCCACGTGCAGAACGTCCTCGGCAAGCTCGGGGTGCACACCCGTCTCGAGGCGGCCGCCTTCGTGACCCAGAACGGGATCCTGGAGGATCTCGTGGGGGTCGGACCGTGACCGTTCGCGTACAGCAGGACCGGCCGCTCCGCAAGCCCGGGGTCTGGCTTCGGCAGTCCGACAACGAGAACATCGTCTTCGACCCGGAGACGGAGACCGTCCACCTCCTGAACGCGACGGCGATGGCGATCTGGGTCCTGTGTGACGGGGAGACCACCCCGGACGAGATGATCGACGCGATCTGTGACCTGTCGGGCCTCCCCCATGACGTCGTGGCCGAGGATGTGCGTCGGATCCTCCTGCGCTTCGTCGAGGCGGACATCCTGAGCTGGGGAGGGTGACGATGCCCGCCGTCAAGCCTCGCGTGCGTGACGGGCTCACCGTCGTCGAGTTGGACGGGGAAGCCGTGATCTACGACGAGGACGGCGGGGACCTTCACCACCTCAACCCGACCGCGACGATCGTGTTCGGGCTGTGCGACGGCACGTCAACGATGAAGCAGATGTCGCAGGACATCTCCGAGGCGTTCGGCGTGCCGGCCGGCGAGGTCGAGCACCAGATCCGGGTGCTCATTCGGAGCTTTCGCAAAGCCAAGCTCCTCGAGCCGAGCGCGAGCTCGAACGGCCGGCCGGGCCGATGACCGCCGACCGCGCGGTCGGAGGCACGCGTGAG
>DASUTU010000099.1:0-14976 GCA_036374435.1 Actinomycetota bacterium | reverse complement strand
TCACGCCGGATCGACGGGTCCGGGGCTTCGGAGGAGGCCCCCTGCTCCGCCCGAGCGTCGTCCGACCGTGACCCGACGAGATACCAGGTCTCCATCTGACCCTTCCCCTTGACCGGGATCGTTCCTCGCGGCGTGCACGCGAACTCGTCCTTCAGCAGGTCGTACGTCGTGCGCGTGATCTGAATCTCACCGGGAGAGCCGTGGGCCTCCATCCGGCTCGCGATGTTCACAGCGTCGCCCCACAGGTCGTAGAGGAAGCGTTTGGTACCGATCACCCCGGCGACGACCGGTCCGGAGTTGATGCCGATCCTCAGCTCGAGGCCCAGCCGGCCGGTGATCTCCGACGTCGCGACCGCGTCCCGCATGTCGAGCGCGAGGAGGGCGGCCCTGCGCGCGTGATCGTGCCGCGGATCGGGCACGCCGGATGCGGCCATGTAGCAGTCGCCGATCGTCTTGATCTTCTCGAGCCCGTGTCGCTCGACGAGCGTGTCGAAGCGCGAGAACAGCTGGTCGAGGACGCCCACGACCTCGGCCGGCGCGAGGCGTTTCGCGAGCGGCGTGAAGTCCACGACGTCGGCGAAAAGGATGGAGGCCGACTCGAAGTGATCCGCGATCGACTGGGTCGTGGCCTTCAGTCGCTCCGCGATGGAGCTCGGCAGGACGTTCACGAGGAGCGCTTCGGCCTTCTCCTGCTCAGCCCGGAGCGCCCGCAGTGCCGCGTCGCGTTGATTGGCGAAGGACGCCAGGACCGTGAAGGCTACGGAGCCGGCACCGATGACGTTGAGCGCCAACATCGTGCTGGTGAACCACACCGGAAGATCCGCGTCGCGGAAGAGCCATTCGCCGAGGATGCCCGTGACCACGAAGACGAACAGGAACGCGGCGAACCAGCGGACGGCCTGTCGTACCTCGAGGAAGACGAGAGCACCCAGGGGAGCCAGGATGCCCCAGAGCCCGACCCCGCCGGAAGGAAGGAACCCCCCCACGAGCATCTGGCCGCCGGCGGTCGGCGCGACGAGGATGTCGAGGAGCTGAACCACGAGGAGGAAGCGGAAGCTCTTGGTTCGCGCGAACACCACCAAGGACGCGATCGAGATGGCGAAGTACACGAGTGGAGCGATGCCCACCGGCGACCCGAGGGCGAGGTACAGGATGCCCCACACGACGGACACGGGCGCGATCAGGACCGCGAGCAGGACGAGGAGGACCTTCTTCTGACGCAGCTCCTCGTCGTCGTCGGGATCTACGCCGATCCCGGCGAGGGGTGCCGCTCGGTTGGCGAGCCAACCAGCCCGGAGGCGGGCGCGCGATTCAGCCGCCCTGGGCTCCTCGGTCACGAGCTGGGAACCTCGCCCCAATCGTGGAGGAGAGGGGTGTCGCCGGTGCGATCTTCCGCCATCGGGCGATTGTAGGTGAAGCGACCTCGAGGCCTACGCTGCCGAGCTGTTGCCTCCGTTCATGCGGGCGAGGCGGCGCGGGTACGAGCAAGGCCTCGAGTCGGGCGAGCAAGGGCACCGCTCCGATCTCAACCAGGTAGGATCGCGCAGCTCCACGCCTCGGGTCACTCCGGGCGACCGGGATCGTGAGGTGTGGCGGTTTCGGACGATCCCTGTTGACGACCGGCCTGACGTACGTGCCTCGGGCGGGAAGAGCTCACCCTTCATGCTCGATCCGTCCTTCCGCATCGAGCTCGCGCGCCCACGAACGCACGAAGTCGATCGACCGGTAGTTCAGGATGCGGTCTCGCTCGATGCCGGCGCGGGCGGCGGTCGCCATGCCGAACGGGAGGGACTCCAGCTCGAGCTCGTTGTGCGCATCGCTTCCGATCGAGAACCACCGCACGCCCTCCTCACGGGCGAGCGTCGCAAGCGCCACGTTCAGGTCCTGGCGCCACACCGTGGCGTCCAGCTCGACGGCTTTGCCCAGCCGGGCGGCCTCGGCGAACACGCGGGGCCAATCCGCGACGAGCCCCACCCGTCTTCCGTACATCCGCGCCTTCGGGTGCGCGAGCACATGCAGGCGTGGCTGCCGCAGGGCCGCCAGGTACCGCTCCGTCTCGTCGGCGGTGGAGCGGAGCTTCGAGTGGAAGGCGCCGAGGACCAGTTCCAGGCTCGACAACGACTCGTCGTCCATGTCCATCGTGCCATCGGGGAAGACGTCCACTTCCATCGAGCGGAGGATCCCGAAACCATCTCCCGCCTCCGCGAACGCCTTCTCGAGCGCGTCGATCGCGCGGCGCTGGGCGGCGAGCTGTTCGGGGGTCATGCCGTGGGCGACCTGCAACGACTGCGAATGGTCGGTGACGGCGACGAACGGCCGGCCGAGGGCCCGGGCGGCCGCAATCATCTCTTCGATCGACGCCGCGCCGTCGCTGGAGGTCGTGTGCATCTGGAGGTCGGCACAGGGGAGCGACTCCCACGCCGGGTCGGCGTCCAACGTGGATCGCACCTCCGCGTACGTGAGGAAGCCGTGTCGGGTCTCGTCCATCTCCGGCATCGACGGAGGATGTTCGAGCCAGGTCTCGATCTGCGCCGCGATCCATGGACCGACCGAGCGAAGCTCGGTCAGTGGTCGGCCGGCGGCGGCCACGGCGTGGACCTCCTCCGGCCAGAAGCGGGAGGCCCGTGACGCACGTTCCAGCGCACGCCGGCGGTGGTCGAACTCCTCTCGGCTGGCGAGCCAGAGCAACTCGCCGACGTCGGCGTTCGTCAACATCCGGCCAAGCCTCTCACGGGGCCGGCCACCTCAGGTCGGCCGGGGTTCACGGCCGCGTGCCGCGCCAGCTTCCGACATAAGATCCCGCCATGGCGTACGACGAGGATCTGGCCGCTCGTATCCGGGAGCTGCTGGAGGGCGAGGCCGGCGTGTCCGAGCAGAAGATGTTCGGCGGGCTGGCCTTCCTCGTCCGGGGCAACATGGCGGTGGCCGCGAGCGACCAGGGCGGTGTGTTGGTGCGCGCAGACCCCGCCGAGTCGGATTCGCTCGTCACTACGACCGACGCCCGGCCCATGGAGATGCGCGGTCGATCGATGCAGGGATGGCTGCGGGTCGACGCGGACGCCGTCGCCACGAAACGACAGCTCGCGAAGTGGGTTCGGCTCGGCGTCACCTACGCGCGCTCGCTGCCGGCGAAGTGATCGCCCGGGGACCGGGCCCAACGCTTCAGCCGGCCAGCTGCCAGACGACGCTCACAGCGATCCGGGTCTCGATGTCGCGCGTCGGCACGATCGGCGTGACGATCGCGGACGGGAACGCCAGCCGCCGGTCGTAGCCGACCTCGGGAACGCCGTCGCCCTGCTCGGTGATCGAGACCACGTCGGTCACCCGTGCCCCGGCCGCCGCGGCCATGGCGTCGGCCTTCGCCCGGGCCGTGTGGACGGCCTGCTGCAGCGCCTGCCGGCGGACCTCGGTCGGGTTCGAGACCTGGAATCGGATGTTGCGGACCGCGTCGGCGCCGGCCCGAACTGCGGCGTCGATGACCGATCCCGCCGCGTCGAGGTCGATGATCGTCACCTGGATCGAGTTCTGCGCCACGAAGACCATCCGCTCGCGGTCCGTCCTGCGATCCACCCGGCGGCGCTCGAGCGAGACCCTCGTCGTCTCGATGCCCTGTCGGTCCACTCCGGCCTCGGCCAGGGCCTCGAGCACGGCCGACATCTTCGTCGCGTTGGCCTTCATCGCCGTCGCTCCCTCGGCCGCCTCGGACCGGACGCCGAGATCCACGACCGCCTCGTCCGGCCGCGTGCTGACGGTGGCCGTTCCCGAGACCGTGATGCGACTGTTGGGCCGGGCGCCTTTGTCGTCCGAGGACGCGAGCGCGCTGGCCGAGAAGCCGACGACGGCCGCGAGCACCACGAGTGCCGGCCACGCCAGGCTGCTCCGGTTCTTCATGAGCCCTCCTTTCCGCGTGCGCGGATCGCGTCGCGACGGTCCCGGCTCGAGCCGTGGCGACGCCGAGGGCGTGGATTCTGCCCCCTCGACTGCATATGCCGTTTGACCCGACCGGCGTGACGACGCGTTCCGTCCACCATCGATGGGCACGGGTCTCCGCGTTCACCCGCCGGGCCACGCTCCGCGGGGGGGCCGGGGTCGCCGGTCAGGCCTGGACCGAGGCCGTGCAGCCACGTCCGGATCGGGTCGAGGCACCGATTCGGGATGGCCGATCTCGAGGGCGGCTCGCCACAGCGGCGCTCACCCGTCGCCCGACGGCGATGCCGAGGGGGCGTCGCCACCCCCTCAGCATCTTCGTATCCGCGGATCAGGGACTGGTCACGACCCCGGGCAGCTCTGCGTGCCAGAGGTCGCCGGCGCCGTCCACGGTGATGGCGGACAGCATCGGGATCCCGCCCACCTCGACGGAGCAGGTTCCGTCACAGGCGTCGATGGTTCCCAGCCCGAGCTCGACCGGCAGACCCGCGAACAGGCTGAGCTCGACGACGAACCAGCTCTTCTCGTCCATCTCCGCGACGTAGAGCGTCCCGTCGGTCCCGAAGGCAAGATCGACGATCGACGTGAACCCCTCGTAGGCCACAGAGCACAGCGGGCTGCTACCGCAGCGGGCGTTCCGGGCGTTCGAGGCGATCCGCCACACGCGAGACCGGCCGAGCGGCGCCGGGAAGCCCTTCAGCTCGCCCACGTAGAAGTCGCCGTCCGGGCCGATGGCGACGCTCGTGGCCACCGGCTCCGCCGGGATCATGTCGGGCAGCTCGCAGATCTCGTGCGCCTCCGGAGGCGCCTCCGCCGGGAGCCCCTCCTCGCAGCTGACGTCGGTCCCGAGGAGGTTGGCCACGATCTCCTCGATGATCGCCTTCGCGTTGTCCGTCGGCACCAACTCGTCGGGCAACACCGCGATCAGCTTGACCTTTCCGTGCTTGTTGACCGCCAGCAGGGTGTTGCCGCCCGCATCGGCCACGGCGGCCGCTCCACGCCCCAGGTCGATCACGCTGAACGGGTTGGAGTCGATCTCGGCGGGGTGGGGATTGTGCTTGGCCTCGAACGCGCCGAGGTCGGCGAACTCGGTTACGGCCCCGTCCATGGACACCTTGAAGAGCTTCTGCTCGTTGGGGGCGTCGAGGCCGGTGATCGCCCACAGCCATCCCTGGTCGCTGGCGGCGACGTCCGTCACCCCGGGCAGCTCCGCGATGAGGGTCCCGTCGGCACGGGCCACCCCCCTGCCGGCGTCGGCGACGACGACATTCGCCTCCGCGTCGGTTCCGAGCCCGAACAGAGGCCCCGCGAACGGCTCATCCGCCGCGGCCGTGGTCGGAACTGCAAGCATCGCGAGCGCGATCGTCGCGACCAGGGCCGGCGGCCCGCTCAAGGTCCGGCTGCGGTGCCCCCTCACGCGGGGGCGCCTCGCCTCTGTGGTCATGGCTTCCTCCCTTCGATCGAGATGATCCGATTGGCCTTCCGCTGCCTACCTCCCTCCTCGGCGCCTGCGCCCGCGGGTGGCATCGCCATCCATTCTGTTGTGCAGGTGACGTGCGAGGAAGGGTGGCACCCGGCCTATGAAAGGGGAGGAGAGCACCCCACGACGCGATCGAGCGCCGGCGAAGAACCTCGTGTCTCGACGGTTCAGCCAGACGGAACGGCCGGGGTGGCCGAGCCTTCGTGCAAATGGACCCGAAACTCCTCCTGTGTGCGCCGCCAGTAGTCGGCCAGGTCGAAGTCCTGCGGAGGCTGGAAGACCTCGTCGAGCACTGCGTGCTCGAGGATCTGGTCGATACGGAACGTGCGCGGCCCGAGGTCCGGCGACGAGGTGCCAGCAGCCCGCAGCACGAGGCCGTACGGCTGCACGCGCCACTCGACGTCCGTCGGCGCCCTCCGGCGTCGATGTCGAGCACACGGCAGTTCCAGACGGCGTCGGCGACTTGCCGGAGGTAGCCGACGTCCTCGTCCTTCGCGTACCAGCCGGGGACATCGAGATGGAAGCGCGACCGGATTCGCTCGGCTGGGGTGAGGAGCTCGGGTGGCAGCGCCGCCTGCAGCTTGAGGTGGGCGGCGGCCAGAGCCGCACCGAACCCGAGCTCGACGGCAGGCCCGGGGGCGCTGGCGAGGAAGATCGCTTCTGCCTCCTCCGTGCTCAGGGCGGTAAGGCGGGTGCGATAGCCGTCGACGAGCCGGTAGCCGCCGGCGTGCCCCGCCACTCCGTACGAGGGTACGCCCGCCACCTGAAGGGACTCGATGTCGCGGTAGACGGTCCGGATCGACACCTCCAGGTCCTCGGCGAGCTGGGCGGCGGTCATCTTGCGCTGGTCTGGAGCATGAGCAGGATCGACGGCAGGCGGCTCGACCTCACTGACACAGGGTGACAGTGGAGCGCGGTACCGTCCAGCCGCAGAGTCCGCGAGCCCACGCCCTTTGCGCCATGGGATCGCGACCGGCGGCGCCGAACGGGGAGGCATCCATGGAGAACAACTTCGACTGGTTCGTCGGTACGTGGACGTCGCAGCAACGACGGCTGCGAGAGGTGCTCGCCGGCAGCGACGACTGGTATGAGTTTCCGGGAACCCATCGGTCCTGGAGCGTTCTGGACGGCGCGGGGAACTTCGACGAAGCCATCTTCCCGACCTTGAGGTATGGCGGCGTGACGTTGCGTCTGTACGACAGGTCGAGTGATGAATGGTCGCTGTACTGGGCGAGCAGCAAGACCGGCCTGTCCCTTCCTCCCGTCGTCGGTCGGTTCGGCGACGATGGGCGCGGCGTGTTCACCGGCGACGACGTGTACGACGGAACGCCGATCAAGGTGCTCTACCTGTGGTCGGACATCAGCGCGACGGCGGCTCGGTGGGAGCAGGCCTTCTCCACCGATGGCGGCACCACCTGGGAGGCCAATTGGATCGCCGAGTTCTCCCGGACCGGCTGAAGACCGATCGGCTGGACGCGCGAACGCTCGACGAGGTCGACGACGTCAGGCACCGACCCGGCGCCGTATGCATCGGTCGGCGCCACATGGTGGATGGTGGAGTTCCCGGGGGACGGCGTCTCGGTAGACCTCGTGCGTGGCGTGATCAGCGATGGGCCCGCACCCCATTAGCTGGACCTGTTGTGGCGGTGAACCGCAGGAGCGGTCCTCGTCGCTCGAGCAGCGGGCCGTCCGCCTCGGATCGGAGCAGGGCACGCCGGCATGCCGCCGGGTTGCAGTCAACGGCCGACGGACCGGGTCCGCGGCGGAGGCCATCGAACTGCGAGAATGAACGGTTCGTGCACCAGGGCGACGCCGTGGCGTCGCCACCGGCCGACGAGGCGGGGTGAGGCGATGGCACGGCGAGAGAGCCTCCCGAATTGGCGCGATCGACGCCGCCTCCTCGTCAGTTGGCTCGCCATGCCCACGGCCGCGGTGGCAGCGCTCCTGGTCGGCGCGGTCATGTTGCTCTCGCTCGGAGCGAACCCGTTCAGCGGGTATCGCGCGCTCCTCGACGGCGCGTTCGGAAGCGGCGATGCCATCGTCAACACCGCCATCAAGTCGATCCCGCTCCTGCTGGTCGGCGTCGGGATCTGCATCGCGTTTCGCGCGAACGTCATCAACATCGGCGGCGAGGGACAGATGGTGGTGGGGGGCCTCGCGTCCGCCGCCACAGCGCTCGCGCTCCCGTCCCTCCCCGCGCCCGTGCTCGTGCCCCTGGTGCTCGTGGCGGGCGCCGTCGGCGGCGGCATCTGGGGGGCGATCCCCGGCTCGTTGAAGGCCTACTTCAACGTCAACGAGATCCTCTCGACGATCATGCTCAACATCGTCGCCGTCCAAGTGATGAACTATCTGCTGAGCGGCCCACTCGTCGACGACGAGTTCTCCGGGTTCTCGGCGATCCCGCAGACCCAGCGGCTTTCCGCGAACGCGGATCTCCCGGTCCTCATCGGCGGCACGAATCTGCATGCCGGCGTGATCGTCGCGGCCCTCGCCGCCGTCGTCGCGTACGCGCTGCTGTGGCGCACCGGCTTCGGGTTCCGCCTCCGGGCCGTGGGGCTCTCCCGTGAGGCCGCGGCGTACGCGGGGATGCCCGTCAAGCGCACGATCACCCTCGCACTGACGCTGAGCGGCGCGATGTCGGGCCTCGCTGGCGCGGTGCTCGTGTTCGGCAGCGCGTCGCACCGGATGGTCACCGACGGCTCCGCGACCGGGTTCACCGGCTCTGCGGGGTTCAACGGGATCGTCGCCGCGCTGTTCGGGGGCCTGAATCCCCTGTGGACGATCCTGTCGTCGTTCGTGTTCGGCGGTCTCCTCGTGGGCGGCAACGCGATGCAGGTGGCCGTTCAGGTGCCGACCGCGCTCATCGTGGCGCTCAACGGGGTGCTCGTCGTGTTCGTGGTCGCGATCGAGCGCGCGCGGCGCCGGTACAGCCTCCGGCTGGAGGCAGCCCCGCCTTCGTCCGCGGAGCCCCGACCCCCTGAGCCGTCGGCGGAGGTGACGGGGGCGGTCGCCGAGCCGTCCGACGGTGGGAGAGCCGCCGTCCAGGTCTCCGAGAGGTTGGAGGAATGAGCGAGTTCTTCACGCTCGCCGTCCTCACGGCAACCGTCGCCTCGGGGATCCGCCTCGCCACGCCGTTCCTGCTCGCGAGCCTCGGCGAGACGATGGGCCAGCGGAGCGGCGTCCTGAACCTCGGGGTGGACGGCATCATGCTGCTCGGCGCGTTCGGCGCCTACTACACGGTGCTCCACACGGACAGCTTGTGGCTCGGCGTGGCCGTCGGCACGGGCATCGGCGTCGTCCTCGGGCTGATCACAGCGGTCGTCAGCGTCACGCTGAAGGCGGAGCAGGGTGTCAGCGGAATCGGCATCTACCTGTTCGGGCTGGGGCTGTCCGACCTGCTGTTCCAGAAGCTCGTCGGCACGCCCGTCCCGATCCGGTCGTTCCCGACGGTTCGCATCCCGATCCTCGCCGATATCCCAACGATCGGTGACATGCTGTTCGAGGCGAACCTGATGGTGTACGTGGCGTTCCTGCTCGTTCCACTCCTCGCGTTCGTCCTGAACCGGACCACCTACGGGACGAACGTCCGCGCCGTCGGCGAGAACCCGGCCGCGGCCGATAGCGTCGGCGTGAGCGTCGCGCGCACCCGCTACTCCACGGTGATCACGGGCAGCGCGCTTGCCGGGACGGCGGGCGCCGCGCTCGCGATTCAGCTTGGCATCTTCCAGCAGAACCTGACGCAGGGGCAGGGCTTCATCGCGATCGCGCTCGTCTACTTCGGCGCGTGGCGCCCGATCGGGGTGATGGCCGGCGCGCTCCTGTACGGGATGGTCGCCTCGACCGTCCTCGCATGGAAGACCCTCGGGATCATCCCGCGGGGCGCATCGGATCTGGCCGCCATGGCGCCGGCGGTGCTCACCGTCCTCGCGCTCGTGGTGGTCGCCCGCCGGGTCCGGCAACCGGCATCGCTCGCGAGGGCGTTCGAACGGGGTGAGTGAGGACAACGACGCGGCCTGACGATCGAGGAAAGGAGCTGGGAGATGGGGAAGAAGAGGGTTCGATGGATGCGACTGGCCGTCGTGCTGGCCGTGCTCGTGATCGTCGCTGCGGCGTGCGGTGACGACGACGAGCCGGAGGCCGACGGAGCCACCGGCCCGACGGAGGCCACCGGCGCGACCGAGGCGACGGGGCCGACGGGGGCGACCGAGACCGGGGAGCCGTTCCGCGTGGCGCTGGTCGCGCCGAGCGCCACGAACGACCTCGCGTTCACGCAGTCGATGTTCGACGCGCTCGGGACGCTCGAGGAGTCTGAGAACCTCGAGATCGCGGTGTCCGACAACCTGTTCGTCGTGGAAGACGCCGGGAGCGCGATCCGCAACTACGCGTCAGAGGGGTACGACCTCGTCATCGCCCACGGCTCGCAGTACGGCGCCTCGGTCGAGGAGATCGCGCAGGACTTCCCCGAGGTCTCCTTCGCCTGGGGGACCGCGGGCGACACGTTCGGACAGCCCAACGTGTTCGCCTACCAGGCGGCCTCCGATCAGGGCGGCTACGTCGAGGGGGTGCTCGCGGCCGGCCTGACGGAGAGCAAGGTCATCGGGGTCGTGGGTCCGATCGAGGTCGGTGACGCGAAGCTGTACGTGGACGGCTTCCAGGCCGGCGTGGAGGCGACGGATCCGTCGATCGACGTGCGTATCAACTACACAGGGTCCTTCAGCGACGTCGGGCTCGCGGCGGAAGCGGCGCGGAGCTTCGTCGCGGCGGGTGCCGACGTGATGACGGGAACCGCGCAGATGGTCGTGGGGGCCGTCGGCGTCGCGGAGGGGAATGACGTGGCTTGGTTCGGCACGCAGTCGGACCAGACGTCGCTCGCGCCCGACGTCGTCGTCGCGTCGCAGGTCTACCACTGGGAGGTGGTGCTCCAGGACATCATCGCGCTGATCCGGGAGGGGACGCTCGGCGGCGAGACCTACACGATCGACCTCGCCAACGGCGGTGAGGTCATCGCGTACAACGACGCCTACGAGGTGCCCGAGGACGTTGTGGCGAGCGCCGAGGAGGCGGTCGCGGGCCTCATGGACGGGTCGATCGAGACCGGCGCCACCGCAGGGTAGCGGCGAGAGGACGGGCGGAGGAGTCGGCGTGGACGCGACCACTCCCGGACGAGCGTCGGCGGAGCCCCCGCCGATGGTCGAGATGCGCGGAATCAGCAAGCGCTTCCCGGGGGTGGTCGCGAACGACCAGATCGACTTTCACGTCCGCGCGGGCGAGGTGCACTCGCTGCTCGGCGAGAACGGTGCCGGCAAGAGCACGCTCATGCGCGTGCTCTACGGCCTGTACCGGGCGGACGAGGGCGACATCCTCGTGAACGGGCAACTCGCGCACATCGCCTCACCCGCGGACGCGATCGAGAACGGGATCGGGATGATCCACCAGCACTTCATGCTCGTGCCGACGCTGACCGTGGCGGAAAACGTCGCCCTGGGGCTGCCTTCGTCGCGGCGGCCGCTCGCCGACCCGGACAGCGTCGCCGAGCGGATCAGCGAGCTCTCGAGCGCGCACGGACTGAAGGTGGAGCCGACCGCGTACGTGTGGCAGCTCTCCGTCGGAGAACGTCAACGCGTGGAGATCATCAAGGCGCTCTACCGCAACGCATCGCTCCTGGTCCTCGACGAGCCAACCGCAGTGCTCACGCCGCACGAGGTCGACGACTTCTTCGTCATCCTGCGGCAGATGGTCGAGGGCGGTCGCGGGATCGTGTTCATCTCCCACAAGATCCGCGAGGTGCTGGCGCTGTCGGATCGCATCACCGTTCTTCGGGAGGGGCGCGTCGTCGGAACGGTCCAGCCCAAAGAGGTTTCGCGGCAGGACCTCGCGCACATGATGGTCGGGCGGGACGTGGCGCCGACCCAGCTGCCGAACGAGGTTCAGGGTGGCCCGGCGAGGCTCGTGGTTCGAGACATCACCATCCCGGGTGACCGCGGCACCGACGCGGTCCGGTCGGTCGGGTTCGAGGTCAGCTCCGGCGAGATCGTGGGGATCGCCGGCGTATCGGGCAACGGCCAGCGGGAGCTGGCGGAGGCGATCGCGGGTCTCCGCGCGCCGAGGTCGGGCTCGATCCGTCTGGAGGACGCGGAGCTCGGCGGGGCGGGGCCGTCGACGATGCGCTCCGCCGGTCTCGGTTACGTCCCGGAGGAGCGGATGCGCGACGGGGTGATCGGCGACTTCACGGTGTCCGAGAACCTCATGCTCGTCGACAGCCGCAACCCGGAGTACTCGCGCTCCGGGTTCCTTCGGGGGGGCGTCATCCGCCAGAGATGCCGGGAGCTCGTGTCGGCGTTCAACGTGAAGACTCCAGGGCTCGACACTGCCACTCGCAAGCTCTCCGGCGGCAACATCCAGAAGCTCATCCTCGCCCGCGAGCTCTCCGGGCGCCCGAGGGTTCTCCTCGTCGCCCAGCCAACGCGCGGGATCGACGTTGGGGCGGCCGAGTACATCCACCGTCGTCTGATCGAGCAGCGGACCAGTGGAACGGCGGTCCTCATCATCTCGGAGGACCTGGACGAGGTGATGTCGCTGTCGGATCGGATCCTCGTCATGTACGAGGGCGCGATCATCGGCGAGGTCGATCCGCGCCACACGCCGCGGGAGACGCTCGGGCTCATGATGGCCGGGGTTCGGCCCGAGACTGTGGAGACCGAGCAGGAGATCACGCCACCGAGCCTGATCGAGTAGGGCCTCGTCCGGTCCGCATGGCGTTCGACTCTGAATGGATGGGGACTGGGTCAACACCGCAGCAGGCGAGCTGGTGGCAGACCGCCGCGGTTCCCACCCCGGGGGCTCCCGCCGGACCATCCGGACCAAGGACGCTCGGTTGGGAGCGCCTCGCCGTCGGGAGCTTGCGATCGCCTGCCTATCCAGGCGCGGAGGAGCACAGCCAAGGGATCGCTGTTTCGCGCTCAGCGGCCGTCATCGGCACGACTCTTCACGACAGCGCTCGGTCCGGTGAGGACGCGACCCGCATTTGCGCCAACTGCGAAGGCGGTGACAGACTGCTTTGATGAGCGCTGCCAGCCTCGACGTCGTCGTGATCGGCGGTGGTCAGGCGGGGCTCTCGGTTGCGCACGAGCTGGCGCGCCGCGGCGTCGATCAAGTCATCCTCGAACGCGACCGAGTGGCCAGCATGTGGCGCGGGCTCTGGGACGGCTTCTCCATCAACACGCCGAACTGGAGCCTGAGGCTACCGGGTCACCCGTACGACGGCGACGAGCCCGATGGGTTCCTGAGCCGAGAGGGGATCGTCGGCTACCTGGACGGCTACGCGGCGCTTGTGGCCGATGCGATCCACGAGGGCGTAGAGGTCACATCGCTGCGGCCGACGGATGACGGATACTCGCTCGCCACCTCCGACGGCCCGATGTCAGCGAAGGCGGTCGTCGTGTGCGCCGGCGCGTATCAGGCACCGCACCGCCCGCCGGGCGCTGCGGGGCTGCCGGCGGACCTTCTCACGACCGACACGACCTCGTACCGCAATCCCTCGTCGCTGCCGGACGGGGCCATTCTGGTCGTGGGGAACGGACAGTCCGGGTGCCAGATCGCCGAAGAACTCATCGACGCGGGGCGTGAGGTGATCCTGTCGTGCGGCCGCGCTCCGTGGGCACCACGCAGGATCGGTGAACACGACGTCGTCTGGTGGGCGCTAGAGACCGGTTTCTTCGATGGGACCGTCGAGACGCTGCCCTCTCCCGCTGCGCGACTCGCCGCCAACGTCACCGCGAGCGGGGTGGCTGGCGGTCACGATCTGCACGTCCGCTCGCTCCGCGCGAGGGGCGTGACCGTCGTGGGGCGGTTCATCGGATGTGACGACAGCCGGATCGGCTTTGCCGACGACCTCGCCGAGACCGTCGCGTGGTCAGATGCCAGATACCTGGATTTCCGGGAGCTTGTCTCGAAACTGTGTGCGGAGCGTGGGATCGAGGACCCCACGCTCCCAGATCCCGACCCGTTCGTCGCCGACGCTCCCGACTCGATCCCGACGGACGGGCTCGGCGCCGTGATCTTCGCGGGCGGGTTCCGCCCGAACTTTGCGAGCTGGGTGGACGTGCCTGGAGGCTTCGACGACCTAGGCTTCCCGATCCAGCGCGATGGTGCAAGCGCCGCGGCGTCCGGTCTGTTCTTCGCAGGCGTGCACTTCTTGCGAACGCGGAAGTCCTCGCTCCTGTGCGGGGTTGGCGACGACGCGGCGATCGTGGCCGATGGGATTCGAGCGTATCTGGGCTGACGGAGGTCCCCTCGGCATCGAAGCCTCTCCTCGGAAGACTCGCGTCTCCGCGCCTGGCCGTCGATGCGGGCCTCCGCCCGTTTACATGATCCCGTGCTCGGTCCGGGCGATGATCTCGTTCTGGAGAGATCGGGTCAGATCGCAGAAATAGTCGCTGTACCCGGCGACCCGCACGATGAGACCTCGATGGTCGGCGGGGTGCTCCTGAGCGTCGCGCAGCGTGTCGACGCTCACGACGTTGAACTGCACGTGGTGGCCTCCGAGCTTGAAGTACGTCCGGATGAGCTGCGCGAGCTTGTTGATCCCCTCCTCGCCTTCGACGAGGCCCGGGCTGAGCTTCATGTTGAGAAGCGTCCCACACGTGCGCGCCTGGTCCATCTTGGAGGCCGACAGAACGACTGCCGTCGGACCGAGGCGGTCCATACCCTGAGACGGCGAGATCCCCTCGGAGACCGGCTCACCGGCCCGGCGACCGTCTGGGGTGGCGCCAGTCACGGACCCGAAGTAGATGTGGCAGGTGGTCGGGAGCATGTCGACCCCGTAACGACCGCCGCGACCGTTCGGTCGTCCGTCGACAGCACCGACGAACGCATCGAACGCCTGGCGCATCAGGTCGTCCGCGCGATCGTCGTTGTTCCCCCACTTCGGCGACCGATCGCGAAGGACGTGTCGCAGCCGCTCGGCGTCGCCGAAGTCGCTCTCCAGCGCCTCCAGTATCTCTCTCATGGAGGTCGTTCCCTCATCGAAGACGTGGTGCTTCAGGGCGGCCAGGCTGTCGGTCAAGGTCCCGATGCCGACTCCCTGGATGTACGAGGTGTTGTATCGAGCGCCGCACGCGCCCGCCTCGACGCATCCGCTCGTTCCCCTCTCGCGGGCGTCCTCGATCGTCTTGCCCTGTCGCAGCAACTGGGCGACGACGCCGTCTGGATCTTGGAGTCCGACAGGGTGCCCCGGTGGTGGGAGAGATGACGATCGGGTCGCTGGCCTCATCGGATCATTAGGCGCCGATGACGGCGTCGAGCGCGGAGGGCCATCAGGCCGAATCCGAGAAGCACCGCCGCGGTCGCCAGTGCCACGATCGAAAGACCGACCGGACCGCTCCCGCACGCCACCCGAGCCGAGGGCAACGGCCGGAGTCCGTGATCCGCGGCGCACGGATCATGCACGCGCAGGAGACCCCACAAACCGGCCTCCCGATACGGCTCGCGATGGTCGCCGTATAGGTAGTCGCCGGGCAACTGAGCCCGACCACCGGCGCCGCCATCGAGCTCAATGGTCACCGCCTCCA
>DASUTU010000098.1:0-15043 GCA_036374435.1 Actinomycetota bacterium | reverse complement strand
ATCTCCCGTTCGCCGAGAAGTGTTGGTAGTCCTTGGCGGAGGACCACTCGCCGCCCCAGCCCCAGCCCAAGTCGTCGAACGCGGTCCACACGACGTCGCCTGCCGTGATCATCCCGGGCCGGACGTCGTCGCGGTCCAGGTTCCGTCGGCCCCGTCGAGGCGAGACGCGGGCGCCGGCGACGTACGGGTTCTCGACGGGGTTGAGATCGATGGCCCGCCCGTAGGCGTGTTGGGACCAGGTGCTCGTCCCGGCCACGTACCGGCAGTTGAACGCGGAGGTGTTGTCCCGCCGCATCGACTCGCGATCGTCCGCGCCGTACCGGTCGACGAGGCGAACCCGCCGGATCGGGAAGTCGGTGTCGTAGAGCGTCTCGAAGACTCGCAGGATCTCGTCGGCCCACCGCCGGTGCACGACCAGTCTCCCCCGATGGGGATCGCCGTCGAACCCGCGATAGGTGACGCGAACCAGGCGTAGCGCCCGCAGTGGCACGGGGCATCCGGGGCGCCACGAACTGCCGGTCATGAGCTCCCTGGTCTGGCGGTCGAGGCGGGACACCGACCCCGCGAACGGTTCGCCCCCGGCGACGGGCGACCAGGTCAGGCCGGCGACGAGCGCGACCACGAGGGCGGCGTGCATGGACCGACGCTACTGCAGCGGGCGGGCTCAGCGGAACGCCGAATCCAGGAACTCGATCACTCGATCTTCGTATTCGTCCGGGTGGACCCGGAGCCCGCCGACGTGGGGGGTGTCCGGCGGCTCCCACAGCTCCACGTTCGGCCCGCCGGCCTCGTGGAAGAACCGGTTCGAGGCCACCTCCGACGGGTCCACGCCGGCGATCAGCAGGACCGGCCTCGGCGCGATGGCCGCCATCGACTCCGAGTGCGGGGCCGGCGGGTCGCCGCCGCCGAGCGCGATCGCGGCCACCCGCTGCACCCAGAACATCGGGAGCGAGGGCCACCCTCCGACCGCCGCCGGGCGCCGGGCCGCGTCCTCGACCGTGATGACCTCGGCCCCCTCCGTGACCACCGCGCGGATGCGATCGTCCAGGGCGGCCGCGGTGATGGCCTGCTCGCCGCCCATCGACTGGCCGAACGCGGCGATCTTCCCCGGCTCCACCCCGGGCATGTCCGCGAGCAGGTCGACCGCCGCGCGAACGTCCGACTCTCCGCCCCACCCGAACTCCATGGGTTCACCCTCGCTCCCCCCGTGCCCGCGGGGGTCGAGCAGGAGCGCCCCGTACCCGTGGCGGTGCAGCATCGCCGCATGGTCCAGCAGGTCGTCCCGGGTGGAACCGGACCCCGGCAGCAGCAGCACGGCGGCGCCGTTGTCCGGAGGGATCCACCAGGCGGCGAGCCGCACGCCGTCGGCGGCGACGACCGCCACCTCCTTGGCGTCGAGGCCCACATCGGCGGGTGTGCGGTGTCCGAGCTCGGGCCGCGGGGGGTTCGTCGCGTACACGGCGAGCGCGGTCGGGAACAGGACGAACTGCGCGAGGACGGCCCCGACCACGAACGCCACCACCGGCCGCCACCACGGCCGGCGGCCGACGGCGCGAGCGAGCCCCATGCCGACCAGGACGAGCCCCGCCGCCAGGACCACGAGCCCGGTGAGCTGGTTCCCGCCGAGGCCATGAGCGGCCCGCGGCAGCGAGATCGCCCCGCCGGCCAGGGCGGCGACGGTACCCGCGGCCAGGAAGAACGCCCCGCGGGCCCGGCGTGACCGAAGGCGGGTCCAGGCGATCGCGCCGGCCCCCGCCAGCACCATCGCGACCCCCAGACGCAACGCCCGGAGGGAGAGCGGGGCGTCGCCGACGGGCCGGAGCAGCCACGCGTCGGCCACGTGAAGGGCCACGAGGCCGAGGGCGATCAGCGCGACACGGTCCGATCCCGCTCGCGGCGACGGCTTGCGGCCGGCGGTGGCCGGACCGGCCGCCTGGATCGAGGTGGGCGTTCGCTGCTTGAGCTCCATGGTGACCCCTCCCCTTCGGCGTGCTTCGAGGCTCCCGAAGGTCCTGATCGGCCCCACCGGCCGTTCGGACCCGCTCCGGGGGGCCTGATGTCTGGGAGGTCAACGCTCGGTGCGTTCGATGGTCCACAGGCTGGCCCGGTCGAGCCCGCGGAGCGCCAGCACCCGGGCCACGCGAGCCGTCGGGTGGCGCAGGATCAGCCCGTTGGGCGAGCGGGACATGCCCAGCCGGATCAGACACTGGATCCCCAAGCTGTCGAGGAACGTGAGGCCGGAGAGGTCCACGACGACGACCCCCTCCACGTCGCGGGCCTCCGTCAGCGACGCGTCGAACTGCTCCGTGGTGGAACCGTCGAGCTCCCCGGCCACGACGAACTCGCGCTCGGAAAGCCGCCGCACGGAGAGCCCTTCTATCACCTCTCCACCCTGCCGTCGCCGGCTCCGCTGGGTCAAGGGCGACGAGCCGGCCACCGTCCGTGTCTCTCAAGGCTGCCGGTGCGAGGTCGAAACCCGAGAGGTGAAGCCTTGTCCCTTCTGCGACGCCGAGCTCCGAGACTCGGTCATCCGGTGCACCCGATGCGGCCGCTCGCTGGTGGGCGAGGACGGCCCCGACGGTCGCCTGCCGGAGGCGGCCGCCGTCGCCCCCGCCCGAACCTCGCCGGCCGCTCCGGCGACGTGGCCGGCGCCGTCGGCCCCGCCGCCGAGGCCCCCGGCGTTGGCCGGGCCCCGACCCGGTGTGGCGCCGAACCGGCCCGCGGCGCTTCGAGCCCTCCCGACCGAACGCCGGCGCTCCGCGCGAGTGGACGTCGCCCTGTTGCTCGCGGCCCTGGCGGGCGTCGGCGCGGCCGTGCTGGCCTGGCAGGCGGCCCACGACCCCTGGGTGACGCTCACGATCACCGACACTCGTGACCGGCTGGACCCGGAGCTGGTCGGTCCGCTCACCGTGGTCGGCGACGCCTCGCTGATCGGGCTGGTGGGGCGAGTGGTGGCCGGCGTCATCGGCGCCTACGGCCTGGCCTGGCTGTATTTCGGGTTCGACCGGGGGTCGACCATCCCGTGGTTCCTCAGCCCCGCCGTCCCGCTGCTGGCCGCCGTCGCCGGCATGCTGGCCGTGGTGCTCTCGGCGACGGTCTGGCTGGTCTGGGTGGACGCCGCCGTCCCGCAGGCCCGAACCATCGGCCTGTCGACCCGGGAGCTCCGCGCGCTCCTGGACCTGCAGCCGGCCCCCCTGGTCGAGATCGAACGACTGGACGGCCTCCACCGGTACGGCGGGAGCCTCCTGGCCGGCCTGGCGGCCACGATCACGGCCTGGTGGAGCGCCCGCAAACGCACCTGAGCCCCATCTCGCCCGCGATCGAGACCCGACCGGCCGGAGGCGAGGGTCCCCTCCGCGGCACCCCAGGCGACCTTGCCCGCCTCGATCGCCTCCCGCCTAGGATTCGGCACGAAACCCCGCCGAGGGGGAAGGAGGCGAGGTGTCGATGCGAGTGTCATCGATTCGTTCTCACCTGGCCCTCGTGACGGTGGCGACGATGCTGGCCGCCCTGGCCGTCGTCGTCGCGCCATCCGAGAGCTCGGCGCAACCGCAGTCGTCTCGATCGACGGCACCGGCGAAGCCGAACGCCAGAGCGAAGAAGGTTGTCTTCTGGCTCACGATCGGGCACAACAACGACGGTGAGTCCCAGCTCATCGACGCCGGGTCCGGCCAGGAGGACTTCGGCGGCGTGGCCAGATTCGCCACGCTCGTCAAGAACGTCGAGGAGGAGGCGCTGGCTCGCAAGAACGGGGCGTTCGTCATGCTGAGCTCCGGCGACAACTTCCTCGCCGGTCCCGAGTTCAACGCCAGCCTGGAGAAGGGTGTTCCCTTCTACGACTCGATCGCCCTGAACCGGATCGGGTACGACGCCGTGGCGATCGGCAACCACGAGTTCGACTTCGGGCCGGACGTCCTGGCGCGGTTCATCCGGGGGTTCGACGCGGACGTCCCCTTCATCAGCGCGAACCTCGACGTCAGCGGCGAGCGGAAGCTGGCCAGGCTTCAGCGCAAGGGACGGATCGCCAAGAGAGTGATCGTCCGGGAGGCCGGCCAGCGGATCGGCATCATCGGCGCGACCACACCCGCTCTGCCGACCATCTCGAGCCCGCGCGACGTCGAGGTGAGGGAGAACGTGGCGAAGGCGATCAACAAGCAGGCCGCCCGGCTCGGGAACCGCGGCGTGACCGCGATCGTCCTGATCAGCCACCTGCAGAGCATCGAGGAGGACCTGGCGCTCGCGCCGATGCTCGCCGGGGTCGACGTCATGATCGCCGGCGGAGGCGATGAGCTCCTGGCCGACCCGGACGACGACCTGCTGATCCCGGGCGACGAGGAGAACGTGTTCGGCTCGTACCCGCTGTTCGCCAAGGACGAGACGGGTCGGAGGATCCCGATCGTGACCACCAGCGGCAGCTACCGGTATCTCGGCCGGATCACGGTCGGCTTCAACGCCGCCGGGAAGGTGGTCAAGATCGACCACGGCGACAGCGGTCCGCTTCGTGTGACGTCCACCGCGAACCCGGACGGCGTCAAGCCGGCGGGATTCATCCAGAAGAACGTGGTCGTGCCGCTCCAGGAGGCGCTCGATGAGGCGGCCGCCACCATCGTGGCGACCTCCGAGGTCGAGCTGAACGGTCAGCGCGACCCGGGCGTGCGGACGGAGGAGACCAACGAAGGCAACCTGATCGCCGACGCGCTCTTCGATGCGGCGGAGGACCTGGCCGCCCCGTTCGGGGCACCGGCGCCCGACATCGCGCTCCAGAACGGCGGCGGCATCCGCAACGACAGCGTGGTCCCGGCCGGCGACATCAGCGAGCTCGACGTCAACAGCTGGGTGCCGTTCCCGAACTTCGTCACGATCGTCCAGAACGTCGGTCCGGCACAGCTGAAGCAGATCCTGGAGAACGCGGTGTCGCGCGTCGAGTTCGTCGACGGGCGCTTCGCCCAGATCTCGGGCTTCACGTTCGTCTACGACGCGAACGGCACCCCTCAGGTGCTCGACGAAGACGGGAGCGTGACGACGCCGGGGACCCGGGTGGTCGAGGTAACCCTCGACGACGGGACGCCGATCGTCGAGGGCGGCGAGGTCGTGGATGGCGCGCCGTCGGTGAATGTCGCGACGATCGACTTCCTGGCCCGGGGCGGCGACCAGTACCCGTTCCGCGACCGGCCGTTCACGACGCTGGGCGTCACGTATTTCCAGGCGGTCGTGAACTTCCTGACGGAGGACCTGGCCGGCGAGATCACGGCGGCCGACTACCCGGTGGGAGGTGAGGGGCGCATCACGCGGATGAACTGACCGCGCGAACCCATCGGGAGGACCACGGGGGCGGGCCGCACGGCCCGCCCCCGGCCTTCCCGCCGTCAGGACGGGTCACATCTTCGGGTATGGGAACCCCATCGCCGTGACCAGGACCGCCCGGGTGCCCACGGCGGAGCTCCACCGGCGCGGCAGCTCGACCTCCGGTCGCAGTTCCCGCACGTGAACGCCAGCCAGCGCTTGTGCACGGTCTGGGCCAGCTCGCAGTGGGGGCAGGTGAAGAACGCGATCTCGCCCGAACACGAGAAGCACCGGTACTCGTGGGACTCGTCGGCCACCTGCTGCGGCGTGAGGCACCAGGGGCAGGTGAGGTACGCGATCAGGCCGAGGGGTCGGGGTCGGCCAGGACCCGCGCCGCCTGCTCGGCGCGGTGACGATCGATGGCCTCTCGGAGCTCCCGGCGCGAGGTCGCCAGGATCTGCGCGGCCAGGATGGCCGCGTTCACGGCCCCCGCCTTGCCCACGGCGAGCACGCCGACCGGGATCCCGCCGGGCATCTGCACCATCGACAGGAGCGAGTCCAGGCCGCCCGACAGCCTGGTCTCCATCGGCACCCCCAGGACGGGCCGGGTGGTGTGGGCCGCCACGACTCCGGGGAGCGCCGCCGCCATCCCCGCCGCGGCGACGAACACCTCGACCCCGCGACCTTCGACGTCGCGGATCCACTCCGCCAGCGCGTCGGGGGTCCGGTGCGCCGAGAGGACTCTGGTCTCGAAGGGAACGCCGAACGCGCGGAGCCGGTCCGCGCAATGTTGCATCGTGTCCCAATCCGACGTCGATCCCATCACGACGCCCACGAGGGGTTCGGCCATCGATCTCCTCCGGGAGGCGGGCCGCCGAAGTGTAGACGCTGCGACGCTCGGATCGAGGGGTCGTCGCCCCGCGCGATCAGGTCGCGTCCGCGGCCAGCCGCTCCCCCAGCTCGGCCGCGACCTCCACCAGGTCCAGCACGTCGTCCTCGGTGGTCCGGAAGTTCACGAAACAGGGACGCAGGTAGACCTCGCCGTCGATGAGGGCGCTCGCGATCCAGAACCGGCCGTCCTCCTGGAGCGCGTCCGCCAAGCGCTGATTGTGTTCGTTCACGTCCTCGACGTGCGGCGGGACGTGGCGGAACGGGACGATCGACAGCCGCGGCTCGGCCAGCGCCTGGAAGTCCGGCCTGGCCTGGACGGTCTCCCAAAGCAGGTGAGCCTCGTGCAGGTTGCGCTCGATGGCCTCGACGAACGCGCGGGCGCCGTGGGCCCGCATGGCCAGCCACATCTTCAGCGCCCGGAATGGTCGCGAGTACTCGAACGTGATGTCCACGGCATGCAGCTCGTGGCGCTGGTGGGGCAGATATCCCTGCTCGTGGGCGAACGCCGCGATCAGGTCGTCCTGCCGCCGCACCAGCACGATCCCGCAGGCCTTGGGCAGGTACAGCCACTTGTGGGCGTCGATCGCGACCGACTGGGCGCGCTCGAACCCGCGGAACAGGTCCGGTCGGGCGGCCGCGGCCGGCAGCCCGTAGGCCCCGTCCACGTGGAGCCAGACCCCGCGATCCGCGCACACGTCGGCGGTGGCCTCGAGCGGGTCGATCGCGCCGGTCAGGGTCGTGCCCGCCGTGGCGATCACGGCGATGGGCGTGATCCCCTCGGCCCGGTCGCGATCGATGGCCTCCGCCAGGGCCTCCGGGAGCAACCCGCGGTCCGGCCCGAGCGGGATCGCCCGGAGGTTCCGTGAGCCGATCCCCAACGTCTCGACGGCTCGAGTGATCGAGTAGTGGACCTCCTCGGAGCAGTAGACGGCGACCCGGTGGTGCTCGAGGCCCTCGTACCGGCTCCCGGGCAGCGCGAACTCCCGAGCCGCAGCCAGCGCGCTCGTGTTCGAGAGCGTGCCGCCGCTCGTGAATGCCCCGGCGCAATCCTCCGGAAATCCGACGAAGGAGGCGGCCCATCGGACCGCCTGACGCTCGATCTGCGTGGCGGTGCGCGCGTCCACGGCCAGGTTGATGTCGTACGTGTGGGCCAGCAGGTCCGCGATCGTGCCGATCTCCAGGCCGCTCGAGCCGATGAAGGCGAAGTACCGCGGGCGCGGCTGCGCGATGGACTCGTCCAGGATGCGGCCGGTGTCGTCGAGCACCTCGTGCACCGGCGTGGGCGCCTGCGGGAGCGCGTCCCGTAGCAGCGCCTGCACGCGAGCGTCCAGGGGCGGCTCCTCCGGGCGGTAGCGGTCGAACGAACGCCAGGCCTCGGTGACCAGCTTGACGGCGTGCTGGAGCGCCTCCTCGCGCGTCGCGTCCAGGCGCAGCGGCCGGTCCGGCTCGGTCATGCCCCCGATGCTACGCCGAGCCCAAGGGCCGGTGGTCACCCCCACAGCCGCTCGGCCACCCGAGCGACGAGCTCGAGCTTGCGCCACTGCGTGTCGGCATCGATCTCGTTGCCCACCATCACGCTGGCGAAGCCGCACTGCGGGCTGATGGCGAGCCGGTCCAGACCACCCGCGAGCTCGGCCGCCTCCTCCATCCGCCGAAGCAGGTCCTCCTCGTCCTCCAGGCGCGCGGTCTTCGTCGAGACCAGCCCCATGACCATCACCGCGCCCAGGCGCAGGTGGCGCACCGGCTCGAACCCGCCGTCGCGCCCGAGGTCGTCCCACTCGACCAGGAAGACGTCGTACGGAAGCTCCCCGAACAACCGCGAGGCCACCGGCTCGAGCGACCCCTCACACATCCAGGAGGACCGGTAGTTGCCCCGGCAGACGTGGAGCGCGACGGTCACGTCGCCGGGGATCCCCTCGAGCACCTCGGCGTCGGCCCGCAGGGAGGCCTCGACCAGGGCGTCGACGTCGTGGCCGCGCTCCACGAACCGGGCCACCCAGGCCGGGTCGACCAGATAGGGATACAGGGGGAAGTCGAACTGCACGTAGCGAGCGCCGGCGGCGACGGAGTCGGCGACGAGGCCGCGTTCGATCTCGACGGCGTGAGCAACGAACTCGTCCGGCGAAGCGTAGCCGCCGTCGATGGTCGTGAACGGGTGGAGGAAGATCGACGCGGCCGGGAACGTCACCTTGAACGGGTAGCCACCGGTCGCCTCCGACAGGAAGGTCGCCTCGCGGGCCGCCGGCGAGTCCACCGGCCGGAGTCGGCTCACGACCTCGTGCACGTTGAGCTCGACCTCGCGGCCTCGCTCGTTTCGGAAGCGGACGGTCTTGCCGGTCCGCACCCCCTCGACCGCGTCGTAGAACGAGTTCAGGAACATCCACCGCCGGAACTCGCCGTCGGTCACGACGTCGAGCCCGAGGTCCACCTGCCGCCGAACCGCCTCCCGGATCGCCTCGTCCTCCAGACGGACCAGCTCGCTCCGGTCCCTCGAGCGCTCCTCGGCGAGCACGGCCGAGTGCCCCTCGTCGTAGAAGGCCTCGATGGCGAGGCGGAGCGTGGGCGGGCGCAGGAGCGAGCCCACGACCTCCGCACGCGCCGGCGTCCTCGGCGGCGGGGTCACGGATCCCACCGGACCCAGAGCGAGTCGGGAGCCCGGAACTCCCAGCCCGACAGGGTGGGAGGACGGTCGTGGTCCAGGCGCAGCCCCGGAAGGCGGTCGAGCAGCAGGTCCAGGGAGATACGGGCCAGATGCCGGCCGAACCACGCCCCGAGGCAGAAGTGGGTCCCGACGGCGAAGGCCAGGTGAGCGCCCTCCTTGCGATGGACGTCGAACCGGTCGGGGTCGGTGAAGCGTCGCGGGTCGCGGTTCGCGCTCGAGAGCACCGCGCCGATCAGCGCCTCCTCCGGGAGCTCCACGCCGCCGAGCTCGACCGGCCGCGTGGTCTGCCGGGTGGAGGTGCCGACCGGCCCGGCCCATCGCAGGGTCTCCTCCACCGCCGGCCGGATGAGCGACCGGTCCGCCCGCACCTCCTCGAGCTGCCCGGGGTTCGAACCCAGGGCGAACAACGTGAGCGCGATGAGGTCGCGGGGCTCCTGGAGCCCGCCGGACAGGATCAACCTCGTGTTCGCCACGATCTCGTCTCGGCTCATCCGGTCCTCGCCCTCGTGGTGCAGCATCCGCGCGAGCGCCGAGCCGTCCGGCTCACGTTCCAGCCTGTCCAGGACCCGCTCGATCGCGTCCCCCATCGCCCGGCTGGCCTCGTCGGCCGGAGCCTGTTTGACGGGGTCGCCCTCGAAGTTCGCCAGGCCGGGCATGAGGCCTTCGTTCCACCGCAGGAGGTCCTCCCAGGGGACCCCGTCCAGGCCGAGCATGAACCGGAGCGACCGCACGCTCATCGGGTCGGCGAACTCGCGGAACAGATCCGCTTCGCCGCGCGCCTCGAACCCGTCGATGAGCTCGTTCGCGAGGTCCGGGATCATGCCTTTGGTCCGCTCCTCGACGTCGCGAGGACGGAACGGGGGCTCGACAACCCGGCGGATCCGCTGCTGGTCGGGCCCCTCGGAGCCGAGCATGTTCACGCCCATCGTGCGGTTGAGCGTCGAGGGATCCGTGGCGGCCGTGAAGAGATCGGGCGACAGATCCACGTGGCGGACGTCGTCGTACCGCGTCACCAACCAGAGCTGCACGGCCGGCACCCAGCTCACCGGCTCCTCGTCGCGAAGGCGCGCGTAGATCGGATACGGGTCGCGTTCGAGGTCCTCGAGCGTGATCGACTCGCCGACCGTCATCGGTGTTTGCCCGCCTCCCACCCGTGTGGACCGATCGTGCGTTCGGCGAACGCCGCCGGGACGTCCTCGAGGTCGGTGGCCATCGAGTCGTTCCAGCGATTGAGGAAGCCGAACAGGCCGATCACCGCCAGGATCTCGACGATCTCGCCCTCGCCCCAGTGCCGTCGCAGGTCCTCGAAATGCGCCGGCGTCACCTCGTTCGGGACGACGCTCGCGTCGCGAGCGAACCGGAGGGCGGCGCGTTCGGCCTCCGAATAGCGCGGCGATCGCTCGAAGTCCCAGACGTCGGCGATCTTGTCCTCGGCGACGCCGCGCATCATCGCGTCCACGGTCTCGTGCGCCTGGCAGTAGCGGCAGCCGGCCGCTGTGCTCGCCACGATGGCGATCAGCGGCTTCAGGCCGACCGGGACCGTCCCCGTCCGCCAGATCTGCGTGATCAGCTCGCTGAAGGCCCGGAGGATCTCGGGGCGGCGCGCCATCGTGAACAGGCTGTTGGGGACGAACGACATCGTGTCGTCGTACAGCCGGAACAGCTCCTCGAGCTCCGGGTGGTCCTCGCGGCGCAGCGGCGCCAGGTTCGCCATCGCTCCCCCTCCGGGCGGAGGGGTATTTTGGGCCCGAACGATCTGGGGAGGCAAGACGGGTGGGAGCGCTCGACGGCAAGGTGGCGATCGTCTCGGGCGGCGGGACCGGCATCGGGGCGGCCGCGGCCAGGCGCTTCGCCGCCGAAGGGGCATCGGTCGTGGTGACCGGGCGCCGTCCCGACCCGTTGGAGGTCGTGGCGACGGAGACCGGCGGGGCCGCCGTGGCCGGCGACGTCACCGAACCCCAGCATGCGGAGGCAGTCGTGGCCCTCGCGCGGGAGCGCTTCGGCGGACTGGACGTGGTGGTGGGCAACGCCGGCGTCGGGTTCGGCGGGTCGGCGGGGGACGCCGACGACGAGCGGTGGGTCCGGACCATCGACGTCAACGTCACCGGCGTCCTACGGCTCGTCCGCGCCGCGCTCCCGGAGCTCCTCGAGCGAGGCGGGGGGTCCATCGTGCTCGTTTCGAGCGTCTCGGGTCTGGTCGGCGGCCCCGACTCGGCCGCGTACGACACGTCGAAGGCCGCGTTGCTCGGCCTGGTGCGCTCGCTGGCGATCGACTACGGACCTCGCGGCATCCGCGCCAACGCCGTCTGCCCCGGGTGGGTGATCACGCCGATGGGCGACGAGTCCATGGACGAGCTCGCCGCCGAGCGCGGGATCACGCGCGAGGAGGCCTACGCGCTCGCCACCGCCCACGTCCCGCTTGGGCGCCCGGCAACGGCCGAGGAGATCGCGGCCTGCTGCCTGTTCCTGGCGAGCGAGGAGTCCTCGATCGTGACCGGCGCCGCGCTCGTTGCCGACGGCGGCGGCACGGCCGTGGACGTCGGCTCGCTCGCGTTCGGGCCGGGCTCGTCCTGACGGCGCCTACGGCCCAAGGCTCCGCACGCGATCCATCACTTGGCGACAGAGACGACCAACATCGGCGACGTCGTCGACGAATTGCGAGGGTTTGATGCAGAACGTCGAGAACCCGCGTTCGATCTGCGGCGGGATGCGGTCGAGCGCCTCCGCGAGGTCGGCCACGCTGTCGGAGTCGGGGAAGCGGCCGCGCGTCCCGCCCACCATCTCGAGCTCGGCGGGGTCGCGGCCGGCTTCGGCCATCGCCGTTCGGAGCCGCCGGAGGTCCTCGTCGCTCGGGGCGCCCAGCGGGTTGAACCCGCTCCCGTACCGGACGATCCTGCGGAGAAGCCGCTCGTGCATCGTTTCCCCGCCGAACCAGAGCGCCGGGCCCTCGGGGCGAGCCGGCTTCGGCTCCAGGTGAACGTCGCGGAACCGGTAGTGGCGACCATGGAACGACGCCGGCGAGCCCGTCCACAGCGCCGACCACGCCTCCAGGTGCTCATCGAGGAGCTCGCCGCGGCGGTCGAACGGAACCCCCAACGTCTCGTATTCGGCCCGGTGCCAGGAGACGGTGGGCTGGACCACCAACCGCCCGCCCGAGAGCAGGTCGAGCGTGGCGAGCTGCTTCGCGAGCAACACCGGATGCCGGAGCGGCGCGATGATCGAGCTCGCGATCAGGCGGACCCGCGTCGTGGCCGCCGCCACGGCGGCGAGCAGCGTCAGCGGGTCGGGCCAGGGCATCGACGGGTCCTGGTTCCCCGGCAGCGCGTACTCGCGCGGGTTGGCCGGGAGCCCCCGCGCGTCGGCGTCGGGGCCGAGCGCGACGTGTTCGCTCACCATCACGCCGTCGAACCCGGCGTCCTCTGCGTCCTTGGCCATGTCGGCCAGCGCGGTGAGATCGCGAGGGGGAACGAGCGTCCAGTTCTCGCTGAGGATCAGGACGAGCTTCGGCGTCATCGCCGGGCGGATCGCCCGGCCCGCTCGAACGCCTCGAGGGCCGCCACGGTGGCCCAGACCTGTTCGGGGACGATGGGGATGGGCCGGGCCATGGGCGGGAACAACAACCAGACGAGCGAGCCCCCCATGTGCCGGATCACCGCGCGACCGTCGGGCTCCACGCGGATCTGCTCGAAGTGCACCGCCGAGAGCGCCTTCACCAGCTCGCCGTCGGCCTCGAGCCGTTCGGCCAGGCTCCGGCCCGTCTCGTCCCGACCGCGGAACCGGAACCCCTGCAGCCGGACCGCCCCGCGCCCGCGCGCCGTGACGCCGCCGGTCGCGGGCAGGACCGGCTCGGCGGTCGAGGCCTCCATCGCGAACGTGCCGCCGAAGACCCGCCCGCCGGTCGGCGCCAGGACGATCCGCAGGTCCGGACGGCCCTCCGCGCTCAGGCGCGCGCGAAGCGGGTCGTGCCGTGGTCCGGCCCGGTAGCCGAGGGCACCGAACGCGCGCACGTCGTCGGCCAGGACCGCCGCCGCTCGCCTGCTCGCCCGGCCCCGCACCGGCTCCTACCCGCCCCCGGTATCAGGCGTGGAAGTGCTCCTCCGGCACCTCGTGGGCGATGACCTCCGTCTCCCGGTAGACCTCGTCCAGCGGCACCGGCCGGAACATCTTCGCGGCCCCGTACGTGACCAGGTTGTACGCGAGCGAGAACACCACCGAGATCAGCAGGAACCAGCCGAAGTCGTTGTAGATCCGACGCTCGATCTCGGGGTCCGGGAAGATGTTGATCGCCGCGATCACCAGCGCCGCCACCCCGATCAGCTGCGGGATCGGGTACAGCGGCGCTCGGTAGGGACGCCGCGCGTTCGGCTCCCGGATGCGGAGCGCCACCACCGTGATGTGGATGATCACGTACGCCGTCCCCCAGCCCAACACGCCGGCGAGGATCAGCGCGATGAAGCCGCCCTCGAGCGTGCGCTCGGTGAGGTTCAACAAGATCGGCGGGATCGACACGAGGACGATCCCGATCGCCGGGGCCCGCGTGCCCGGCGTCAGCCAGCCGAGCACCTTCGGCAACTGCTTCGTCTGCGACATGCCGTAGATGATCCGCGGAACGCCCGCGGCGACCGCGTTCAGCGTCGAGATCGTCGCGGCCACCGACAGGATGCCCATCCACCACTTCCCGGCGTCGCCGAAGATGGCGATCGCGACGTTCATGTTGGTGATCTGGGCCGGATCCCCGAGCTGGTCCGGCGGGAAGTAGCGGGTCGCCGCCAGGCCCCACAGGAACATCGGCACCGCGACGAGCGACAACCCGATGAACATTCCCCACGGGATGTCGCGCTCGGGCCGCCGAAGCTCTTCGGCGAGCGGACAGGTGTACTCCACTCCGACGAACGTGAAGATCGCCAGTCCCAGCAGCGAGAACAGCAGCTCCGTGTCCCACGGGATCGAGGGGAGCGCGCTCCCCACGGTGTCCCCCACGCCGGCGAGCCCGGCCAGGCCGAAGATCAGCAACGAGCCGGCCAGGATGAAGGTGAGCGGTACCTCGACCGCCGCGAAGGCCCGGATCCCCAACAGGTTGAGGATCGCGATGGCGGTCACGATGACGACGACCCACAACTTGAAGTCGCCCGGCACGCCGAGGAACGCCTCGTCGGACAGGATCGCGGAGGACAGGAACGCCTCCGAGGAGCCGGGGAAGATCACCACGGCGAAGTAGCCGACGAACACCGTCACCGTCGCGAAGAACGGTCCGAGCCCGGCCCGGACGTATTCGTTCATCGATCCGGCCTTCGGGATCATCGTGGCGAGCTCGGAGAAGCTCATCGCCTGGGCGTACAGGACGATC
This sequence comes from Actinomycetota bacterium, assembly GCA_036374435.1. GTDB lineage: Bacteria > Actinomycetota > UBA4738 > UBA4738 > HRBIN12 > CALGFI01. The sequence continues at coordinate 860 of DASUTU010000098.1, read as the reverse complement.
AACCCGATGATCAGCGCGACGAGCCCGATCGTGCTCGCCGAGAAGAGCTGCGGGACCGACACCATGACGGTCGTCGCGAGGATCAGCCCGAACGTGGCGCTGATCGAGGTCGGGAGCCCGACCGCACGCTGCTGAAGGCCCTGTTCCGTCCCCGTGGTGGCCATGTCCCCCCTATCCGGTTTCAAGGGGCTATCGCGCGCGCGTTCGCGCTCGCTGCTCGAGCCCCCCGAACCCCCACAAGACGTCCATCGCACCTGCGTAGCTCGTTTGGGGCCGAATCATCCTCGTCGGCCTCGCCGGAGTCAAACCGGCCGGATCACGCCGTCCAGCCCTCTTCGGGCCGCTCGAACCACACGTGCACCTGCCCCGTGCCGACCGAGGCTTCGTATTCGCTGAAGGGCTCGCCGGGCGCCGTGCACGAACGACCGCCGAGGGCCGCCGCCATCATCAGGTAGTGGCCGAAGTGTCCTTCCGGATACGCGCGGCGGTACTCGGGCATGTTGTCGATCACCCCGGCGTGGTCGCCGCGCTTCATCATGTCGAGCACCTTCATGTCGGCGTCGTAGTACGCCCGGTCGTAGATGTTGTCGGGCGCGCGCTGGCTCTCGCGCTTGCGCAGCTCCTTGAAGTTGAAGAAGCGGTGCGTCATGCCGCCCGAGGCCAAGAGCACCACCCGGCGATCGCTCTCCGCCACGGCGTTGCCGATCAGCTCGCCGAACAGGAGGAAGTCGTCCGTGTCGCAGGTCTGGTTGATGGCCACGCTGATCCAGCGCGTGTCCGGATCCCCCAGGAACGTCCAGATGTTCACCGTGCCGTAGAAGATCGGCAGGTGGGGGTCGTCCGAGGCCAGGATCCAGCAG
>DASUTU010000097.1:0-5883 GCA_036374435.1 Actinomycetota bacterium | reverse complement strand
CTGCCACCCGCTCGCGCCTTCGATGTCGGCCGCCTCGTAGAGCTGGCGCGGGACGTCCAGGAGGCCGGCCAGGTAGATGACCATCGTCTGGCCCACCACCCACAGGGACAGGAACAGCAGCCCCCACTTCGACCAGAACGGGTGGAAGAACCACAACGGCGGGTTCTTGACCCCGACCGCCGACAGGAACTGATTCACGGGCCCGAACCCCGGGTTGAACAGCACGAAGAAGGCCAGCGCCGCCGCGACGGGCGGCGCCATCGTGGGGAGGAAGAAGATGGTTCGGTAGACCTTTAGGCCGCGCCGTGGCCGTGTGAGCAACATGGCCGTCACCAACGCGACCGACATCTGGAGCGGCACCCCCACCCCGATCATCCACAACGTGTTCCGCATGGCCTGCCAGAACATCGGGTCCTTGGTGAACATGAACCGGTAGTTGTCGAGGCCGACGAACCGGGGGTCCGAGAGCAGGTCGTAGTTCGTGAACGAGTAGTAGAGGCTTGCCAGCGCTGGGTACACGATGAACGCCGAGAACCCGATCAGCCACGGCGACAGGAACAGCAGCACCGTGAGGTAGCGCCGCGCGGTGGCGCGCCGAGCCGCCGGCCGCCCTGCGGGAAGGGGCCGGCGACTCGGCGCGACGGTCAGGGAGCCGCCGATGGCGCCAGCCTCACGCCGCCGCCAGCTGGTCGTTGATCTGCTGGGCGACCCGCACCAGGCCCGCCTCCAAATCGCCGACGTCGCCGGCCTGCCAGTCCTCCGCGAAGTCCGACAGGAGGTTCTGGTCGGCCGACCCGATCACGGTCATGTCCTTGTAGCTCGAGTTCGGGTTGCCGAACACATCGAGGAACGTCCCGAACTGCTCCGGCAGCTCGAGGTCGGGCGAGTCTAGGGCCGCCAGCGTGGTCGGCACGTTCCCGATCGCGTTCGCCGCCGCCACCAGCGAGTCCGTGTCGGTGGCCATGAACGAGACCAGCAGCCACGCCTCGTCCGGCTGCGCCGAGCCGCGCGGGATGCCGATGATCGTCCCGCCGACGCGGCCCGCCCCGTACCGGTCGGTCTTGTCGTCGGGCACCGGGAATGGCGCCGTGTCGTAGTTGAGGTCCGGTGTCCCGTTCCGGATGAACGCGGTCCGCCACTCGCCGTCGATCGCCATGGCGATGCGCCCGGTCTGGAAGTCCTGGCTCGCCTCGCCCCACTCGTCGCCGGACTTGGCGACGAACTTCCTCAGCTCGTCGGCGCCGTAGAAGTCCACCAACTCCATCTGCCACTCGAACAGCTCCACCCAATCGGGGTCGGTTCCGATGGCCGACGTGCCGTCGTCGTTGTACCAGTCGGCGTCGAACACGATCGAGACCTCGAGCGGGGCCATCATGTAGTAGCCGAACCACGGCACGAACCCGGCGCGCTCGATCGAGCCGTCGGGGTTGAACACCGTCAGGTCCTTCGCCATCTGCGTCAGCTCGGAGATCGTCCTTGGCGGCTCCGAGTACCCCGCCTCCTGCAGCAGATCGACGTTGTAGTAGAGGCCGATCGCGTCCGTGAGGAACGGGAACGCGCACTGTTTGCCACCGAACCCCGTGTATCGCGCAACCGACGGCGGGAAGACGCTCGCGTCGAAGTCCGTGGACTCCATATACGGCGTGAGGTCCTGCCACGCCCCCGAGTCACAGAACGCCGCGAGGTCATCCAGCGACCATGACATCACCGCGTCGGGAGGATTGCCCGCCCGGATCGAGGCGAGCACCTTCTGGTCGTCCTCGACCCCGGTGGTCACGTTGACCGTGATCCACGGGTACGCCTCCTCGAACCGGTCGAACACCTGCTGAACCCCCGCCACCTCGTGGTCCGCGCTGAAGGGGATCCAAATGTCGATCGTGACCGGCTCCGGCGACTCGCCGGGCTCTACCGGCTCGCCGACGTCGTCCGGTGGTTCGCTCCCGCCGTCGCCGGCCGTGCACGCGGCCGCGATCAGCCCCATGGCCGCCACCGCGATCAATAGGCGCTTCATGTCCCCCTCCTTCGGTCGTGGCCGCGGCTCCGCGCGTCGCCAATCGCCGAGGCCATCACGATTCGGCCGAGCCTTGCGTCCTGGTGAACAACAGGTCCTGTGCGGTCTGGAGCGCCATCCACACGGCGCCGAACACCACCGCCTCCTCCCCCAGCGGCGATACCTCGAGCCGGACCGCGAACGGAGAGAGCTCCCGGAGCGCCCGGACGACCGGGTCGAGCAGGAGATCGCCGTTGCGTCCGATCCCTCCCCCCAGCAGCACGAGCTCCGGGTCGATCACGGGCACGATGGCCGCGATGGCCACCGCGATCCGCTCGGCCTCGATCGCGACCACCCGCCGCGCGGATCGGTCGCCGCGCCGGGCGGCGGCGAAGATGCTCCGGGCCGAGAGCGGTGGCTTCATCCCGAGCTTTCGGGCCGTTGCCACCACCCCGGCCGCCCCCGCGTCGGTGTCGAGGGCGCCGTGGCGGCGCAACCCGGGATCGCGGGGGTTCCCGCCGATCGGAAGGTAGCCGACCTCGCCCGCCGAGCCCGTGTGTCCCCGGAACAGCTCGCCGTTCAGCACGAGGCCGGCGCCCACGCCCGTCCCGACGTGCAGGTACACGAAGTTCGAGACGTCTTTGCCCAGACCTTTCCACTGCTCGCCGAGCGCAGCGAGGTTCACGTCGTTCTCGAAGCCGACCTTGGTCCCGAGCTCCTCCTGGACCGCCTCGACCAGGCCGGTGCGACCCCACCCTGGGAGCGCGTGGGCGAGGGCCACCTGCCCCGTGACGGGATCGAACACGCCCGGGCTTCCTACCGCCGCGAACGTGACCTGCTTCCATCGCACGCCTGCCTCGGCCGCCACCCCGTGGGCGATCTCCCCGATCTGCGAGATGAGCTGCCGTCGGCTCCGGACCCGGGCCCGCTCGTCACGCCTGGCCACGATCTCGCCGGCCAGGTTCGCGATCGCGGCCCGCACGAAGTCCCGACCGACGTCCAGGCCGACCACCCAACCGGCCCGCGGGTTCAGCTCGTATAGGACCGCGGCCGGCCCGCGCCGGCCGGAGGAACGGCCGGCCTCGCGGACCAGCCCGGACTCGAGGAGGGCCGCGAGCGCTTGGGAGACCGTCGGCTTGGACAGGTCGCTGTCGCGGGCGATCTGGGCCCGGGAGACGGGGCCCACCTGGCGGACGAACTCCAGCACCGTCCGCTCGTTGATCGCCCGGAGCAGGCTGGGGGTCCCTGGGGCGAACACCTGCTCCGCCGTCGTGGCCTCCTCCCCTCGAGCCCTGGCTGGCTCGAGTGTGTGGACTGTTTGGAAACTTTCCTAACTATTCGGGCGCATGCTACGCTCGCGCCCCAGCCGTAGTCAAGAGAGGAGCGCGCGTGTTCCCCGGCGACGGACCGCCCATCCTCTCCGTGATCCGGTACCGCGAGCCCAGCGACCTCGACGCCGCGGTCGCGGCACTGCGGGAGGGCGGGATCTCCCTGATCGAGGTCACCGCCGAGACCCCGGGGTCCCTCGAGGCCGTGCGGCGGGCCGCCGCCGTGGGAGTCCCCCTCGGCGCGGGAACGATCCGGACCGTCGAGCAGGCGGACGCGTTCGCCCAGGCCGGCGCGTCGTTCCTGGTCGGCCCCGGGTTCCACCCGGAGGTCGTGTCGACGGCGGTCAGGCGAGGGATTCCGGCCATCCCAGGGGCTTTGACCCCGACGGAGGTGGCGACAGCGCTCAAGGCCGGCGCCACCGCGGTCAAGCTCTTCCCCGCGACGCTCGGCGGCCCCCCCTACCTGCGGGCCCTCCGCGGACCGTTCCCGGACGTGAGGTTCGTGCCCACGGGCGGGATCGGCCTGGAGGACATCCCGGCTTGGCTCGACGCCGGGGCCCGGTGCGTCGGCCTGGGAAGCGCGTTGACCGGGACCGCGGCGCCGGAACCCTCCGAGCTCGCCGCGCTCACCCGCCGGGCACGCCGGGCGGTCGACCTGGCGGCCAGGTGACCGACGCCCCGGACGTCGTCGCCCTGGGCGAGAGCATGGTGTCGCTGGTGGCGGTGGGCGTGCCGCTCGCACGGGCCACCGAGCTGCGGGTCACGCACGGCGGCGCCGAGAGCAACACGTGCGTCGCGCTGGTCCGGCTGGGGGTTCGCGCCGCCTGGGTGAGCCGGCTCGGCCGCGACCCGTCCGGCGACCGGATCGAGGCCGAGCTCCGAGCCGCCGGCGTCGGCTTGGACTGGGTACGTCGCGACCCGGACCGCCCCACGGGCCTGATGCTCCGGGATACCCTCGGCGGCCCGGCCCGCTACTACCGCGCCGGATCGGCCGCGAGCGCCCTGTCCCCCGCCGACCTCGAGGACGTTCCGATGGAACGGGCTCGAGCCGTGCTCGTCACCGGCATCACGGCCATGCTCGGTGACGGCCCCCGCCGAGCCGCGCTCGCGCTCCTGGAACGGGCCGGGGGCCTTCGCGTGGTCGATCCGAACCTTCGATCCGGCCTGTGGGGCTCGGATCGCGCCGCCGAGCTCGTCCTGCCCCTGGTCGAGCGGGCGGACATCGTCCTCGGCGGGGAGGCCGAGCTGGGGACCCTGGTCGGCGGAACGGGGCAGGCGCTGGCGGAGCGATGCCGCGAGCTCGGGCCTCGCGAGGTGGTCCTGAAACGGGGCGCCGACGGCGCGGCGGCGATCGAGCCGGGCGGGCGCTGGGTCGAGGCACGGAGCCCGCAGGCCCGCGACGTCGATCCGGTCGGCGCCGGGGACGCGTTCAACGCCGGGTATCTGGCCGCCCGGCTTCGCGGGGATCCCGTCGAGGGCGCCCTGTCGCTCGGCTCCCGTCTGGGCGCCGCGGTCGCCGGCGCGGTGGGCGACACCGCCGTCGCCGAGGAGCTCGAACTCGAGGGAGGTCGCGAATGAGCAGGGACGCCCGCCAGCCCGAGGGGGTGGCGACGCCGAGGTTCCCGTACAGCCCCGTGGTCATTGCAGGTGAGCTTGTCTACACGGCGGGACAGGTAGCGGTGGACGAGCGCGGTGAGCTGGTCCCGGGCGGCATCGAGGAGCAGACTGGGCGGGTGCTGGACAACGTCGAGCGGTGCCTGGAGGCGGCCGGCTGTTCGATGGACGACGTGGTGAAGGTCACCGTGTTCCTGGCCGACTTCGGCGACTTCGCGGGGTTCAACCGCGTGTACGCCGAGCGGTTCACGCCGCCCCAACCGGCGCGATCCACCGTGGGCGTCCGGCTGGCGGAGGGCTTGCTCGTCGAGATCGAGGTTGTGGCCCGCCGCGCCGGGATCTGACCCGTCAGAACATCGTCGCGACGGCCTCAACGACTCGGTCGTCGTCGTCGAGGACCGGGATCACGCGCCACCGGTCGAACGCCGTGCATGGATGCGAGACGCCGCACAGGACGAGATCGCCCTCGTCCAGGGTCACACCGTCATTGATCGCGCAGAAGGCGTGCTGGTCGTTGAGCGCGGTGACGGCGGCCCGCCCCTCGATCGACTCCCGGAACCTGTCGTGCCGCCGGACCAACGGCCGGGGAAGGCCCTGGTCGAAGGGCACGTCGCGGCGTCCCAGGCCGAGGATGGCCAGCCCGGGCTCGGGTTGCGACACCACGGCGCCCCAGGCTTCCAGGGCCGAGTGGAAGCGCCGCCCCGGCTCCTCGGCCGCGAACGGCGAACCGCGCTCGTAGATCCCCGCGTCGTGCGTCAGGTAACAACCCGAACGCAACATCACGCGCACGTCGCTCCCAGCCGGCCATCCGCCCGCCAGCCGCTCAACCACCAAGTCGAAGTACAGGCTCCCGCCCGCCGTGACCACCGCGCGGGGAGCGAGCAGACCCTCGTCCAGCAGCAACGTGGCCAGGGTCCGCAGTTCGTCGAGGTAAGCACGGACCCGGGCGAG
>DASUTU010000096.1:0-15637 GCA_036374435.1 Actinomycetota bacterium | reverse complement strand
TTGCTTGCTCGGCAGATGTTCTTCAGGAGCAAGGCGCTGGAAGAGGCGCACAAAGAACTGCAAGACCGTGAGCAGGTCCTCCGCGCGCTCTCGAATCGGATGGCCGAGGAGCGGCAGGACGAACGCCTGCAGATCGCCGGATTCCTGCACGACGATCTCGCGCAACTTCTGTTCCGGCTCTCGATCCAGGTCGACGTGGCGCGCCGCCATCTCAATGCCGGCAAACTGGAGGAAGCGGAGCGACTCCTCGGTGACATCAAGGAGACGAAGAACCGAACCTCGGATCGGATCCGCGCACTGATCCGGGACCTGCACCGTTCTCCGCTGGGGCGAGCCGGCGTTGCCGAGGCGATCCACAGCTTCATCGCAGAGACGGGCCGGGACTCCGACGTGCAGTTCCACACCGACATCGACGAGGTGGAGCTCCCAGCACCGATCGCCCTCCTGCTGTACCACATCGCCCGCGAGGGAGTGATGAACTCCTTGAAGCACGCTCACGCGAGCAACATGTGGCTGACGGTCAAGCAGACGGGAGACGAGGTCGAGCTCGACCTGCGGGATGACGGCGTCGGCTTCGACGATCAGGCTCCCTCGCCCGAGGGGCATTACGGCCTGAAGATGATGCGTGAGCGGGCCACAGTTGGTGGCGGGACGTTCGGGATCTCGAGCTCGCCGGGCCAAGGGACGACGATCACCATCCGCTTCCCCACGTCCTGGCTGCAGGAGGAGGGCCTGGCGGTGGAGGGGGCGGCAGAGCAACACGCGCCGCCCCAGGACGGTGCTTCCCGCGGCGCATCCCACCCGAGCCCGCCGTCGGAGTCCGTGCCCGCATAGCCCAGACGGCCAACCAGATCAGGCCGACGTAGATGAAGACGTCGCCGATGCTGATCACCTGCTTGACCGGAGCGGGCAAGGGGATCACGTCCGCAAGGAACGTCAACACGTCGTCGCCTCTCATCATGCGGTGCTTGTCCGAGGATTCGTCGGTCAGCAATCGCACGACGTCGGCCTGGTCGGAATCGCGGAGCGCGTTCGCGGACACCGGCATCTCGCCGTTGGCCACGATGACCGCCGCGTTGCAGGCAAGGCCCACCGCGATGACCGCCACGCCGGGGACCCGGATGTTCATGGAGGTGAACAGCAACAGGAGCACGTACGACAGGGCCAGGACGGCCGTCCGGGTCAGGAGGTCGACCCCGGCCTCGCCGTCTGGGAGGGGGAGGAACTGAAGGCCCAGTCCGGCGATCACCAGCCCCCACCAGCGCAGCCGCAGGTTCTCGAGGCGGCGCAGGCGCCCGCCGAACAGATACCCCAGCACTACGGCGAGCCCGATGACGGCGATGACCAATCGCATTGGTGTGGATGTGGTGCGTACGAGGCTGGCGCATCTTGCGCCCCGAGCCGCTCCGTGTCCAGTCGGTCGTTTCGGATCCCGCCGCTACGCTCGTGGCGATGAGCTCGGCGCCCGATCTCGGCTTCTTCGGTCCGGATTCGTTGTCCTGGCGCGTCCACCGGGAGGTCACGGTGTTGTTCGGAGGCGCTCGAGCCGTGCTCATGCAGGCGGCGCATCCGCTCGTGATCGCCGGCGCCAGGCGCACGGGGTTCTACGAGCGCGATCCGTGGCGACGGCTCCAGCGGACGCTCCAGCTGACGTACGCGGTGACCTTCGGTAGCAGGACGGAGGCCGTGGCCGCCGCCGAACGCATCAACGAGGTTCACGAACGCGTGCACGGGGTGGACGAGGTCACCGGCCTTCCCTACGACGCCCTGGATCCCGAGCTGCTCCTCTACGTGCACGCTTGCCTGATCGAGAGCGCCCTGTTGTTCGAGCGGCTCACCATCGGCGGGCTCGACGACGCGGAACGCCAGCGATTCCACGAGGAGCAGATGCTCGTGGCCGAACTGCTCAGGCTTCCGCGGGATCGGATCCCGCCGACCGTCCCGGAGCTCCGCGCCTACCTTCGCCAGGTCGAAGGCACGGGCATCCTTCGGGTGGAGGAGGCCGCCCGGAGCGTGGCGGCGTTGTTCCGCCAACCACCTCGTGAGGCCGAGTGGCGGCCCGTGTTGCTGGGCGTGTCGCGGCTCGCGTTCTGGACGCTTCCTCCCGTCCCGCGCGAGCTGTACGACGTCCGGCTCACGCCGCGGCGACGGGCCGTCATGTCGGCGGCGTTCGCGTCGCTCCGCCGGCTCCATCCGGCGATCCCGCCCCGATACCGGTACATCGCGCCCCACCAGGAGTGGCGGCGGGAGCGCACAGCTCGGTCGGTCGAGGCGGCGAGCGTTCGGCCCGGCCGGAGACCGAACACGCGCGACTAGACTCGGGCCATGCCGCGGTTCGAGGGGATCCTGCTCGACATCGACGGGGTGCTCGTCTCGTCTTGGCGACCGCTCCCCGGAGGCCCCGAGGCCGTCGACATGCTTCGGCGGGAGGAGATTCCGTTCCGCCTCATCACCAACACGACCACCCACACTCGTAACGATCTGGCGAAGACCCTGGCGGCGGCCGGCATCGACGTCGCTCCTAACGAGATCGTGACCGCGGTCGTGGCTGCCGCGGCGCACCTTCGGAACGAACACCCGAACGCGCGGGCCTTCGTCCTGTGCGACGGCGATGCCCGGGACGATCTCGAGGGTGTCGAGATCGTCGAGGACGGGGCCGACGTGATCGTTCTCGGCGGCGCGTACGAGGGATTCGACTATCCGACGCTCAACCACGTGTTCCGGATGTTGATGGACGGGGCCGAGCTCGTCGCGATGCACCGGAACCTGTATTGGCGGACCGACGAGGGATGGCGACTCGACGGTGGGGCGTACGTGGCTGGGCTCGAGGAGGCCACCGGCCGAAGAGCGACGGTGTGCGGCAAACCGGCGAAGGCGTACTTCGCCTCGGCGTTGTCCCAGATCGGCGTGCCGCCCGAACGGGCGGCCATGGTGGGCGACGACGTCGAGAACGACGTGCTCGCCGCGCAGGCCGTCGGGCTGACCGGGGTGCTGGTGCGCACGGGCAAGTTCCGGCGCGAGGACCTCGAGCGCGCGGACGGCAGGCCCGACGTGATCCTGGACTCGGCGCTCGGGCTCCCGAACCTCCTGGCCACGTCGTAGGCTCCCTCGCCATGGACCCCGAACGCTCCCGCCACGCGCGCTCGTTGTTCGCCGGGATCGCCACCGAATACGACCGGATGGGCGCGGTGCTGTCGATGGGCCAAGACCCCCGGTGGCGTCGGTTCCTGGTCTCCCGGGTCACGGCGATCCCGGGGTCGTGGGTGCTCGACGTCGCGACGGGCACCGGACTCGTAGCTCGAGAGCTCGCGCGGAAGAACCTCCGCGTGGTCGGGGTGGATCAGAGCCCGGCGATGATCCGTCGCGCTCTGGCGGACGTCCGGGCGCAGGGACTCGAGGAGCGAGTGCGCCTGTCGATGGGCCAGGCGCAGGCGCTGCCCTTCGCCGACCAGGCGTTCGACGCGGTGACGTTCACGTACCTGCTCCGGTACGTGGACGACCCCGGCGGCACGCTGGGCGAGCTGGCCCGGGTCCTTCGGCCCGGGGGCGTGTTGGCCGGTCTCGAGTTCCATGTGCCGCAGGATCCGTGGCTTCACGCCGGCTGGTTCGCCTACACGCGGGCGGTCATGCCGCTGGTGGGCGGGGCGGTGTCGAACGCGTGGTACCGCACCGGCCGGTTCCTGGGACCGAGCATCTCCGAGTTCTACCGCCGGTATCCGCTCGCCGAGCAGGTGCGCCTGTGGCAGGAGGCCGGCATCCGGCGGATCCGGTCGAAGCGGCTGTCGCTCGGCGCGGCCGTCGTCATCTGGGGGGTCAAGGAGAACGTGCTCGTCGATGGTTGACCGGCGCGGCGACCGTTGAGCGGCACCGACCGTCCGGCCTTCTACGCCCTCGAGTCCGGAGGTTGGCGCGACTTCTGGACGCTGCTCCATCCCCCGTACACGCTCTGGCACCTGTCGTACGTCGTCATCGGGGCGTCGCTGGCCCCCGAGGTTCACCTCGGCTGGCTGGCCGAGACCCTCGCGGCGTTCTTCCTCGCGATGGGCGTCGCGGCTCACGCGCTCGACGAGCTCAACGGGCGGCCGCTCCGAACCCGGATCCCCGACGGGGTGTTGTGGGCCCTCGCCGCGATCGGCCTGGCCGGGGCGATCGCGCTCGGCGTCCACGGGACGTTGGAGGTGTCCGCCTGGATCTGGGTCTTCATCGGGGCGGGGGCGTTCCTCGTCTTGGCCTACAACCTCGAGCCGTTCGGCGGTCTGTTCCACTCGGACGCCTGGTTCGCGATCGCCTGGGGCGCGTTCCCCGCGCTCACCGGAGCGTTCGCACAGACGGCCGAGGTCCGTCCCGAGGCCGTCGTGGCCGCGACCGCGTGCGCGGCGGTCTCCGCGGCCCAGCGGATCCTGTCCACACCGGTTCGCCGGCTCCGCCGAACCGTGAAGGAGGTGCGCGGCGACCTGGTCCATTTCGACGGGACCACCGAGCCCGTGGATTCGGCCACCCTTCGTTCGGCGCCCGAGGGCGCGCTCCGGTGGCTCTCGTTCGCCATTCCGCTGATCGCGGGGGCGATGCTGCTCTCACGCCTCGACTAGGGGCCGGAGCCCTCGAACACCCAGACGTGCCCGCCTCGCTCGCGGTCGTCCCAACGGCCGGCGAGGAGCGTGCCGGTGATCACGAGGCCGTTCTTCGATGCTGCGATATGGGCTCCGACCATGGACTCGTCCCCGCCCGAGGCCGTCGAGAACCAGAGAAGCCGGCCGGTCGGCCTGTACGCGCGGATGAACGCCTTCATCCGCTCGTCCGCGGCATCGCGGGCGGAACCGCTCAGATACACGATCCCGTTCCGATCGATCGCGATCTCGGTCGGCTCGACGGCCGCCCCGGGATCGTCACCCCAGGTTCGCTCCCAGATAAGGTCGCCGCCGAAGGAGAGACGCGCCAGCCAGGATCGGCCGTTCGAGCGATACGTTGGTGTTACCTGCTCGCCGAGCCGGGCCGCAACCATCAGCTCGTCTCCACGCGCCGAGAGACCGGCAACATCGACACGGCCCCAGGCAGCGTGCGCTCGCATGGTCCACGTCCACACGTTCCCTCCGGTGGGGCCGAGCTTCTGGACCACGATGGTCCGAGGGAGACGTTCCGCGTCGGACCGGGTCGTCTCGAGGTTGGCCCAGCCGGCGACGAAGACGCGGCCGAGGGCGCCGACGGCGACCGATTGGGCCTCGTCGAACAGGGCCGGCGCCACGCCCGGGAACTCGAACCGATTCGTCCAGAGGAAGGTGCCGTCGGGGCCGTACGCACGGACCCACCCGTCGCGATGGGGGTCGCCGCAGCAGCCGAAGTCCGTCCCGGCCACGGCGATGATCCCGCCGCCGACGGCCAGATCGGAGATCCTCGTGGCGCCCCCGTCCCGCCACGACGGCGCGGTTCTCCTCCACAGGAGTCGCCCAAACGCGTCATAGCGCCGGAGGAACCACAAGGCTCCTTCCATGTTGTCGGGATTCATCGCGCCGGCCCATACGACCGAGCCGTCGGGAAGTGCCTCGACGTCGACGCTCTCGGCCCACGCGTTCGGCGGATGCCATCTCCGAGTCCAGGAGACCGCACCGGACGGCGTGTACCGGCGCAGGACGGCCCACGTGTGCCAAGGCCGTACGTGCTGACGAACCCGACCCGCGACGTACACGGCCCCGTCGGGGGCCACCGTCACGGTGTTCAGGCCGTTCCGGATGGAGCGATGCCAGGCGATCGCAAGGCGACCCGTGGCTCCACGATCGACCCAGCCGGCTTGGGCCATTGGAGACGACGGCGCGAGGAGCGCCAGAACGATCAGGGGTGCGAGAAGAGTCCGGATCGACGGCGACACCGCCTGCCACCTCCTCGAGCTGAAGGCTCCGCCGTTCTGCCCCGCTCCGGCAGGGTCGTTGGGCGGGATCCGGCCGGGCCGATCGAGGGACGGAGGTCTCCGGGGCGAGAGGGATCAGGCCGACCGGACGAGGCCGAGCACCTCGTCGGCGTACCGCTCGAGCTTCACCGGACCGACGCCCGAGATGCCGGCGAGGTCGGCCCAGTCCGTGGGCCGACGGTCGGCGATCTCGCGCAACGTGGCGTCGTTGAACACGACATAGGCGGGGACGCCGTCGGCGCGCGCTCGGGCGGCGCGCCAGGTCCGGAGCCGCTCGAACAGGGGTCCGTCCGCGGCTGCAGCCGTCGCGACCGGGCGGCGCTCCCGTCGAGGGCTCGGAGTGGGACGCCCGCCGGAGACGCCGAGCAGCGACAGGAACGGGCTGGGCTGCGACTTCTGCTCGGCGGGCCAGGAAAGGTACAGGTGGCGCCGGGCCCGGGTGATGCCCACGTAGAGCAGCCGTCGCTCCTCGTCCGGGTCGGCCGCGGCGCGCCCGGACCTGAACGGGAGCTCCCGGTCGAGCAGCCGTGGGAGGAACACCGCCTCGAACTCGAGCCCCTTGGCCCGGTGGAACGTGAGCAGGTTCACTCCCCGTCCCGCGTGTTCGGTCGAGAAGCGTCTCGCCAGCTCCTCGAGGAACGTCGAGACGCCGCCCCCGGATCCCGAGGAAGCGAACTCGGAGGCGAGCGCCCGGAGTCGCGCCAGGTCGGCCTGCCGGGTGACCTCCTCGGCGTCGTCGGGCTCGGAGTGGGGGTCGAAGCCGACCGCGTTCGTGGCCTCCTCGACCGCGAGCACGACGTCCTCGAGGGAGGATCGCCGGAGTCGCGCGATCACCGATCGCGGTCCCGGTCGGCGAAGGAACGAGCCGTCCCGGACCTGATAGGGGATCGCCGCCGCGGCGAACGCCTCCTCGAACGGCTCCGATCGCGCGTTGATGCGGTACAGGACCGCCATCTCGTCGTAGGGGACGCCCTCGCCGTGCAACCGCCGGATCTCCTCGACGACGAACCGGACCTCGGCCTCGGCGTCCGGCAACCACCGAGCGGTCGGGGCGGGGCCGTCCCCGACCGTCGACCGGAGCTGTTTGTGAAAGCCGCCGAGGTGGGCGCCGAGGGCGTTCGCCACCGTGAGCACCTGTGGTGTGGATCGGTAGTTCTCCTCGAGCCGGACCACGGCGGCGCCGGGATATCGCTCCGGGAACGACAGCAGGTACTCCGGTGTCGCCCCGGTGAACGAGTAGATCGTCTGGTGGTCGTCGCCCACGACGCAGAGCTCCTCGCGGCCGCCCAGCCAGCGGTCGAGCAGCGCGTGCTGGAGCGGGTTCACGTCCTGGTACTCGTCGACGGTGAAGGCGTGGAACCGGGCGCGAACGCGTTCGGCGGCCTCCGGGCGCTCGTCCAGCAGTCGCACGAGCAGCCCCAGCATGTCCTCGAAGTCGATCCGGGAGGCGCGCTGCTTGCGGCGCTCGTACCCGTCGTAGACGCGGTGCATCAGCTCGGCCGGGATCGGCGGCTCGTGGCCCGAGTCGTCGACCTCGGCGAGGTACCGTTCGGGAGGCACCAGACGGTTCTTCGCCCACTCGATCTCGTTGGCCAGCTCGCCGCGCGGAAGGAATCGGTGCGGCGGTGGGAGCGCATTCGCCAGCGAGGCGATCAGCGGCGCCTTCGAGGGCAGGATCTCGGGCAGGGGATCGCCGACGAGCTCCGGCCACAGGCGCGAGAGCTGCGCGAGTCCGGCCGCGTGGAACGTCCGCGCGACCACGCCCTCGGCCCCGAGCCTCGCGAGGCGCTCCTTCAGCTCGCGCGCTGCCTTCTCGGTGAAGGTGACGGCCAGGATCGAGGATGCGGCGAATGCGCTCGAGGCGATCTGGGCGGCGATCCGATGGGTGATGGTCGTGGTCTTGCCGGTCCCGGCCCCGGCGATGACGGCCACCGGCCCCCGGACCGCCTCGGCCGCGGCACGCTGCTCGGGATTCAGCGGGGCGAGGATCTCCTCCGGACTTGGCACGTCCGCACGCTACCCGTGACCTCCGACGTGCGCAAAGATGTCGCTCATCGCGCGACCGAGGGGGACCGATGGCGTTCGAGGGGCTGGGTTCGATCGGGCAGATCCACGTCAGCGTCGCCGACATCGATCGAGCGGTGTCGTTCTACCGGGATGTGCTCCGCGTCCCGTTCCTGTTCCAGGTAACCGGTAAGCCGATGGCGTTCTTCGACTGCGGCGGCGTCCGGCTCTACCTTGGCGTGCCCGAGTCCGAGGCCTTCCGCGCCAACCCGCTCCTGTACTTCGCGGTCGACGATGTCGACGAGGCCCACCGAGCGCTCTCCGTACGCGGGGTGACGTTCCGAGGCGAGCCACACGTCGTCCACCGAACCGAGTCCTTCGAACTCTGGGTGGCCTTCTTCCAGGATCCCGACGGGAACAATCTCGCGATCATGGCGGAGCGTCCAGCGACGACCTGACGCCAGCGATCGGGGGCCTGACCGATCTCGCGAACCTCGCTAGGGTGGATGGATGGCCCCGCCCGCCACGATCGGCGACCTCCGGGCCGCCGGCTACCCGGACCGGACGGTCAAGGAGGAGCTCCGCGCGAACCTGCTCGACAGGCTGGGGCGGGGGGAGTCGCTGTTCCCGGCCATCGTCGGATTCGACGAATCCGTGCTGCCCGTGCTCGAGCGGGGGATCCTGGCCGGCCACGACCTGATCCTGCTCGGCGAGCGGGGACAGGCCAAGACGCGCCTGATCCGCCGGGTGATCGACCTGCTCGACGAGCGCGCGCCCGCGATCGCCGGATGTGAGGTGAACGACCACCCGTACCGCCCGATCTGCGCTCGGTGCCGGGCGCTTGTCGCGGAGGACGGGGACGCGGTGCCGCTCCACTGGGTGGACCGAGAGGACCGGTACGCGGAGAAGCTGGCCACGCCGGACACGAGCGTTGCCGACCTGATCGGCGACGTCGATCCGATCCGCGTGGCCGAGGGCCGGTACCTCGCCGACGAGCTCACGATCCACTACGGCCTGATCCCGAGGACGAACCGGGGGATCGTCGCCATCAACGAGCTCCCGGACCTTCCCGAACGCATCCAGGTGGCGCTGTTCAACATCCTCGAGGAGCGCGACGTGCAGATCCGCGGGTACCGGATCCGCCTCCCGCTCGACCTCCTGCTGATGTGCACCGCGAACCCCGACGACTACACGCATCGCGGGCGGATCGTGAGCCCGCTGAAGGACCGGTTCGGCACGCAGGTGCGGACGCACTACCCCGAGACCCTGGCGGACGAGATCGCCATCATGGACCAGGAGGCGCGCTCGCCCGCCGGCGACGTGCCGGTGCGGGTCCCCCTCTACATGAAGGAGGTGCTCGCCGCCCTGACGGCCGAGCTCCGCCGTTCGCCTCACGTGAACCACCGAAGCGGGGTCAGCGTCCGCTATTCGATCGGGAATCTCGAGACGCTCGCCGCTGCGGGCATCCGACGGGCGGCCCGGACCGGCGAACCGGAGGCCGTTCCCCGGGTCTGCGACCTGCCTGCGGTGCTCGACGCCAGCCTGGGCCGGATCGAGTTCGACACGATCGAGGAAGGCCGCGAGGAGGAGATCCTGCTCCGGGCGGCCAAGACGGCCGAGCTGGAGGTGTTCCGCCGCCGGCTCTCCGGGTTCGACTTCCAGCCGATCCTGTCGCGGTTCGAGGAGGGGTTCCAGGCCGAGACGTCGGACCTGACGCCGGCCGGCGAGCTCCTCGGGCAGTTCGGCGAGCTCCCGGGGCTGTCCAAGCTGCTCGAGCGTCTGGGAGTCGAGGAGGAGAGCCCTGGGGTGGCGGCCTCCGCGGTCGAGTTCGCGCTCGAGGGGCTCCACCTGTCGCGGCGGTTGAACAAGGACGGGGCCGGGCGGTTCGGGTCGTACCGGTATTCGGGCGGCGCCGCGTAGGATTCCCGCCGCCGTGACCGATCTCCACCGCGTCGTGGGCTTCGCCGTGGTGGGCCTGTTCGCCGTGGGGTGGCTGTTCGGGCTCGGCGTGTGGGTGTCGCGGCGGAAGGCCGGCGACTGGTTCTGGCGATGGCTCGTCGCCGCCCAGCTCGTGGCGATCGTGCAGGCCCTGGTGGGGACCGTGCTCCTGGCGATGGGCCGCCGCCCGACCGACTGGCTGCACTACGTCTACGGGTACGGGCCGATCCTCATCTTCGTCGTTTCCCATGCGCTCGCTCGCGACGAGAACTTCCGCGACCGGCCGTGGGTGCCGTTCGCAGCGGCCTCGTTCATCTCCTTCGGCCTCACGCTCCGGGCGCTGATGACCGGCCTGGGCCTGGGCTGAGGCAGGCGATCGATGATGCGGTTCCGACGACCCGCCCCAAGCGCCGGACCCGAGGACGTGGCAGCCCTCGGGCGCGAGCTGCTGAAGCTCGATCCCTGGGCGTTCTGGCCGGTGGAGCTCGGTCCCGGCGTCGGCGCGTCGCACGCCGTGGTCGGCGTGACCGGCGCGTTGGTGGCGACGCCGAACGGGCTCGAGGGGTACCTCGTGGCGGAGGGCCGGCATCTCGTGGTGGACGACCGTCGGGTCGTAGGGTTCCGCGAGGCCAGACACGCGGCCCGGTGGCTCCGCGGGAAGCTGCTCGGCATCGGCGCCTCGACCTCCGAGGTCACTCCGGCGATCGTCTTGACCAAAGCCCGGGCGGGGGCGCCGAGAGAACACCGCGGCGTGGTGGTGTTGCGGCTGGAGGACGTGGTCCCGGCCATCACGGGGCGCGAACGCGTCCTCGATCCGACCACGGCGGAGCGGCTGGCGGCCCGGATCGGCCGCCCGCTCACTCGGCGCGGCGAGCAGCCGGACGAGGACTGACCGCCTTCGAGACGGACCGGCGTAGGCTGGTCGGATGCGGGCGCGGTATTCGCGGTGGGACGAGTCCCAGGACCCGTTCGGTCCCGACGTACCCGCGTCCGAGCTCCTGGAGGAGCTGTCCGACGACATCCTCTCGGGCGCCGGGGCCGAGGGGGCGCTGTCGAGGCTCCTGCGAAGCGGCATGCAGGGACGGTTCAGCGGGCTCGACGCGCTCCGGGCCCGGCTGCGCGAACGCCGGGCGCGGGAGCAGGCCGCGCTGAACCTCCAGGGGCCGCTCGAGGAGGTCCGCGAGCGCCTGGAGGACATCGTCGAGCGCGAACGCACCACGCTCTCGTTCGAGCCGGATGACGACGCCCGGATGCGAGAGGCCTTCCTGGGCGCCCTGCCGCCCGACGCCTCCGGCCGGATCAACGAGCTCACCGACTACCGGTTCCGCGACCAACAGGCCCAGCGGATGTTCGACCAGCTACTCGAGCACCTGCGCGAGCAGGTGATGGGCGCGTATTTCCGAAACCTCGCCCAGGGCATGCGCGACCTCTCGCCCGAGGCGCTCGCGCGGATGCGCGACATGTTGGCTGACCTGAACGAGATGATCGAGCGCCGGGACCGCGGCGAGCCTTACGACTTCGACGGGTTCATGCAGCGGTACGGCGACCTCTTTCCCGAGAATCCGCGAACGCTGGACGAGCTGCTCGAGCAGATGGCCCGGCGGATGGCCGCCATGTCCCGCTTGCTCGCCTCGATGTCGCCAGAGCAGCGAGCCGAGCTCATGAACCTCGCCGAGCAGGTGATGCAGGACCTCGACCTCGCGTTCGAGGTCGACCGGCTGAACGCGAACCTGTCGTCGGCGTTCCCCGAGATGCCGTGGGGCGAGCCCACCCTCGTCGGCGGCGAAGAGGCCATGCCGCTCTCGGCCACCGTGGACGCGATGGAGCGGTTGCACGACTACGAGGACCTCGACCGATCGCTCCGCGGCGACTATGCCGGAGCGTCCGTGGACGACGTGGACGTCGAGGCGCTGCGACGGACCCTCGGCGAGGAGGCCGTGCGCGACGTGCAACGGCTGAAGCAGATCGAACGAGCCCTGGAGCAGGCCGGGCTCGTCACGCGGCGCGAGGGCCGGCTCGAGGTCACGCCGAAAGGCGCCCGCAAGCTCGGCGAGCGGGCGCTGGTGCGGGTGTTCGAGCAGCTCCGGCGCGATCGCGAGGGGACCCACGAGGCTCGCGAGGCCGGCGGGCTGGCCGAACCGACGGGCTCGACCCGGCCCTGGCGGTTCGGGGACGCCGGGCAGATCGCGGTCCAGCGAACCGTCTTCAACGCCGTGCTGCGAGGCGGTCCGGGGGAGGCGGTCCGGCTCGTCCCGGACGACTTCGAGCTCGTCGAAGCGGAGCAGCGGACCGAGGCCGCCACGGCCCTGCTGCTCGACCTGTCGTTCTCGATGCCGCTCCGAGGCCATTTCGTCCACGCCAAGCGAATGGCGCTCGCTCTGCACGCGTTGATCGAGGGCCGGTACCCGCACGATCGGCTGTACATGATCGGGTTCAGCGACTTCGCGCGGCCGATGCAGCCCCAGGACCTCACCGCGGCCGGCTGGGAGCGCGTCTACGGGACGAACATGCAGCACGCGTTCAACCTGGCGGGGCGGCTGTTGGCCCAGCACCCCCGCGCCACGCGCCAGGTGATCATGGTGACCGACGGCGAACCGACGGCGCACCTCGAGGGGGAAGAGGCATTCTTCTCGTGGCCGCCGGTCCCCAAGACGATCCGGCTCACCCTGTCCGAGGCCGCCAAGCTCGCGAAGGCCGGCGTGACCCTCAACGTCTTCATGCTCGAGGATTCGCCGGGGCTGATCCGGTTCATGGAGCGGCTGGCCGAGCTCACGGCGGGGCGGATCTTCCTGATGGACGACCGCCAGATCGGCGAGTTCATCGTGCGCGACTACGTCCGCCGTCGCGCACGGTAGCCGCGCTCAACGATCGTCCGGCGTCCCCGGCCACCACAACGTGACGATCGCCTGGCTCGAGGGTCCGGCCGACCACGACCCGCCGCGCTTTGCGAGGCGATCGCCGAGGGCCTCGGCGACCTCGGGGTCTCGGTCCGCCGACAGGCACAGGCGGCGCCGGACGAGCGCCAGGGCGTCCTCGCGGCGCTCGAAACCGCCCGAGCGCGGCTCGATCTCGCGGTCCTCTCGGGCGACGTCGAACCCGAGCTCGCGAATGGCCGCCTCCGCGTCGTCGGCGGTCGGCCCAGGGGACCGGTCGAGCCCGTGGAACCGGCGCCACAGGTCCGTCATCCACGCGAGGGGATGCCCGCCCGTGAGCTCCACCGCGACGCGCCCACGTGCGTGATCGGTCAGGGCCCGGACGAACGGCTCGAGCTCGGCCACGTTGTAGAGGACGTGCCCAGAGACCACGATGTCCGCCGGCTCGACCTCGCTCGCGACGTCGGGCCAGGCTCCGTGGATCGCGACGGCCTCGACCCCCGCCTCGAGGGCAGACGCACGGAACGACGACAACATCCCCTCGGACTGGTCGACCCCGGTGATCCTCGACGCCCGGGGCGCGAGCGGCAGCGAGGTGGCCCCGCCGCCCACGCCGACGTCGAGAACGGTCCCGCCCATCGGCAGGGCCTCCAGGGCGCGTTCGACCAACGCCGACGGGTCGCGCCGCGTGGCCTCGACCCGGCGGCGGAACAGCTCGGTGGGATAGCCCCAGGGCGACTCCGGCGCCGCCGCGACGATCTCCTCGGGGATAACCATCGCGGCCAAGCCGCCTCGCCAGTCATCGAGTGCGGTCATGGGTCCGCGAGCACCTCGTCGGTGTGTTCGCCCAGCATCGGGGGCGGCAGGCGGACCGGGAGGCGTTGACCGTCGATGCGGATGGGATCGGCCACGAGCCGGAGCGGGCCCCGGACCGGATCGTCGGCGACCTGGAGCGATGCCGTGCCTTCGGCCGAGGCGAACACCTCGTCGATCGATCGGACGGGGGCGCAGGGGACCCCGGCTTCCTCCAGCGCCGCCAGCCACTTGTCGGCGGACCGCCCCGCGAACGCCTCCTGGAGGATCGGGACGAGCTCGCCCCGGTTGCGGACCCGGGCCTCGTTCGTGACGAACCGCTCGTCGGTGGCGAGCTCGGGCCGACCGATCACCTCGGCCGCGCGGGCGAACATCCGGTCGTTGCCGGCGGCGAGGATCAACGGACGGTCGGCGGCCCGGAAGAGCTGGTACGGCACGATGTTGGGGTGGGCGTTGCCCATCGGGCCGGGAACGAGCCCGCCGAGCAGGTGGTTCGCGGCCTGGTTGACGAGCGCCGCCGCGCTCGCGTCGAACAGCGACACCGACACGTGCCGCCCACGGCCGGTCCGGCGCGCCGACAGGATCGCGGCCTGGATCGCGTTCGCCGCGTACAGGCCGCAGACGACGTCGAGCAGCGCGACGCCCACCTTCGTCGGCTCGCCGCCGGGGTGGCCGGTGATGCTCATCAGGCCGGACAGCGCCTGCACGATGATGTCGTAGCCGGGTCGAGCGGCCGACGCTCCGTCCGGGCCGAACGCGGTCAGCGAACACGACACGAGTGCCGGCTTCTCGACGCTGAGCGAGGGGTGGTCCAAGCCGAAGCGCTCCATCAGCCCCGGCCGGAAGTTCTCGATCACCACGTCGCTCGCGAGGGCCAACCGGCGCGCGGTCCGACGACCCACGTCGGTCGCGAGGTCGAGGGTCACCGAACGCTTGTTGCGGTTGAGCGCCAGGAAATACGCGGCGTCGTCGCCCACGAACGGCGGGCCCCAGCCGCGGGTGTCGTCGCCGAGTTCCGGCCGCTCCACCTTGACGACGTCGGCGCCGAGGTCCGCGAGCACCATCGTCGCGAGAGGTCCGGCCAGGACGCGGGAGAAGTCCGCGATCCGGATCCCGGCGAGCGGCAGGTCTCCCGTGGCGTGGTCGGCCGAAGGCGCCGGCAGTTGTGAGCTCCTCGAGGAGGGATGAGCCGGAATGAGCGGCGCCGCCGGAACCCGAGGGTCCCAGCGGCGCCACGCGTATGAGACACCAATCGGGCTCGGCGGTCAAATCGAGGGCCGGATTTTGTCACTCTTTCTCTCGGGCTCGGGCTCCCGCCGGGCCGGTGGGGCGCGGGCGCCCCAGGTTGTCCCGGTGTGCATCGGGGTGGCACTGGCGGCTTCAATGGCGCACCATTACCACGTGAACCCTGAGAGCCTCGAGCGGGCGAATGCGTTCCTGGCTGCCGTGGCGGCTCGCGTCCAGCAAGGAGAGATGATCGACGCCACTCCGGCGGAGCTGGGGAGAGAGATCGGTGTGGAGGAGCCGCTTGCGGCGGCGCGCGCGGTCCGGGCCCTGCTGGCCCGCAGGCGCCTCGAGGCGGTGGACGGCGGCTACCGGCTCCTGGACGCCCGACCCATCGAGGCGGGCGAGCGCGAGCAGATCCCTCGCCCACGGCGACCGAAGAAGGAGCGGGCTGCCGAGGGCGCCGCCGACAAGCCCGGCAAGCGCACGGCGTATTCGGACATCGGCCGCGAGGCCGTGGAGCGCCTCGTGGAGCTCGGGCGCGAGGTGGGCACGCTCCGCGGGGCCCTGCGGACCGCGCGGGAGGAGGTGCGCGAGGCGCAGGCCGCCCGGGACGACGCGGAGCGGCGCGCCGCCGCCCTGTCGGGCCGCACCAAAGAGCTCGAGGCGCGCGTGGAGATGGCCGAGGCGAACCTCCGGACGTTGCTCGCGGCGGCCAAAGGCGCCGGGCGCGACACCCCTGTGGGTGACACCGAGATGGAGGCCATCCTGGGCGTGCTCAAGGGTGGCCCGAACGACCTCGGCGCCCCCTGACCGGTCAGCTCGCAGGCGTCGCGCCGGCCCGGTGCAGGACCGTTGCCAGATGGCACGCGGCCAGATGACC
>DASUTU010000095.1:0-17159 GCA_036374435.1 Actinomycetota bacterium | reverse complement strand
GGTGCGGCGCGACCTACTCGGCGGGAAGCTCGCGGCGGGCCTCGGCGATCTCGTCTTCGATGGAGGCGAGGCGTTCGTCGGCGGCGATGGCGAGGTCCTGGAAGCTCTGGCGAAGATCGCCGAGCTTGGTGCCGAGCCGGTCCAGCCGCGCCTCGAGGCCGGCGAGGCGTTCCTTCAGCTCCAGCGTCTGAGCGTCGTCAGCTTGCCGTGGCATCT
Organism: Actinomycetota bacterium; assembly: GCA_036374435.1. Lineage (GTDB taxonomy): Bacteria > Actinomycetota > UBA4738 > UBA4738 > HRBIN12 > CALGFI01. Next base: position 16,943 of record DASUTU010000095.1, on the reverse strand, counting down.
CGGGAGGCGGCGCAACCCCGGGTTCCGGCTCGTCGAGCTGCAGCGTCGGCTCGGGGGGCGCCGGCGGGGTAGGTTCGGCCGTCCACGGCTTCTCCTCCCCGGACTACAGATCGAGCAGGTCCTCCGGTGGCCCGGTGTCCACGCTCGAGGCCCGGGCGGCGGCCGCGGCAGCCTCCTCCGGCGAGGCACCCTCGCGGAGCGACCGCTGGTAGTCGAGCAGCCGTTTCATGATGTCGTCGTGGGGGCGGAGTCGTCCCCCTCGGGCGGCGCCTCGCCCGAGACGGCCTCGTCCCAGCGCCGATCGCGCTCACGTTCTTCGTCGGCCATCAGCACCTCCCGCCGGGCGTCCCGTCGCAGTCTACGAGACTAGGATGCGGCCAATGCCGACCGACCGCCTCCGCGAGACATGGGCCCGGGACGAGCCCGTCTTCAACGCCTGGCTCGTGCTCGACGGCGCCGCGGCGGCCTCGGTCGTGGCGGCCGCCGGATTCGACACCGTGACGCTGGACCTCCAGCACGGCGCGAGCTCCCTGGAGGAGGCAGCCCACGTCGTCGCCGGCGTCGAGCCCCACGCCACCCCCCTGGCTCGCCCTCGCTGGAACGACCCCGGCGAGATCATGCGGCTGCTCGACGTGGGGGCCAGGGGGATCGTCTGTCCCATGGTGGGGTCCCCCGCCGAGGCCGAGCGGCTGGTCGCGGCCTGCCGGTACCCGCCGGCGGGCGCCCGGAGCTACGGGCCGGTCCGAGGGGCGTTCGGCGCGGGGGCCGACCACGTCCGGCTGGGCGAGGCCGAGACGCTGGTGTTCGCGATGATCGAGACGGCGGAGGGCCTGAAGAACGTTGACGACATCGCCGCGACCCCCGGGGTCGACGGGTTGTACGTGGGCCCGGCCGACCTCAGCCTGGCGCTCGGGCTGTCCTCGTTCGCCGACTTCGAGGACGCGGCGCTGCTCGAGGCGCTGGACGCCGTGGTCCACGCCGGGCGCCGGCACGGCATCGTGCCCGGCGTTCACGCCCCGTCGCCGGAGCGTTCGGCTCGCATGGTCGAGCGGGGGTTCCGGTTCGTCTCGCCGGCCGTGGACGCGGACCTGCTGGGATCCTCGGGCACGGCCGCTCTGGCGGCCACTCGCTCGCTGCTCGAGCAAGACTGACGGACCCTACCCCTCCGCCGCGGCGACCACCCGCTCGATGACCCTCATGTTGGCCACCGAGTCCTCCGTGGATAACGGCGCCTCTCCCCCTTCGACCACTGCGCGGGAGAAGCCGTCGATCTGGACGCCGTAGGGATCGGCCGGCGGGATCTCGATGATCTCGGTGTTCGGGGCCACGGGCGGATCCCCTCCCGCGGTGAAGAACAGGCGGGTGGCCCGGTCGGGGGGGATGTTGAACGGAATCTCGACCAACAGGCGCCCCTGTGTGCCGATCAGGTGCACGCGTTGGTCGTTCTCGAGCTGCGTCGAGCAGGTGAACGTGGCGTGACGGCCACCGAAGTCGAGAACGGCCGTCGTGAGCACGTCGGTGCCGAACGACGGGTCCCGCCGAAGGAACGCCTTCACGCCCGAGGGCTCCGCGCCGAACATCATCCGGGCCACGTTGATCGGGTAGCAGCCGATGTCCATCAACGCACCGCCGCCGTAGTCCGCGATGTTCCGGATGTCGTGGGGGTCCAGGTTGCGGTACGAGAAGAACCCCTCCACCACCAGGAGCTCCCCCAGCCTGCCCGAGGAGACGATCTCGCGCACCCGGACCCACTGCGGATGGACCCGGTACATGAACGCCTCCATCAACAACACGTCGGCGTTCCGGCAGGCCTCGATCATCTCCTGAGCCTGCTCCGACGACAGAGCCAGCGGCTTCTCGCACAGCACGTGTTTGCCCGCCTCGGCGGCGCGCATCGTCCACTCGGCGTGCAGGTGGTTCGGGAGCGGGATGTACACGGCCTCGACGTCCGGATCGGCCAGCAGCGCCTCGTAGCTGCCGTGCGCCTTCGGGATGCCGAGCCTGGAAGCCCACTCCCCGGCCAGCGCCGGGTCGCGCGACGCGATCGCGACCAGGTCGCACCGCTCCGCGGTCCGCATGCCGGGGATCACCTTCTCGACGGCGATCTTGGCGGTCGAGAGCACTCCCCACCGAACCGGTCTCATCGGGCCTCCTTCCGAACCTTCCTCGATCGTATTGTCCTGGGCGCGTCGAGGGTTCACCCTCGGAACGCGACGTTCGGCAGGCCCGACACTCCCGGGCGACATCGGAACACGGCGCCGGCGAGCGGCTCGGACGCCAGCTGCCCCTCGTCGAGGCCGTCGCGGGCCGAGGTCACGAACAGGTCCTCGAGCGTGGGGCCGCCGAAACAGCAGCTCGTCACGTTGGGCGTCGGCACGATCACGATCGCGACGAGATCGCCGTCGGGCCGGTACCGATGGACGGCGGACCCGCCGTTCAGCACCACCCACAGACCCCCCTCGGCGTCGACCGCCAGGCCGTCGGGCATGCCGGCCGCCTCGGGCACGTCGAGGACCCGCCGCCGACCGCCGATCGACCCGGAGCTCGCGTCGTAGTCGAACGCGTCCACCCCCCGCGTTGGGCTGTCGATGTAGTACATCGTCACGCCGTCGGGCGACCACCCGATCCCGTTCGAGATCGTCACGCCGTCCAGGAGGCGTTCGACGCGGTGGTCGGGGTCGAGCCGGTACAGGGCCCCGGCGCCGGGTGACTCGTCGTACGCCATCGTGCCGGCCCAGAACCGGCCCTCGGGATCGCAGGCCCCGTCGTTGAACCGGCTGGAGGGATCGTCCGCGCCGACCGGCGCGATGAGCTCGACTTCGCCGCCGTCTTCCGACGTGACGGCGAAGCCGTCCTCCACCGCCAGCACCAACCCGCCGCCCTCGCGCGGGACCGCCGCCCCCACCGGGCGCCCCACGTCGGACGCCACATCCCGGCCGGACGCCGGATCGAACCGGTGCACGGCGGACGCGAGGATGTCCACCCACACGAGCTCCCCCGCCCGAGCGTCCCAAACCGGCCCCTCCCCCAGCGTCGCCGCCGCCTCCAGGGCGACCTCGACCTCGAGACGCGCCGGCATCCCTACCACCGTGACTCGACGAGCGGGTCGATCCTTCGCTCGTACACGTCGGCTACCAGCCGCATCGCCTCGTCGTCCAGCGGCGGCAGCGTTGCCGCGGCCGCGTTCTCGCGAGCCTGCTCGGGCGTCTTCGCCCCAGGGATGACCGTGCTCACCTGGTCGAACATCAGGAGCCACCGGATCGCGGTCTGCGCCAGGGTGCCGTGGGCCGCCACGCCCCGGAGCTCGGCGACAGCCTCGACGCCCACCTCCAGGGGCACCCCCGAGAACGTCTCGCCCACGTCGAAGGACTCCCCGGTCCGGTTGTAGTTGCGGTGGTCGTCGTCGGGGAACTCGGTCTGGAGGCTGATCTTCCCCGAGAGCAGCCCGGAGGCGAGCGGCACCCGGGCGATGACCCCGACGTGGGCGGCGGCGGCGGCGGGGAGGAACTCGCGGATCGGCTTCTGGCGGAACATGTTGAGGATGATCTGCACGGTCGCGACGCCGGGGCGGCGGATCGCTCGGATCGCCTGGTCGACGGTCTCGACGCTCACCCCGTGGTGGGCGATCCGGCCGGACTCGACGAGCTCGTTGAGCGCCTCGAAGACGTCGTCCCGGTCGAAGAGCTCGTCCGGCGGGCAGTGCAGCTGGACGAGATCCAGGGTCTCGACCCCGAGGTTCCGGCGGCTCCGGTCGACCCACGCTCGGAGGTTCTCGGCCGTGTAGTTGGCGACCTCCTGGGGGACCCGCCGACCCACCTTCGTCGCGACCACCAGATCCTCGTCCCGCTCTCGGAGGAGCCGTCCGATCAGCCGCTCGCTACGGCCGTCGCCGTACGCGTCGGCCGTGTCGAAGAAGTTCACTCCGGCGTCGACGGCGGCGTGCAGCGCCGCCAGGCTCGCGGCGTCGTCCACCGGGCCCCAGTCGGCGCCGATGGCCCAGGCCCCGAAACCGACGGCGCTCACCTCGCGGCCCGTCCTTCCCAGTCGCCGGCGCGGCATCGCCTGGTTGGTCGTCACGGCGTTCTGAGAATAGTGGGGCGCGAACGGATCCTGCTGACGTCGTTTCGTTCGCTTCTCGGTATCAGTCTCGGAAGGGCAAGGCCTGACCAGCGGATCCACACCCCCCCTCCGCCGGTCCGTTCGGGGTGGCGCCAACGGCCCGAACCATCCCCTGGTTCGGGCCGTACTCCTTCGGCCAGGCGAAAACGGGCGAAAGGAGCGATCTCATGCGACGGCGCAGCCTCATCTTCGGAACATCGATCCTGCTCCTGGCGCTGGGCGCGGCCTGTGGAGAGGACGAGCCGACGGAGCCCGCGGCGTCACCCGAGCCGACCGAATCGCCCCAGGCGACGCCCGAACCGACCGAATCGCCGACCGACGGCGGCGGGCGCGACGGCTATGCCAGCCCGGACGAGAGCCCCGATGCCACGTCGTCGCCCACCGGGGATCGCTCGCGCGAGACCGAGATCGAGGCCGAGGACTCGGCGCTCGGAACGATCCTCACCGACTCCGAGGGCAACACGTTGTACCTCTTCTTGAACGACGCCGACGGCGAGAGCACCTGTTACGACGAGTGCGAGGCCAACTGGCCTCCGCTGCTCGCCCGGAGCGAGGTGAAGGTCGACGATGAGCTGGACGCCTCCCTGCTCGGGACCACCGAGCGCCGGGACGGGAAGGCGCAGGTGACGTACGCGGGGATGCCCCTGTACTACTTCGCCGGCGACCAGCGGCCCGGGGACACCAACGGCCAGGGCATCGGCGACGTCTGGTACGTCGTGGCACCCGACGGCACGCCGATCCAGGGGTAGGCCGTTTACCTCGTCGAGGACGCGAGCGACAGGTCGATGCGCTCTGGATCGCGATCTCGGGCAAGGGAGGTCGAAGACCAAACGTCCTTCGTTGATCTCGGCTCGGAGCTGACGTCTGAATGAAGCACGGCTCAGCCGGTTTCCGCCAGCTCCTCGGCACTCACGAGGATCTTTGGGCCGAAGGACAAGGGATCGCCAAGGACTTCCACTACGGCGCCATCATCGTGCTTCTCAATCGTGCGTCCGTGGTCGGCTGAAGGCTGACCGGACCTCACGCGACCCTGCTCGAACTCGTCCGCAAGCTAGCCCGCCCACATCCCAGCCGAAACAAGCCTCTCCGCACGTGTATCCCTTCTCGTCGCCCGCTCGTCCTGCAGGGCGGATGCATCGCCGAAGGAGGTGACTCAGATGCACGCGTCTCCGAAGTATGTGTGGCGGTGGATACGAGCCCACCGCAACGAGGGCCCGCTGGATCGGGCCATCAGGATCGCGGTCGGCATCGTCCTCGCGCCCCTCGGGCTGTTCGTTCTCGACGGTGTGGGGGGTGCGATCGGAGGTCTGGTCGTGGTTGGCGTCGGCACGCTCGCGCTCATCACCGGCGCCACTGGGTTCTGTCTCATCTACGTGCCGTTCGGCTTCTCGACCGTACGGGACAGGCGCCCCGCACCATCGCCAGGAAGGAGGAGCTACCGCGATGTCAGACAGGATCGGCGATCGGCAGCAGGGTCCAGCATCGGATGAACAACCCACGAACGGAACCCGGTCCTTCCCAAGCCAAGACGCGATGAGGCCGATGGCCGAGGCGTGCGGGTGCAGCCCGCCGGCAGGCGACTTGGCGGGGGGCTGCTGCGGCAACCGAGAGCGTTCGACGCGCACGTCCGATGCGACGCCCACGCAGGGCGAGGTTGCTGGGTGATCTCGCGATGAGGTCCCGATCGAGGCGACCCGCAGTGATCGCCTTCGCGATCAGGGGTGGTCGGAGCACCGGCACGGGCGACGGATACCCCGCATCCAGTGCTCGACAGAACCTCGAGGAGCCCCTCGCCAGAGGCAGGATCTCCGAGGATGAGTCCCAGGGACGCAAGCAGGTTCTGGCCCGGCAAGCACGGTGAGGGCCGCCGACGGCAACGGAGGCCGCGGGAGCCCCATGGGTTCCGGCGGTCTCCGCTTGGCGGCACGCCCCTGCCAAGGCGATGACGGGCCGTGTTCGTGGCTCGATCGGAGTCGGGGCGGACTGGACCAGAGCCGAGGACCATCGACCCTATCGACGCGGGACCTTCGGCCCTGTCCGGGCCGGCAGCGTGGGTCTCGCATGGCCCCATGGCCGGGTCATCGGGTCGCGCTCCATCGCTCGAGGAAGCTGCGCTCGGCTCGCGGCCAGCGGGCAACCCCACCGAGGCCTCCGGCACCGCGCAGGTGTCCTCCGGCGATCTCTTCGCCTCCTACCACACCAAGATCCGCCGCTACATCCTCAGCATGGTGCACGACCCCGTGGAGGCCGATGACCTCACCCAGGACGTGTTCCTGCAGGCCCACCGCAGGCTGAGCTCCGTCCGCGACCCCGATGCGGTGGTGTCGTGGCTGTTTCGGATCGCGACGCACGTGTGCTACGACCGGTTCCGCAGGTCGTCGCGACAGCCGAAGACCCATTCCCTCGACGTCGGCGAGACGGCCGGTGCGGGCCTCGGCGACATCGCGGATCAGTTGAGGCTCGATCGGGTGCTCGAGCAGACCGAGATGAGCGCCTGCGTCCGGAACTACATGGAGGACCTGTCGACCGAGTACAAGCAGGTCATCCTCCTGCACGACCTGGAGGAACTGAGCAACCCCCAGATCGCGGAGATGCTCGGGGTCTCCCTGGACACGGTCAAGATCCGTCTGCATCGCGCCAGACGCAAGCTGCAGGTTGCCCTCGGGGAGCACTGCGTTCTCTCCCTCGATGAACAAGGAGTGCTGGTCTGCGAACCGGTGCCTCCCGCGGCCGCCGGGACGGCACGTTCCTCCCGCTAGGGCCCGAACGCAAGGTGTATCCCCCGTCCCCGCCAGGACGTCCTGAACGACAGGAGCAGCGCCACAGGGGGCGCTTCGCAGGAGGGGTGAGGACGATGATGTGGTGGGGAACCGGCTGGGGGTGGGCCGTTGCCGTGGTCATGATCATCTGCATGGTGCTGATGACCCGGATGATGGGCCACGGCGGGCACGGGGGGCACGGCGGGCACGGGGGGCACGGCGGTCACGGCGGTAGCGGCGCTCAGGTCCACGGCGGGACGGATGTGGCCGAACGCACGCTCGCCAACCGCCTCGCGAGCGGAGAGATCGACCTCGATGAATACGACCGACTGCGCGAAGCACTCCGACGCAGCGATCACCCGGTCGGAGCTGGGACGTGAGAGGTCCGCGTTTCTCGCTTGCCGCTTCTCCGCGGTCATGAACAGAGACAGAGAGCTCGGCGGGCCTCGCGGCAGGGCACGTGACCGCCCGGGGCCCGCCTCCAACATCATCGGGTGAACGTTCAGCGCCAGCCAGAGGAGGTGACGAACATGAAGAAGCTCGCCATCGCCGCCGCGGTGCTCGTGGCGGCCCTCGCTGCGCTCCGCCGTTTCGGCCCGGCTCTGCGAGAGCGGGCCATGAGGAAGTGCGAGGAGATGTTCGATCAGATGCCCGAGGACTTCCCGCCCAAGCGGATGATGCGAGGCATCGAGGAGCTGCGGGAGCAGAACACTCGGATCCTGCGTCAGCTCGAGGAACCGGGCAGCCAAACCCCGCTCGCCGCGGCCGACTGACGGACGGGGCAACGAGCCTGGGTCCGGCCGCCGAGGAGAAGGGAGGCATGCATGGCCGCCACCAGGATGATCGCCGAGGACGAGGCCACGGGCCGAGTCAGGGACATCTACGAGGAGATCAAGGGCACGTTCGGGATCGACTTCGTCCCCAACATGTACAAGGTGATGGCCCCGAACCCCGCCTACCTCGAGGCGAACTGGAACAGGGTCAAGGCCGTGATGATCGAGCCCGGGAAGCTTGACCGGTTGACCAAGGAGATCATCGCGGTCGCTGTCTCGGCGGTGAACAGCTGCGACTACTGACTGCAGGTCCACACTTCTGCGGTGCAGAAGCTGGGTTTGGACGACGAAGCGGTCCTCGAGCTGATCGCGGTGGTCGACCTGTTCAGCGGGTTCAACAAGCTGATGGACGGCCTCCGCGTCGAGCCCGATGAGAAGCCCTGGTACGGGTGAGGCAGCGGCGCATGAGTGCCGTGCGCACTCACCGGGTCGCACAAAGCAGACGGTCGAACCAGCCGGGCGCTCGGGCTGCGCGTCCAACGCCGGTGCAGTCCGATGGTGGTTCCAACACAGACTCCAAGGAGCGAGCGCGTCACGCTCCCGCGAGGCGCGGGAGCGTGACGTTCAGCTGAGGTGGCGGCTGCGGTCACCAGCAGTAGCCGCCGGTGAACGCGCCGACCACCAAAGCGACGACCACTGCGAGGATGGCGATGGAGCCCGCGAGCCCAGCCGTCCAGATCGTTCGGCGATTCGGCCTGTCCATGATGACCTCCTTCCGACGGGTCCTACGCGACACCACGGAATCTCACTCCGAGGACGGACTGCCCCAAGCCGGAGACCTGGAGACTTCCGGTGCGGCTAGTTGGAGTTCAAGAAGGTGAGGACGGCAAGTACCCGACGGTGATCGTCCGTCGTGGCCGGGATCCGGAGCTTGGCGAAGATGTTCTGCACGTGCTTTTCCACCGTGTGCTCCGTGATGAACAGCCGGTCGGCGACCGCCCTGTTCGAACGACCCTCGGCCATGAGCCCGAGAACCTCGAGCTCGCGCTCGGTGAGCTCCTCGACGGGGTCGTTGCCCATCCGCCGGCGCTTCACCAGCTGCTCGACGACGGATGGATCGAGCACCGAGCCACCCTCGCCGACCCTGCGCACCGCCTCAGCCAACTCACCCAGATCCGACACCCGATCCTTCAGTAGGTAGCCGACGCCCTCAGTGCCTTCCCGCAGGAGTTCGAACGCGTAGCTCGGCCGCACGTACTGCGAGAGCACCAGCACGCCGAGGCCCGGATGGCGGCTCCGCAGCTCCCGAGCGGCCCGCAACCCTTCGTCGGTGTGGGTGGGCGGCATCCGGATGTCGACCGTCGCGATGTCGGGACGGTGCGCGTCGACCTGCGCCAGGAGTTCGGCCGCGTCGCCCGCTTGACCCACCACCTCGAACCCGGCCTCGGTCAGCAGGCGCACGAGCCCCTCCCTGAGGATCACCGAGTCGTCCGCGACGACCACCCGGAGGGCCGCGTCGGTCACGGGCGTCGATGGCGGCAGGAGCGGCGCGAGCCTGGCGGCGGCTGGCCCTGCGTCCGAGGACACGCCGACCACCTCGACGGGTTCGGCGACGCCCTTGAGGCTCACCGCTCCCCTCTCCTCATAGACGACGCCTTCCACACGCCGGGCCAGGTGGACGACCTCTCGAGTGGCCAGGATCTCCCCGGCGCCGGCTTGCCCGCACAGCCGAGCGGCGAGGTTCAGGGCCGCTCCCCGGTATCCTCCCTCGATCGGAACCGCCTCGCCCGCGTCGAGGCCGATCCCCACGCCGAGCGGCAGCGCCGGGTCGGCGAGCGTCTCGTCGACGAACCGCTCTTGGAGGTCGACGGCAGCCCGCAACGCATCGCGCGTGGACCTGAACACGCATACGGCTTCGTCACCGCGCAGCTCGACGAGCTCGCCGGACCGAGCCTCGACGACCTCCTTGGCGACGCCTGCGAACTTCGCCGCGAGCTTCGCCGCCGCCTCGTCGCCGTGCTCATGGGTGAAGGCCGTGTAGCCGCGCACGTCGGCGATCAAGAAGGCGAGGATCCCCTCCCGGACGGTCGCACCCGATCTACTCACAGGGGATCTCCGCTGCCACGACGGTTCCCTTCCCTGGAGGACTGGTGAACGAGAAACGACCTCCGAGCCCCTCGACGCGATCGCGCAAGCCTCGGAAACCGGACCCGTGATTCGGATCGGCCCCACCCGCGCCGTCGTCGGCGACTCGGATCACCGCTCGGTCGTCTGTGCGTTCGACGCGGACCTGCACATTCGTCGCGCGCGCGTGCTTCGCCACATTCGTCAGCGCTTCCGAGACGAAGAAGTAGGCGGCCGTCTCCACGCGATCCGACAGCCGCTCCGCAAGCGACACGGTGAGCTCGACCGGTAGGTGAGACGACGTGGCAAGCTCGTCGAGGGCCGGACCAAGCCCCCGCTCCGTGAGGATCCCTGGATAGATGCCGTGGCTGAGCTGCCGGAGGTCCTCCAGTGCCTCCGACAGGCCGGTCCGCGCGTCACGCAAGACCGTCTGCGCGCTCTCGGGGTCGGAGAGCCTCGACTCGGCGAGTCCGAGCGTCATCGCGACCGAGACGAGCCGCTGCTGCGTCCCGTCGTGCAGGTCACGCTCGATGCGGCGGCGCTCAGCCTGAGCGGCTTCGACGATCCGGGTCCGCGATGCGGTCAACTCCTCCAAGTGAGCCCGCAGTTCGGCCTGGAGCCGCTCGTTCTCGAGCGCCAGCGCCGCCGCCGCGCACACCGACTCGACGAGCCCTTGTTCCTCGCGCAGTGCGGGATCGTGGAGGAGGGCGGCGATCGTGCGCTCGTCTCGGCGGACCACCGTCACGGAGGTCTCGCCGTCCTCCTCCGGAAGGTCGACCGGTGTGCCGTCGGCGTCCACGTAGCGCTCGGCGTCCGGCAGCCAGTAGACGATCCGGAGCGAGGGATCACGAAGCGCGCGCCCAAGCGCCGTGCGGAGCTCGCCGGGGCCCGGTGTGTTCCCGAGCTCGACGACGAGGTCCGCCACCCCCGACCAGGCGAGTCGCGTCCGTCCCAGTCCAATCAGGAACGCGAAGGCGAGGGAGGCGGTCACGACATCGAGCAGGTCGTGGGGAGCCCCGCCTGTTGGCTCGTCGAGGTAGTGGTTGGCGACCATCAAGAACACGGCGATGAAGGCCGCTGTCCCGGCCCACAGCACCGGGGCGATCGCGAAGCGGAGACGTGGGCTGGCGCCACGCCAGCGCTGGAGGAGGACGGCGACCGACGAGGCGGCGACGAACGCGCCCAGACCGAAGAGTGCGAGCTCGAGGGACCGGGCGACGCCGGGCGAGTCCACCACCTCGAGCATCATCCGTGTCGGACAGCCGACACACGCGGTGGGGTCGTGGGCGCCGAAGACCAGGCGCCCCATGTCGAGGGGGCCGACGGCGAAGATCGTCAGGGCGAACAACCAGCGGTGGAGCCGGCTCTCGAGTCGACCGCTCGGGAAGGCAAGCACGACGAAGATGACCCCTGCGAGGTACGTCACCTCGAGCGAATGACCGATCGCGAACATCAGCGGGTCCTGAGACGCTTCCAGCGCGGCTCCGAACCGCAGGAAGCCGGTCACGACCATCGCCGGGCCGATCCGGTTCTCGGGGCGTAGCCGCCAGCCGACGAGCCCGGCAGCGACGAACGACCACCCGATAACCAGGACAAGGGTGACGTCCAGCCCGCTCCGTCTCCGGACATCGTTCGAGAGCATGATCCACGCGACGGCTACACCCGTCGTCAGCGCCGCGACCGCGAGAACGACGGTCCGTCGGCCCAGGTCCTCCTCCCGCACCGGCCCGCGCCTCTCAGGCCGGCGGGTTCCTCGCTCGGCGATCGGCACCGACCTACTGGCTGTCCTCACCACTGCGCACACCGCCTAGCCGTGACACACGACTCCAGCTGCCCGGCTTGGTGACGGCCACCCTTCCGGCGACGATCGGGGCGTGATCGGAGCGCGTTCCCGGTCTGGTGGCCGGGACGGGATGTGGCCGAGAGGAGGAGAAGACGATGATGATGGGGCTCGAGGTGATCTTCCTCGTTGCGCTCATCGCGCTCGCGATGAAGAGCGGACTGGGCGACAGGCTGTTCGACGGACGCCGCTCGCCCGGGGCGCTGGAGATCCTCGAGGAGCGTTTCGCCAGCGGCGAGATCTCCGAGGACGAGTTCCAGGCACGCAGGCAGGCACTCGCATCGAAGACGCGGTAGAGCCAGGGTCACGCAAGGCCGCCGGACCGACCCACGGCCGGCGGCCTTCGTTCGTCTTACAGCGAGTGTGCCGGGTCCCACGACCGAGTCATCTGGAGGCACGACGGGTCTCCTCCACGACCTCGAACCCGAACCGCTCGTAGAGCCGGACGTTCTCGGGCTTGTCGGTCTCGAGCCGCATATCCGACCGATCGTGACCTGCGGCGTGGCCACGGCACCCTCCCGTCGCCCCGGATCGGCCGACCGTCCCGCGCGACTGGGATGCGGACACGGGTCGTTCGGCCCGCGCTGAACGGGACCCCCGTCGCTTCCAGTACTTGCTGACCTCACCGGCCCGAGCACCACCCAGCCGTGAGACAAGTCTCCAGCTGCCCGGCTTGGACGCGGAGACCCGTTCGGCGACGCTCGGGCCATGACCGAGGAGAGACCGGCAGGGAGGGAGCAGCCATGGCGAGCGTAGCCGAGCAGTACTGGCGGGAGATCCTCGACATCCGTCGTCCCATGGAGCCGGCCGAGCGTCACCGTCCGCGGCCCCAGCGGCTCGTCCTCGTGAGAGGCGGGCGCATTCGGCGAGAGCGGAAGCGATGAGCCTCGGCGGGCCGGCCGACGGGAGACCCAGCGAAGGAAGGGAGACGAACATGAAGGGCTTCTTCGCAGCGTTGGGCAGGACGAGCTACCGGCGGCGTCGGCCGATCGCCGCCCTCTGGGGTCTCGTCCTCGTCGCAGGCATCGTGGCCGGAGGGCAGGTGTTCGATCGCCTGTCCACCGACTTCGAGGAACCGAGCTCGGAGTCGGCGATCGCGGCGCGGCGGCTCGAGGAGCTGGGTGTCACCGCCCGTGCCGACATCTACACGCTGATCGACGGTATCGATGTCCGTGACCAGGCGTTCCGCGACGCGGTGACACGGACGGTGGCGGAGGTCGGGCGCGTCCGCGGAGTGGAGAGCGTGATCGACTTCTACTCGACGCAGGCTCCCCAGCTGGTCTCACGCGACGGCCGGGCCACGGTCGTGGCCGTGGACCTCGCCGATGGCCACGAAACACAGACGTCGGACCGCGTGGAGCAGCTCCTCCGCGGCCTCGACGCCCCCACGGTTCTGGTCGGCGGCGAGGTCCCGCTCGAGCGGGAGTTCGTCCAGCGGACCGAACAGGACCTGAGGAAGGCGGAGATGGTCACCCTGCCGGTGATCCTGCTCCTTCTCCTGGTGATCTTCGGCGGGCTCGTGGCCGCGGGCCTTCCACTGATCGTCGCGCTGGTGTCCATCCCGGGAGCCTTCCTTGTCCTGTTCGGCATCAGCCTGGTCACCGAGGTGGCCTTCTACGCCGTCAGCGTCGTCACGATGCTGGGGCTTGGGCTGGCCATCGACTACGCGTTGCTCATGGTCAATCGCTTTCGCGAAGAGCGGGCCGCCGGTTGCGCGATCCCCGAGGCCGTGGAGCGCACGGTCTCGACCGCCGGCCGGACGGTGTTCTTCTCCGGGCTCACCGTGACCCTCGCCCTGTCGGCCCTGCTCGCCTACCCGGGCACCGGGCTGCGGACCCTCGCCTACGCGGGCTCCGGTGTCGTGGTGGTAGCCATGGTGGCCGCGATCACGCTGCTGCCAGCGCTGCTGGCGATGTGGGGCCGGCGCATCCGGCCGGCCCGGCTCCGGCGATCGGATCGGGGGACGTTCTACCGGCTGTCCCGCCTGGTCCAGCGCAGGGCCGTCCCGATCGTGCTCACCGTGGGGGCGCTCCTGGTGGCCCTGTGGATCCCGTTTGCCGGCGGCGCTCGCCTGGAGAACTCCGACGTTCGATCGCTCCCAACGGGCTCCGAGAGCCGACGGGTATACGAGACGGTGGCCTCGCGGTTCGTGAACGGCGGGGCGGAGCCGATCGTCGTCCTCGCGGATGCCTCGACGGCAGAGGAAGGGCTCGATGCATTCGCCGATACCGTCCGGGCGCTTCCGGGCGTGCTCGACATCCGGGTCCGGCCGGATGCCCCGTCCACGATAGGCGTGATCGACGTGATCCCGGAGGGTGAGACCCAGGGTGAGCTCGCGACGACGCTGGTGAGTGAGATCCGCGAGACGACCACGCCTTTCACCAAGCAGGTCACGGGACCGGCGGCGTCGCTCGTCGACTTCAAGGACCTGCTGGTGAGTCGGCTCCCCTACGCCCTCGCGGTGATGGCGGCCGCGAGCTTCGTTCTGCTGTTCCTGATGACCGGCTCGGTCGTAGTGCCGCTCAAGGCCATCGTGATGAACGTCGTGTCCCTCGGGGCGAGCATGGGAGCGATGGTCTGGGGCTTCCAGGAAGGGCACCTGGCCGGCCTGCTGGGCTTCACCAAGACGGGAGCGCTCGACACCTACATGCCGCTGATCATCTTCGTGTTCGCCTACGGGCTGTCCATGGACTACGAGGTGTTCCTACTCTCGAGGATCAAGGAGACCTACGACGAGACCGGCGACAACGACCGCGCGGTGGCGCTCGGGCTCCAGCGGACCGGCCGCATCGTGACGTCGGCGGCCCTGCTGATCGTCGTGGTGTTCCTGGGCTTCGCCGCAGGCCAGACGCTGCTGATGAAGCAGTTCGGCGTGGGGATGGCCGTCGCGATCCTCATCGACGCCACGGTGGTCCGGGCGCTGCTGGTCCCGGCGTCGATGAAGCTGATGGGGTCCTGGAACTGGTGGGCCCCGCATCCGCTCCGTCGATTCCACGAGCGGTTCGGCCTCTCTGAGCTGCCTGGAGTCCCGGGCCCGGTCCAGGTGGAGTCGGACGCCGCATGAGGCGGCGGCGTCGAGTCGGAGCAGGTAGCTCGCTGACGCGATCAGCCGAAACGGTCGCCTGGGAGGGGACGAGGCGGTGGCCTCGTGGGAGGGAGGAACGATGATGGGGAACGATTGGAGCGATGGACTGTGGATGGGCGTCGCGAGTCGCGTACCGGCGCTCGAGGCGACTACGAACACGTCAGGATGCGGCGTGACGCGCTCCTTCACCCGGTACTCGAAGGACCTCCGAGGAGTTGTTCGGTAGCTGCGGGATCCGACCCGACCGGGTGGGGCGGGCACCCCAGGCACCGCCCGGCGAGCCCTCCCGGCCATGTACGAAGTGTGGTCGCCGCCGATGCTCCAACGCATGCGGCGCTTCCAGTGCTCTGACGCTGTGCGCAATCCGCGAAGGCCAATCGTCGCGGACCCGTTGCGGGGGCGTCGGTGAGGTGCTTTCCTACGAATCCCTCGAGTGGCTGCTTGTATGACCGGCTGCGCCCCAGCCGCTCAAGACCAGCCAGAAGGTAGGTACCCGAGTGGAGGCTTTGCTGAGAGCCGTCGGCTCCGCGGTCCTGGGCCGTGCACGCCGATTCAGCGTGGCTGGGCGGCGGGCAGGTCGAGTGCTCGCGTCGTATGCGCGGGGCCGGGTGAGGTACCTGCGGCGGCCGTGGGCGGGGTACCCCCGCCGGCGGCTGATGCATGCATGGATCCGGATTCTGCACCTGCCGACAACGACTGCCCTCTTGCGGGAACGAGCGGTGCCCCCAAGTCGAGACCTGGTACTCACCGTGATTGCGGCAGGGATTGGCGTCCTCATGGTGATCGGGCTCCTGAACGCACTCGACGGGTCAGGACCTCCTTCGCTCGTACAGGGAGCGCTCAGTGCCGAAGAGGGCGAGACAGCCGCGCCCTCGGTCGCGATCGATCCGGACGTCCGGGGACAGATCCATCCGGACCTATCAGGGCAGAACGTGAACGAATCAGCGTCGGGAGGGGGGAGTGGTAAGGGAGAGGGCGCCTACTCACCGAAGCTGGAGTCCATCATTCGCGAAAGCGCCTTCGTGTTCGGCGGAGGAGACCTTCCTCCCGGAGCGGACCCCCGCCAATCACCCGACCCGGAACCGACACCGAGGCCTTCGCCACCTCCGTCTCAATCGCCTGATCCGGATTCGTCCCCCAGACCGAGTCCGTCGCCTTCTCCCGCGCCGGAACCCTCGTCCTCCCCCGTCCCCCAGCCATCACCCCAGCCATCACCCAAGCCGTCGCCCGAGCCGTCGCCCGAGCCGTCGCCCGAGCCGACCCCCGAGCCGTCGCCCAGTCAGGAACCCCCGCCTAAGCCATCGCCCAGCAATAGGCCGTGCACACCCCCGCCCAAGTGCTGAGCCACGGGCCGCGAGGACGGCGTGCTCGCCGCGTATTGCCCTCCGCAGTACTCCGACATGGCCGCCGCGGTAGAGGCGTTCGCCCAGCGCAAGTTCGACCCGACGTTCGGCGTAAAGCTCGAGACCCTCGATCGCCTTCCCGGGGGCCGTCGGGGGTCGACCGGACGATGGACGCCGACGGCGGCGACCCCCGACGGATCGACCTCGACACCGAGCTGGCCGTCCACGAGCCGAACTGGTGACCCGGGGGACGCCTCGGATTTCGTGCCGTCGATGTCGGACCTGATGGACTCACTCGGCCTCGAGGGGGCGGTTCGGGCCTGGCAGCCGTACAGGAAGCGCCGGGCCTGATTCTGGCCGGAACGCGCGAGAACCCCCGGGGAGTCCTCACCCGGATACACAGGGCGGCCGCTCGGACGGCGGAATGGACTGCCTGAAGGGCTGGGCGGGGGAGCCGATCCTCCGGCCCTTCACCCCCGGTGCCGTCGGCGGCGGTGAGTTAGTACCTCGCCAACGCCCGGCCCGTCTCGCTTTTCGAGCGCGGCTAGGAAATCGCGGGGTTCACGAACACCGTCAAGGCACACTCGGTTAGGTCTGCCGAAGGCCGACCACCGACATCACCAAACCGACTCGACTGTGTGACATTTGCGAAGGCCCGAACCATATACGTTCCCGGCTCAACATTCGCGAACGTCCACATCGGTGTCTGACTGGTGCGGGTGATTTGGCTTCCCGGCATGTTCCAACCGAATGTCTCACCTTGACCTAGCGCGAACGAGACGCGATGACCGCGGTCGTCAGGATCGCCGCGCCCATCCACACGATCGCGGCGAGGATGTGGAGGGATACGAGCCAGTCATTCACCTAGTCCCTCCTCTCGGTTGTGTGGCCCTCCGGTCG
>DASUTU010000094.1:0-2040 GCA_036374435.1 Actinomycetota bacterium | reverse complement strand
CCGTGGCCCGCTCGGCACCCCCCAGCGCGAGTCCTCGGTCCGCCAGCTGATCGGCAGGGTCGTGGACACGATCCGGGGCTGGGGCGAGAAGGACGGCTACTTCGCCACCGAGCGCGACGCCGTGGTCTTCTCCGAGGAGCTCAGCCACCTCCTCGTGACGCAGAAGGCCGCGTTCAACTCGCCGGTCTGGTTCAACGTCGGGGCCGAGGAGAAGCCGCAGTGCTCGGCCTGCTTCATCCTCTCCGTCGAGGACACGATGACCGGCATCCTCAACTGGTACGTGGAGGAGGGGACGATCTTCAAGGGCGGCTCCGGGTCCGGCATCAACCTCTCGACGATCAGGTCGTCGAAGGAGCGCCTCTCCTCGGGCGGGCTGGCCTCCGGCCCGGTCTCGTTCATGCGGGGCGCCGACGCCTCGGCCGGCACGATCAAGTCCGGGGGCAAGACGCGGCGCGCGGCAAAGATGGTGATCCTCGATGTGGACCACCCCGACGTCGAGGACTTCATCTGGTGCAAGGCCGTCGAGGAGCGGAAGGCCCGCGTGCTCCGCGAGAACGGGTTCGACATGGACCTCGACGGGGTTGACTCGCACTCGACCCAGTACCAGAACGCGAACAACTCGGTCCGCGTGACCGACGAGTTCATGAAAGCTCACCTCGAGGACCGCGACTGGAACCTCAAGGCCGTGCTCGACGGCTCGACGGTGCAGACGGTGCGGGCTCGCGACCTGATGCGGCAGATCGCGCAGGCGGCCTGGGAGTGCGCCGACCCCGGGATGCAGTACGACACCACGATCAACGACTGGCACACGTGCCCGGCCTCCGGGCGGATCAACGCCAGCAACCCGTGCTCGGAGTACATGCACCTGGACAACTCGGCGTGCAACCTGGCCAGCCTCAACCTGCTGAAGTTCCTCAACCAGGACGGCAGCTTCGACATCCAGGCCTTCAAGCGGGCCGTGGAGGTCGTGTTCACGGCGCAGGAGATCCTCGTGGGGAACTCCAGCTACCCGACCGAGAAGATCGAGCGGAACGCGAAGGCGTTCCGTCAGCTCGGACTGGGCTACGCGAACCTGGGCGGCCTGCTGATGGCCCGTGGGCTCCCGTACGACTCCGACCACGGCCGCGCGTGGGCGGGCGCGATCACCGCGATCATGACGGGGCACGCTTACGTCACCTCGGCTCGGATCGCCGAGAAGATGGGCCCGTTCGCCGGCTACGCCCCCAACCGCGACGCCATGCTCCGCGTGATGCGGAAGCACCGGGCCGCGGCCGACGAGATCGATGCCGACCAGGTCCCCGAAGGCCTGCTCTCGGCGGCGAGGCAGGCTTGGGACGAGGCGATCGCGCTCGGCCAGGAGTCCGGCTACCGGAACGCGCAGGCCAGCGTGCTGGCGCCGACGGGCACGATCGGGCTGATGATGGACTGCGACACGACAGGCATCGAGCCCGATCTGGCCCTCGTCAAGACGAAGAAGCTCGTCGGCGGCGGGACGATGCAGATCGTGAACCGCACGGTGCCCCGCGCGCTGGAGACGCTCGGCTACACCGAGGACCAGACGAAGGACATCGTCGGCTCCATCGCCGAGCACAACTCGGTGAAGGGCGCGCCGCACCTTAGGCCGGAGCACGAGAGCGTGTTCGACACCTCGATGGGGGAGCAGGCGATCCACTACATGGGCCACGTCCGGATGATGGCGGCCGCCCAGCCGTTCATCTCCGGGGCGATCTCCAAGACGGTGAACATGCCCGAGGAGGCCACCGTCGAGGACGTGGAGCAGCTCTTCCTCGAGGGATGGAGGCTCGGCCTGAAGGCCGTGGCGATCTACCGCGACAACTGCAAGGTCGCCCAGCCGCTCTCCGCCGACAAGAAGAAGTCGGCCACCGAGCCGACGGCGGTGCCCGCGGGCACCCCGGTGCGGCGGCGTCTCCCCTCCACGCGTCCCGGGAAGACCTTCTCGTTCTCGGTGGGGGAGGCCGACGGCTACATCATCGCCGGCGAGTACCCCGAGGACGGCATCGGCGAGATCTTCCTCAAGGT
>DASUTU010000093.1:0-5838 GCA_036374435.1 Actinomycetota bacterium | reverse complement strand
GGCCGGAAGCACCTGGGCAACTACCTGGGGGCCATCCGCAACTACGTCGCGCTCCAGGAGGAGGCCGACGCGATCTACTGCGTCGTGGACCTGCACGCCATCACCGTGGCATTCGATCCGGTCGACCTGCGCGAGCGGCTGTACGACACGACGGCCATCCTGCTCGCCGCGGGCCTCGACCCGGACCGGTGCATCTTGTTCCGTCAGTCGGACGTCCACGAGCACCCGGAGCTGTGCTGGCTGCTGACGTCGGCGACCGCGTACGGGGAGCTCTCCCGCATGACGCAGTTCAAGGAGAAATCGGAGCAGCAGAAGGCGTTCGTCTCCGCCGGCCTCCTGCTGTACCCGGTCCTGCAAGCTGCCGACATCCTCGCCTACCAGACCGACGAGGTGCCGGTGGGGGAGGATCAGAAGCAGCATCTGGAGCTTGCGCGCAACATCGCCGAGCGGTTCAACTCGCGATACGGCGAGACGTTCGTCCTGCCCGGGCACCGTATCCCCAAGGTCGCGGCGCGCGTGAAGGACCTCCAGACTCCCGAGAAGCGGATGTCCACCACCGCCGGCACCGAACAGGGCACGATCTACATCCTCGACGAGCCCGACGTGGTCCGGCGGAAGTTCAAGAGCGCCGTGACCGACACGGGGCGCGAGATCGTCCGGGCCCCGGACAAACCCGGCATCTCGAACCTGATCGAGCTCATGGCCGCCTCGCGTGGCATCACGCCCGAACAGGTCGAGGCCGAATACGCGGACGCGCCCGGCTACGCCGACTTCAAGCGGCACGTGGGCGAGGCCGTCATCGAGCTCCTCGCGCCGGTCCGCGAGCGGTACGCGCCGTTGCGCGACGACACCGCTGCGCTCGAGGAGGTCCTGCGCAAGGGCGCGGACAAGGCCCGGACCATCGCCGCCGAGACACTCACGCTGGCCCGGTCCCGGATGGGCCTGGGCTCGCCGGGGTAACCGGGCGCCGGCGTCAGCGGCGCTTCGCGACGCCCGCGACCTGCGGCACTCGCTCGCCGCGAGCCGAGTGTTCGATCAGCGCGGCGAGCCGCCGGGCGCGCGTCTCCTCCCGTTTGGCGCTCACCACCCACCAGGTCGCCGTCTTCCGATACCCCGCCGGCTGGGCCTGCCAGAACCGCCATGCGGCGCGGTCGGCCCGGAACCGCCGTTCGGCGGCGTGGTCGAACGCCGCCGTCTCGCGCCGGACCGCGGATGCGTCGCTCCCCTCGGTTCGCCGTTCGAACGCCGCGAGCCCCGTGGGATGCATCCGGCCCTCGGCGATCAGCCGCCGCACCCGTTCGATGTTGGGCTCGCTCCAGTTGCTGCCCGGGCGCCGAGGGGAGAACCGCTGCGCGTACCGGCGGTCGTCGACGGTCCGGCGGACCCCGTCGATCCAGCCGAAACACAACGCCTCCTCGAGGGCATCGAGGTAGGTGATCGGGCGCGGGCCGGCGCCCTTCCGGTAGAAGCCGACCATCAGCTCCGGCGCCGTGGCGTGGTTCGCCTCGAACCAGCGACGGAGCTCGGCGGTCGAGCGAAAGAACCGGGGCTTCACCGCAGCTGCTCCCGAACCCGCTCGGCGATCGTCTCGCCGATGGCGAGGGAGGCCGTCGCCGCCGGCGAGGGCGCGTTCAGCACCACCACGCGGCCGGGCGCCTCCCGGATCACGAAGTCGTCCACCAGCGTCCCGTCGCGTCCGAGCAGCTGCGCCCGAGTCCCGAACGTCGCCGGGCCGAGGTGCGATCGCTCGAGCTCCGGCACGTACCGCCGGCACGCTCGCAGGAAGTCCCGATCCGAGACGTCCCGCCAGGCCTCGGCGAGCCCGGATCGCAACTGCCGCCGGGCCAGCCGCCACACGCCGGGATGGCCGAGCGCGCTCGCCAGGTCGCGCGGCGAGAACGACAACCGGCTCGCCCCCTCGCGCGCCGCCGCCAGCACCGCGTTGGGCCCGATCAGGACCGAGCCGTCCACCTGCGGCGTGAAGTGCACGCCGAGGAACGGCAGCCCAGGCTCGGGCACCGGATACACCAGGCCGCGCACCAGCCCTTCGCCGCCCTCGCGCATCGCACGGTAGGTCCCTCGAAACGGCACTACGCGGTCGGACGCCCGAAGGCCCATCGACGCCGCCACCCGATCGGCCTGGAGCCCGGCACACGCCACGACCACACGGGCCGAAAGCCCGCCGGCCGGCGTCTCGACCACCATCTCTTGGCCCGCCCGCCGGACCGAACGCGCCTCACTCCCGAGCACGAGCTGGCCGCCGCGGGCCCGGACGTCTTCGGCCAGCCGATCGGCGACGCGCCGGAAGTCCGTGACCGAGGTCCCGGGCACGAGCAGCGCCCCGACCCCCGCCACGTGCGGCTCCCGCTCGCACAGCTCGTCCGGCCCGAGCAGCTCCAGGCCCTCGAGCCCGTTGGCGCGGCCCCGCTCCAAGAGCTCGTGCAGCCGCGGCATCTCCGAGTCGTCCACGGCGACTACCACCTTGCCGAGCGGCAGCACCGGGATGCCGGCCTCCGAGGTGTACCGCTCCATCTCGCGTTTGCCGCTCGTGCACAGCCGGGCCCGAGCCGAGCCCGGCCGGTAATACAGGCCCGAATGCAACACGCCCGAGTTCCGGCCGGTCTGATGCTCGGCCACCCGGCGCTCCTTCTCCACGAGCGCGACCGACAGGCCGGGATCGGCCTCCAGGAGCCGGTACGCCGTGGCCAGGCCGAGGATCCCGCCACCGATGACGACGACGTCGAGGGCCACGAGCTCAGACCTTACAGCGACGCTCGCCGCTCACACTCACGTCGCCCCGAGCAGCGCGAGACCGCCGATCACCATCGCCACCCCGAGGTACTGGTTCGGCGCCGGCCGTTCGTGCAGCAGGAGAACGCCGCCCAGCACCGGCAGCAGCGGGTACGTCGCCGAGACCGCCGTCACGACCGACACCAGCCCGACCTCGGCGCCCCGGACGTACGACAACGTCCCCGTCACGTCCACCAGGCCGACCAGCGCCGCGAGCCAGAGCGCCGAGACGCCTCGCCGGGACACGCCCGTCGCCGACGAACGCCGAGGTCGAAGGATCACGGCCGCCACCACGAGCACGGCCGCGCTCGACACCCGCCCGAACCAGAGCGAGGGCAACGAGCCGGCGCGCTGGGAGGCCCACGCGATGATGTACGCGCCGACGCCGAACAGCGACATCGAGACGATCGCCCACGGCAGGCCCGCCGGACGCGTCGTCGTGCCGGCTCGCAACGCCCGCACGTCGGTCGAGGTCAACGCGGCGCCCGAGATGGTCACGATCACGCCGACCGTCTGCCACGGGTTCAGCGACTCGCCGAGCAGGATCACGGCGAGCAGCACCGGGAGCACCGCGTAGCTCGCGAGGACGGGCGACACCACGGCGATCGGCCCGAGCTGGAGCCCGCGGTACAACGTCGCGTAGGCCGCCGCCGTCAGGAGGGCGTTCGGCGCCAGCCAGGCGATCACCTCCCGGAGCGGCTCGAGATCGGGGGCGATCACCACGACGAGCACCGAGATGGCGATCGCGGAGACCACCTGCGCCACGAGCACGGTCGCGCCGCTGCCGACCCGGCGGCCAGAGATCGCGGCCCACAGGTCGGCCACGCCCCAGCCGAACGCCGCGCCGAGCCCGAAGATCACTCGGAGGAGCTCGCCGCCTCGCGATATCGGGCGTCGCGCCAGGCGATCGCGGCCTTCAGCCCCCGCTCCTGCGTGATCCGGCGGAACTCGTCGCGAGCGGGCAGGTTCGCGGTCTCGATCATGACGTCGATCTCGGTGTTGGCCTGCATCGCCGCGCGAAACCCCGCGACGTCCCACGCTCGGTTCACGGCTCGTTTCGTGGCCTGGATCACGAACGGCTCGTTCTTGGCGATCTCGTCGGCGAGCGCGAGCGAAGTCGCGTCGAGCTCGTCCCGCGGCACCACCCGGTTCACCAATCCCAGCCGGAGGGCTTCGGCCGCCGGCACCCGGTCCTCGCCGGTGAACAGGAGCTCCTTGGCGGTGCGAACGCCGACGACCCACGGCAGGAACATCGAGACGACGCCCGAGCCGAACCGCACGTCCACGTAGCCGAAGTAGGCGTCGTCGGCGGCGACCGCCAGGTCACAGGCCAGCATCAGATCGGTCCCGCCGGCCAGGCAGTACGAGTGCACGCTCGCGACGATCGGCTTGGGGTGATCGAGCAGGCGGAGCATCCGGTGGTTGTCGTGCGCGAGCGCCTCGTACCAGGCGCGGGCGTCCATCTCTCCTGCCGCGGCGTCTTCCTTCAGGTCGTAGCCGGAGCAGAAGGCGCGGCCCGCGCCGCGGAGGACCAGGACGCGAACGCCGTCGTCGTCGGCCGAGTCGTCGAGCGCCCGCATGAGCGCGTCCATCAGCTCGGCGGTGAGTGCGTTCAGCGACTCCGGTCGGTTCATGGTGAGCCGCCGGACCGGACCGAGGTCTTCGCTCAACAGGACGTCGCGCGACTCGGACACGGGCTCCCCCTCCGCCGCCGTCGGCGCGGCGGCGCCGATAATACACGGCGCCCTGAACGGGAATTCAATCGGCGTCCAGGATCGCGAGCACGTCGCGTGCCGCGCGCCGACCGCTGCGCACCGCTCCCTCGAACGTCCCGTGCCACTCAAGCCCCGCCGTGTGTTCGCCGGCGAGCACCACCCGGCCAAACGGTCGCTCGAGCGCCGGGAGCCGGGCGACGCTCCCGGGCCGGATCACCGTGTAGCCGCCGCGCGTGAACGGCTCGGCCGCCCACGACACGAGCGTGGCCTCGCCGGCCGGCCGCAGCTCCGGGTCCAGTGACCCGAGCCGCTCGAGCCACGGACCCGGATCGCTCCGGTCGGTCTCGAGCGCCGCCTGCGCTGCCGGCGAACCCGCGAAGGCGGTGACGCACCGGCGTGGCCGGCCGCCGTCCCCGAGCGCCGTCCACCACCACCAGGGTCCCGCGACGCTCTGCCGCGCTCGCGGAGCGGGCTCGTCGTCGAGCGGGACCACGAGCTTGGACGCCGGCCCGAATCCCAGGGCGACGAGCGCGTCGGCCACCTCGGGTGGCGGCGGCGGGTCGATCCAGAGCGTCCGGAGACGCGGCAGCGGGATCGCCGCCACCACCGCCCCCGTCCGAATCCGGTCCTCGCCCCGCCCGAGCGCCACCTCGATCCCGTCCCGTCCGTCCTCGATCGCAGTGACGGTGCAACGCAACCGCAGGTCGAGCAGCCGCGAGGCGATCGCCTCGGCAAGCGCTGTCGCTCCCCTCGCGAAGCGCCGGCTCGGCCCACCGGCGATGGCGATGAGCTCCCCCGCGACCGAGAGCGCCACGTCGTCGAGGTCGGAGGCACAGGTGCCCTGCCAGCGAGCTCGCACCGCGGCTCGGACGTCGTCGGGCCCGGCGAGCTCGCGCAGGAAGGCGCCGACGGAGCGTCGCTCGCGCTCGACCGAATCCACCGTGTCGAGCGCTCGCCGCGCCTCCTCCAGGAACGCCTCCAGGTCCGTCCGGTCGACCGGCCGGTCCGCCACGTCCCGCGCGTCGAAGTTCACGCCCGCCGGCGCGATCTCGAGTCCGAATCGCCCGGCCAGCGCCTCGACCTCGTCGTACCCGTCGAAGATCCACTCGCCCCCGAGCTCGGCCGGCTCGCCACTCGGGAGGCGGACCGTCCACGCGCGACCGCCGACCCGCTCGCGGGCCTCGAGCGCGGCGACGGACAGGCCCGCCTCCTGGAGATCGAGCGCGGCCGCGAGTCCGGCGAAGCCGGCGCCGATCACGATCACGTCCGGGTTGCTCGCCAACGCCACTGGGTTGCCCTGGAACGGCGACCTATGCTACTCACGGGTTTGATC
>DASUTU010000092.1:0-2698 GCA_036374435.1 Actinomycetota bacterium | reverse complement strand
GACAGGCAGAGGTTCACGACCGTGCGCCGGAGGTAGGCGTCGAACGCGTCGGGGAACCGGAGGTGTCGGAACCGGCCGGCCACCCGCACGAAGGCGTCCTGGGCGATGTCCCGGGCCAGCTCCCGATCCGCGGTGACGAGGTAGGCGAGCCGCACCGCGTCCGCCGCGTGCCGCTCGTACAGGTCCTCGAGCCGGCCCGACCGCCGGACTGCCTCCTCGGTCACGATCGAGCCAACCATACCGGTCACCGCTCGCCTCCCATCTAGGAGACGCGCGAGCGGCCGGATTCCTCTCGCCGGACGGATGATTGACCACGATGCGTGAGCGCCGGAGAATCCCGGCTCGCGGCCGAGTCGAGCGATCGCGGACCGGGCACGATGCTGCATCTGTCGGCCGAGGATGACGAGTGGATCTCGATCAACTCCCCGGACTTCGGCGTCACGGCGGGCCGGAGCTACCGGCTCACCGTCGAGGGGTCGATCCCCGAGGCATCGTCGGGGTCGGCGTACGCCACCGTGATCTTCCTCCGAGATGGGACGGAGACCGCTCGGCACCTGCTCCCTCTGGCACCCGCTCCCATCGAGGTCGACCCGGTGTCGACGGATCGCCGCGGCCGGTTCGAGGTGGGGGCGCGTGCCCTCCATCCGGGGCGGTACCGGCTCGAGGTCTCCATTGAGGGGGATCTCGTGCACTGGCCGGCCCGGGCGGAACGGCGCGTCGTCGTGCGCTGACCCGCGAGGGTTCATCGCCGCAGCGTGTTGGTACGATGCCCGGCCGGAGGAGATCCCGAGATGGCCGAACAGAAACTCGTCGCCGAGATCCGTGAAGAGGCCGGGAAGGGCGTCGCCCGAAAGCTGCGGGCAGCGGGCCGCGTGCCCGGCGTCCTCTACGGCAAAGGCGTCGCCCCCGTCGCCCTTTCGGTGGACGGGCGCGACCTGATCCACGTCTT
This sequence comes from Actinomycetota bacterium, assembly GCA_036374435.1. Classification (GTDB taxonomy): domain Bacteria; phylum Actinomycetota; class UBA4738; order UBA4738; family HRBIN12; genus CALGFI01. The sequence goes on along the minus strand of DASUTU010000092.1, from coordinate 1,749 downwards.
CCACACCGGCGCCGGCACCAACGTGCTGATCGACCTCGACGTGGACGGCCAGAACCACTTGGCGATGCCTCGCGAGGTCCAACGGGACCACATCAAGGGTCGCTTCCTCCACGTGGACTTCATCGCCGTGTCGCGCGACCAGAAGATCACGATCTCGGTGCCGATCCGGCTGGTCGGGGAGTCGCCCGGCGTCAAGCTCGGCGGTGTGCTCGAGCATCATCTGTGGGAGGTCCAGGTCGAGTGCCTGCCGACCGACATCCCCGAGGCGATCGACGCGGACGTCTCGGCGCTCGAGGAGATCGGCCAGTCTCTGAAGGTCGCCGACCTCGTCGCTCCCGGAGGCGCGGCGATCCTCACCAACCCCGACGAGTCGGTGGTCGCCGTGCAGCAGCCGCAGGCGCGCATCGAGCTCGAGGAGGAGGAGGCGGCCGCCGCCGAGGCCGAGGCCGCTGAGGGCGAGGTCGAGGCCGAGGAGGCCGAAGGCGCCACCGCCGAGGAGGCGGAGGGCGCCGCCGAGGCGTCCGAGGGGTAACGTCCCACTCCCATGACCTGGCTCGTCGCCGGGCTGGGTAACCCGGGCCCTCGGTACGCCGCGACCCGCCACAACCTCGGCTACCGCGTGGTGGACGAGCTCGCCGAGCGCGCCGGCGAGCGGTTCAAGAAGGCCCGGTTCGTCCCGGCCGACGTCTGCGAGCTGAAGGAAGCGGACGAGCGGGTCCTGCTGGCCAAGGCGCACGCGTTCATGAACGAGAACGGCCCGGCGTTCGCGTCGCTGGTCCGCAAGCACCGCATCGAAGTCGATCACGTGATCGCGGTCCACGACGAGCTCGACCTCGCCTTCGGCGCCCTCCGCGTGAAGTTCGGCGGCTCGACGGCCGGCCACAACGGCGTGCGATCGCTGGCGGCGGCGCTGCGTTCGCCGGAGTTCTACCGGGTGCGGCTCGGTATCGGGCGGCCCGCCGGCCGGAAAGACCCCGTCGACTGGGTGCTCGAGGACTTCGGGAAACGTGAAGCTCCCGATGTCGAGCTCCTGATCGACGACGGGGCCGACGCCGTGCGTTCGCTCATCCGCGACGGGCTATCGGCGACGCAGGACGGGTTCAACCGGTCCGGCCCGCGTGCCTGAGCGGGGCGGTGGAATCCCCCGGGCTCCGGGCCCGATCCCACACTCGGCCTAGGCCGCCGCTACCCCGATCTGCGGGACCGGCCGGTCGGCGCGCCGCCCTACGGAGGACGGGAAGATCAGGCGGAAGCGGGATGTGCGGCCGCGTCGAGACCGGAATACTTCCGGCCGAGGAGGTGCAAGGTGAAACTCCGAAAGATCTTCGAATCCCTGGCCTGGATGACCGCCGTGGTGATGGCGGTCGCCGCCGGGTGGAAGTGGTAGGCGAGATCCTCTGAGACCGCGGCCGTCCCGGCCCTCCCGCCGGGGCGGCTGATCGTCGAAGGCACCTCCCTCACGCCGCCGGCGCCACGCCGGACCACGGCCATCTCGACCTCCGAGTACCCTGTACCCCGCATGCCCGGTCGCTCCGCGACTCGGGCTGTTCGTGCTGTCCGGGAAACCGTCCGGAGAAGGGGGAGCGTGCTGGATCGACTGCTCGACCAGGTGATCGGCTCGGACGCCTTCGAGCGTCTGCTGACCGAACGCGCCCGGCCCGTGTTGGCCCGCGCCGACGCCGGGGAGGACGTCGTGGTCTCGGCTCTGGCCCGGGCCCTGGAGTCGCCGGTGCTGGCGGTCGCGGCCGG
>DASUTU010000091.1:0-13860 GCA_036374435.1 Actinomycetota bacterium | reverse complement strand
ATGCCGAGCCCGTCCGCGAGCCGGTTGGCGTAAGCGAAGTAGCAGCCGATCAGGTTGACGTCGAGGATCTCGCGATCGGTCAGGCCCGCGTCACGCATTGGCGCGAGATCCGACTCCACCATCGCCCACGGTTCGCGAGTGAGCTTGGCCGCGTAGTCACACATCGCGCGCTCCCGCGGAGACAGCTCCGCGGTCCGGTAGTCGGCCGAGAGGGTCGCGGCCAGCTCGGGCCTCCGGCGTTTCGTCAGTCGGGCCAGACCGGCCGCGTGGTGTCGCACTCAGTAGTGGCATCGGTTCACCGCCGACACGACAACGCCGATCATCTCCCGCTCCACGCGGGATAGGTCGCCCTCGCCGTGCATGAGCGTCCGGTACAGCCGGGCGTGATCCCGCATCGTCTCCGGATGCAGGCTGTGAATCGCCAGGATGTGATCGAGAACCCCGGTCTTGGCCGAGCGGAGCTCGTCGTACAGCTCGGCGAGCTCGCCCTCGGCTTCGTCCTCGGGGATCACCTCGATCCACGCTCGGCGCTCGGGCCGAATCTCGTCGTCCATCGCTTCCTCTTTGCTCGAGGAACGGCCGGTCGTTCCGCGCACCCTACGTCAGATACGCGGACCCGTGCCCGAGGCTCGAGCCGACCACGCGAACTCGGCGACGAGCCGCCCACGTTCTTCTCGGACCGCGGTTCCCAGCCGCGCGCAGGCGTTCGAGAACCGCCGGACGATCCAGGCTCGATCCTCGCCGCTGGCCGGCCTCGTGGAGCAGTAGTCGAGCTTGAGCGGTACGGCCTCCAGGCGCGTCGGACCGGAACGGTCGAACGTGACGAGGAAGAACAAGCCGAGATCGTTGCGCACGATCCGGTCGACCGCGTAGTCGTCGAGGAAGTCGCCGAGGTCGTACAGGATCGGGCCCTCCACGCCGTGGAACACATGGGCGGAGTGCCCGGCCACCATGGTCGCGCCGGAGTCGAGGAGCGCACGGGCCGCCGCCCGCACATATCCGAGCGGCTCCGGGACCATGTTCGGCCCCCAGTGAGGGGTCACCAGCACGACGTCCGCCTCGACGGACCGAACGGTCTCGCTCGTCCAGGGGGGCAGACCGCGACGCAGGTCAGCAAACGCCGTCCCCGGGCGACCGGGACCCGCGGCGTATTCGGCCGGGTGGTCGGTGATGCCGACGACGGCCAGGCGCAGGCCGTTCGCCTCCAGCACCGCCGGGGTGCGAGCCTCCACGACATCTCGTCCCGCTCCGACGCGACGGATCCCGGCCGCATCGAGGTGATCGAACGTGTCCCCGAGAGCCTCGGCACCGAAGTCCAGGGCATGGTTGTTGGCGAGCGTCACACAGGAGACGCCGAGCTCCTTCAACGATCGCAGGGCGGTCGACGGCGCCCGGAACGTGAACATGCGCGAGGGATCGGGGCGGGCAGAGGCCCGATCCGACACGCAGCACTCGAGGTTCAGAACGAACAGGTCCGCGGCTCGAGCCGCCGCGACGACCTCGGGCGCGAACAGCGGGCGGTCCGGGTCCTCCCGCAGCGCCTCCGCGACCCCACGGCCCAGCATGGTGTCCCCCGCGAGCGCGACCGTCACGGCCATCCCGTCCCAGCCTACGGCCTTCCCTCGGTACACTCGGCCGATGGCGGCGATCCCGGAGTCCCTCCGCGAACTGCTGGCGACCGGGCCGCTGGCGCACCTGGTGACGCTCGACCCGGACGGGACGCCGCGGGTCACGCTCCAGTGGGCCGGGTTCGACGGCGACGAGATCGTGATGGCCACGTTCTTCCACCTCGACCAGGCCAAGCTCCGCAACATCCGGCGCGATCCCCGGGTCACGTTGTCGTTCGAGGCCAGGGAGCGAACCGGCGAGCTCCTCCACCCCTACGCGGTGGTGCGCGGTCGCGCCTCGATCAGCGAGGGCGGCGCGTTGGCGGTGATGGACCGCCTGGCCGAGTTCTACCTCGGGCCCGGCTCCGTCTATCCGATGCGCGACGCGCCGGAGGGCGTCGTGATCCACGTGGAGGTCGAGAAGGTCTACGGCATCGGGCCCTGGGCGGAGCCCAGGGCCTGATGAGAGGCAGCGCGCCGACCGATCAGCGGAAGTCGATCCAGGCCACGTCCTCCAGCGTGGTCAGGTCCGCGGCCTCCACGCCGGCCTCCGAGACCGTGTACAGCAGGTCCCCGATGACCAGCGAGCGCCGGATCCCGTAGCCCCAGTCCGTCGTCGTCCCACCGTCCTGGTGGTTCAGACGCTCCAGCAGCGAGAGCTCCCCGTCCCGGACCCGAACGGCCTGTGCGCCGAAGAAGCTCTCGTCGCGCTGCGCGTCTTCGTTCCACCGGTACACGTTGAGCGGAACCACGACCAGCCCTTCCGGCTCCCAGTACAAGAACGCGTGGTGGTCCCACTCGGCCTCGGAGCTCCCCTCGCCGATCTGCACCTGGGAGATCCGCCGCGGGGACGAGGGATCGGAGACGTCGAACAACGAGAGCTGGGTGCCCTTGATCGCCCCCTGCTCGGTGGCGTCCTGGCCCACGCCGAGCAGCAGGTCGTCGGCGAGCGGATGCAGGTACGCCGAATACCCGCGGATCTTCAGCTCTCCGGTGACGGCGGGCGCCGTCGGGTCCGACAGGTCCACGACGTACAGGGGGTCGACCTGGCGGAACGTGACCACGTACCCCCGCTCGCCCATGAACCGGACGGCGAAGATCCGCTCGCCTTCGCCCAGGCCGGCGACCCGTCCCGTCTGGACCAGGCGGCCCTCGCGCTCGGCGAGCACGGTCACCATGCTCTCGGACTCCTGCGTGTCCCAGAAGGGCGGCGCGTCCGTGGACGCGACCCGCAGGTGGCCGGCGTATTCGTCCATCGAGAACTGGTTGAGGAGCCACCCGGGCACCTCGCCCGAGGACCGGTACTCGGCTCGGTCCGTCCCGGTGATGTCGAACCGGTGGATCTGCGTGACGTGGCCCTCGGTGATCTCGGCCCGCTCGGTGGCGGCGAGCTGCTCCAGGCCCCACCAGTCGACCCACCGCTGGGTCGCCACGTACAGGCTGTCGGACGAGGCGTAGACCGTCTCGCCATCCGAGAGGACGCCGACCGAACGCTGCGCCACGGAGCCGTCGAGCCCCTGCGTCAGGTCCAGCGTGAGGACGGTCAACATCCCGAACCCCCCGAACTCCTCGGGGTGCCGCGCCGAACCGCAGTCCAGGAGGGTCCCCTCGGCCAGGGTCTGGCCCCCGCCGTCCTCGAGCACGAAGTACGGGACCCAGTTCTCGATCGTCGAGGCCTCGACGATCTCGCGGTTGCGCCCCAGCGCCTCACGTTCGGCCCGCAGCCCGGGACCCTGCGGCGTCGTGAACTCCAGCCCGGTGGGGTACGAGGACACGACCACGCGGGCGATGCCGTCGATCAGGCGGGCCGAGAGGTAGCGCCCGTCGACCAGCAGCCGGCGGGCGATCACCGGGTTCGCCGGGTCGGACAGGTCGACCTCCACCAGCGCCGAGATCGGACCACCCCCGCCGTTGACGACATCGGGCATCAGGGGCCGGGGGATGACGTCCCCGCCGGTCTCGCCGAGCAGGAGGGCGCGATCCCCAACCATGACCAGATCGCGAACCCACAGGTCGCGGAGCGGCAGCGAGCCCACGAGTTGGGGCGACGAGCCGGTGACGTCCATGACGAAGAGGGTGCCCTGCGCCAGGGCCAGGAGCTTCTGGCCGTCCGTCTTGACGATGTCGGGCTCGTCCACCCCCGCCGTCTGGATGTTCGTCTCCGAGTAGTCCACCCCGGGAACCGGCGCAGCCGCGGGTGCCGCCTCGGCCCCGGCCATGGCGTCTTCGGCCACGGCGACGCCGTCTCGAGCGAAGAACCCCCAGTACTGGCCGGGCAGCCCCCATGCCGTGACCCGCTCGAGGCCGTGTTCCTTGACGTAGGACAAGACGTCGTCACAGCTGGTGAACGAGACCAGACGGGCGTCCAGGACCACTGGACCGCCGCCCCCCTCGGACACACACGACGTGAACAGCAGGACCGCACCGACCAGCAGGGCCAATCGAGCTCGCATCTCGCGCCTCCTCCGTGGGTCCTCCTTGGACGCTCGGAGGGTGCTCGGAGGGTTCCGGGGTCAGCCGGGCGGTGGACGCCGCTCGCGGCGCCCCGCCACGTAGGCGCCGGCCAGCACGAAGACGATCCCACCCACGGCGACCGGAGCTACCTCCTCCCCGCGGAAGGCCACCCCCAGGATGAGCGCGACCACGGGGATGAAATAGGTCTGGACCGCGCCTCGGGTCGCCCCGGCCCGGCCCAGAAGCGTCGAGCTGGCCAGGTAGGCCAGGCCGGTGCCGAACACGCCGAGGAACGCCATGGCGATCGCGCTCGGCCAGGCCCACGTGGAGCCGGGGATCCCGGCCAGTCCGAACGGCGCCACGAGCGCGAGCGCCACGAGTTGCGCTCGGAAGATCACGGGTAGCGCCCCGTAGCGCTGCTGGAGCGGCACGATGATCGTCGCCGCGACGCCGTAGCAGAGCGTGGCCAGCAGGGCCAGGGTGGTTCCAACCACGCTGCCGTCGCCCCCGGCGGCCGACGAGGCGCTCACGAGCGCCACGCCCGCGAACCCGACCACAAGGCCGACCACCTGAGCCGCACCCGGCATCCGGCGCAGGAGGATCGCCGCGAACGTGGCGGCGAACAGCGGGACGGCGCCGTTGATCATGCCCGCCGTGGACGACGCCACGCCGAGGTTCTGCGCGACCGGGAACAGGAGCAGCGGGACGGCCGACCACACGAAGGCGAGCAGGACCACCCGGGGCCAGTCGCCGCGAGCGACCGGTCGGCGGCTTCGGCGGATCAGCCCGAGCGCCGTCACGCCGAGGGTGATCCTGGCCAGCGCGATGACGGGCGGCCGGAACGCCTCCAGGCCGATGTCGATCCACAGGAACGACGACCCCCACATCAGGGCCACGGCCGAGATCAGGCCCCATTCGGTGGGACCGAACGCCTCCGGCCGCGTGCCGTGTGCGGTCTGGAAGACGCGTTCCCTGGGAGGCCGGGCGACGGACATGGCCCGCCATGGTAGGCGCCGACGCCGACGCCGATGGATCTCAGGCTGCCGCGGCTGCCAGCTGCCTAGATCGTCGCCTCGACGGTTACGGTCGAGCCCTCCGGCGCCACGGGCACGACCTGCCCCTCGACGGGGCGCCCGTCGACGACGAGCGAGAAGACGCGGCCGCGCGCTCCCGGTCGAGCTCGGACGATGATTCGGTACGTCGCGCCTCGGAACCGGCGCTCGGCCTCGAACCCGTCCCACGCGGCCGGCAGGCACGGGTCGATCCGCAGGCCGTCGTGTTCGGGCCGGATGCCGAGGATCCACTGGGTGATCGCGACAAAGTTCCACGCCGCCGTGCCGGTGAGCCAGGAGTTCTTGGCCTCCCCGTGGGTCGGCGCCTCGTCGCCGGCGATCATCTGGGCGTAGACGTACGGCTCGCACCGGTGGACCTCCGCGAGGTCCTCGCGGGCCGAGGGATTGATGCGCAGGTAGTAGTCGAAGGCCCGGTCGCCGTTCTCGACGATGGTCTCCGCGATCATGATCCACGGGTTCGTGTGGCAGAAGATGCCGCCGTTCTCCTTGTACCCGGGCGGGTACGAGCCGATCTCGCCGAGCTCGAGCTGGTAGCGGGAGAAGGCCGGGTGCACCAGGACGATGCCGTGGGGCGTGGCCAGGTGCTCGGCCACCGAGTCCAGGGCCCGGCGCGCCGTCCCGTCGTCGATCCCGACGCCTCCGAGGACACACATCCCCTGCGGCTCGACGAAGATCTTCCCCTCCTCGTTCTCGGCCGAGCCGACCACGTTTCCGAAGTAGTCGTACGCGCGGACGAACCACTCGCCGTCCCACCCGTGCTCACGCACGGCGCCGATCATCCGCTCGCGGTCCGCTCGGTACCGGGCCGCCTCCTCGTCGAGGTCTCGGAGCTCGGCCAGCTCCGCGAGCTCCTCGGCGGCCAGACCGAACAGGCCGGCGATGAACACGGACTCGGCCACCCCGCCCTCCAGGTTCTCGGTGGTCTGGAAGGACTCGCCGGGCTCCTCGGAGAAACAGTTCAGGTTGAGACAGTCGTTCCAGTCGGCCCGGCCGATGAGCGGCAGGCCGTGCGGGCCGCGCCGGTCGAGCGTGTAGCGGATCGACCGCTGGAGGTGCTCGTACAGGGGCGCCTCGCTCCCCGGCTCGTTGTCGTACGGGACGGGCTCGTCGAGCACGGTCCGGTCACCCGTCTCCTTCACGTAGGCCGACACGGCCAGGATCAGCCACAAGGGGTCGTCGTTGAACCCCGATCCCACGGCGTCGTTCCCCCGTTTCGTCAGCGGCTGGTACTGGTGGTACGCGCCCCCGGTCGGAAGCTGCGTCGCCGCGATGTCCAGGATCCGCTCGCGCGCCCGGGCCGGAACCATGGGGACGAACCCGAGCAGGTCCTGGTTCGAGTCCCGGAATCCCATGCCGCGCCCGATGCCCGACTCGAACAGCGACGCGGAGCGCGAGAGGTTGAAGGTCACCATGCACTGATAGGCGTTCCAGACGTTGACCATGCGGTCCACGTGCTCGTCCGGCGACGAGACCCGAAGCGCTCCGAGCGTCTCCGTCCACGAGTCGCGCAGCCGGCCGAACGCGTCCTCGACCGCGTCCGGTCGCAGGAACCGGTCGATCACTGCTCGGACGGCCCGTTTGTCGACCGTCGGCGACCCGGGCGGGTCGTACTTCGCCTCTGGCGGGTTCTCGGCATAGCCGAGCACGAACACGACCTCGCGGGTCTCGCCCGGCCCGAGCTCGAGCTCCGAGTGGTGCGAGCCGATCGGCGCCCACCCGTGCGCGATCGAGTTTCCGGCACGGCCCGTCTCGACCACCTGCGGCCGATCCCACCCTCGGTACGGCCCCAGGAACCCCTCCCGCTGCGTGTCGAACCCCGCGATCTCCGAGGAGCACGCGAAGAACGCGAAGTGGTTCCGACGTTCCCGGTACTCGGACGTGTGATAGATCACGCCGTCTTCGACCTCGACCTCGCCGATCGAGTAGTTCCGCTGGAAGTTCGTGGCGTCGTCGAGCGCGTCCCACAGACAGAACTCGACCGCGCTGAACAGCGAGAGCCGAGCGGCGGCCGGTCGATGGTTGGTGACCCGCGCCCGCCAGATCTCCAGCGTCTCGCCGAGGGGGACGAGATAGAGCGTCTCTGCCTCGACGCCGGCGAACCGCGAGCCGATCACGGTGTATCCGAGACCGTGGCGGCACCGGTAGTCCTCGAGCTCGGTGCGCACCGGCTGCCACGAGGGCGACCAGAACTCTCCCGTCTCATCGTCGCGAAGGTAGAGGTAACGGCCGCCCACGTCGGCGGGCGCGTTGTTGTAGCGGTACCGCGTGATCCGGCGCAATCGCGCGTCGCGGTAGAAGGAATACCCACCCGCCGTGTTCGAGATGATCCCGAAGTAGTCCTCGCTGCCGAGGTAGTTGATCCAGGGCAGCGGCGTATCCGGCCGCGTGATCACGTATTCGCGGGCGTCGTCGTCGAATCGGCCGAAACGCGTCGGGTCGTCCTTGGTCCGAGAACGGGATGGAGCGGCCCGAGCATACCGCCGCCCCCGCGACCCTGCCGTCTCAGCGGCTCGGCTCGTCCACGCGCAGGATCGCCTCAGCCACCGCGTCTAGGTCGGGACCGACCACGTCCGGCGGCTCGCCGATCACGAACGGCAGGTCGGCCCTCGCCACGAACGCCGCCCGGCACCCCGCCCGGACCGCTCCCCACACGTCCCAGTCGTGGGCGGTCACCAGCCGCACCCCCTCCGGCGAGCGCCCCAGGCGCTCGGATGCCATGAGGTACGGCTCGGGCGCCGGCTTGTACCGGCCGACCGCTTCGACGGACAACACCTCGTCGAACAGGTCGATCAATCCGGCGTGCTCGAGCTGCGCTCGGGCCGTGCGTTCGGCGGAGTTCGTGAGGGCGGCCATGGGGAAACCGGCGGACCGGAGCCGGGACAACGCTCCGGGCACCTCAGGATGCGGCGGAAGCCTGGCCACCGACCCCAGGATCTCGTCCCGGGCCTCCGCGGGCAGCGTCCGCCGCCTCCGGGCCGTCACGGCGTCGAGCGCCCGGGCGGCGATGGACCCGAAGTCCTCGTACACCCCGGTCACGGTCGCCACCAGGGAGCCGTGCAGGAGCCGGGCGAACCACTCCGCGCGGGCGCCGGGGTCGCCGAACGCGCGCTCGAACGCGGGGTCGAGCGCGCGCAGGTCGAGCAGCGTCTCGTTCACGTCGAACACCAGCGCGCCGGCCATCGATCCCTCCGCGTTCTCGAGCGCCGGGAAGCCTACCGGGCCCGCTAGGCGCCCTCGCCGTCGGGCGGCTTCGGCCGCCGATAGGTCCGCATCCGCTCGGGGTAGCCGGTCACCATCGCGTCGTGGATGGGGAGGCGGCGCATCCTGGCCAGCTCGCGCAGGAATCGCTCGTCGCTCAGGGCGACCCGGATCCACTCGCCATCGTCCGCGACGAGGACGACCGAGAGGGGATGCATCATCGTTCGCGGCTCGACGAAGGCCTCGACCCCCGAGCGCGACTCGACGAAGCTGACGATCCGATCCCGGTCCTCGCCCGCTCCGATCGCCCGCGGCGGCCGACGCGAGCGGCGCGGCACGCGTTGGGGGACGGAGCGCCGGCTGCCCGCCCACCCCTTCGCGAGGTCCACGATCAGGGCGGCCACGCTGAGCACCAACATCAGGGCGACGAGGTAGATCGCGAGCCGGATGATCATCGCCGTCCCTCCCGGCGGCCGGTCCCGGCAAGCCTACCGCAGCCGGTACGGGGCCAGGATCGCCGTCGAGGGGGCATCGTCGCACCGACGGAGGTCCAGGCCGTACACTCGGAGCGCATGAAGTCTCTCCAAGGGTTCTCCGACCCGTTCCTGGCCGAGATCGCCGGCCAGCCGGATGCCATGCGGCGTGCCGCCGCGGCGATGGCCGACCAGCGCGACGGACTCGACCGCATCCGCGAGGCCGCCGCGGTCTCTCGAACGATCGCCTTCACGGGCATGGGGAGCTCCTACGACGCGTGTTACCCGGCGGTGAACGACCTCGCCGGGCGCGGCGTGCCGGCGCTGTTGGTGGATGCGGCCGAGCTCCTGCACTTCCGACGGCCCATCCTCAACGCGCAGACGCTCGCGGTGATCGTCAGCCAGTCGGGCTCGAGCGCCGAGATCGTCAAGCTCGCCAACGAGATCGCCAAACAGCGCATGCGGCCGTTCGTGGTGTCGATCACCAACGGGCTGGGCAACGACCTGGCGCGGCGGGCGGACGTCACCATCGATACCCGCGCCGGCGAGGAGCGTGGCCCGGGCACGATCACGTTCGCCGCGGCGATGGCCGCCCTGTCCGGTATCGCCCGGCTGCTGGCCGGCGACAGCGTCGAGACGGCGGTGGATCGGACGCGCACCGCCGCGGAGGGCGCGGCGATGTCTGTCGAGCGGTTGCTCGAGGACCCCGAAACAACCGCCGCGGAGCTGGCCGAGTGGCACGCCGGCCGGGAGGTCATGGCGCTGATCGGCCGGGGCCCGGCTCGGGCCGCCACCGAGATGGGCGCGCTGGTCCTGAAGGAGTCCGGCGTCATGGCCGAGTCGTTCGAGGCCGGGGCGTTCCGGCACGGTCCCATGGAGCTCTCCGGCCCGGAGATGACCGCCATCGTCATGGCCACAGAACCCGAGACACGCCGGCTCGACCTCGGTCTGTCCGCCGACCTGGTCGGAACGGGCGCGAACGTCCTCGTGGTCACCCCCGACGGCGAGGCCCCGAAGGGAGCGCGGTCGGTGGCGACCGGCTACCTGGACCGGGCGCTGCTCTCGGCCGTCTCGATCGTGCCCGTCCAGCTCCTGGCGTGGCGGCTCGCGCAGACGCGAGGCCGCCGTCCCGGCGAGTACATGCGTACGTCCAAGGTCACCACCCGCGAGTAGCGGGGGCGCTCACAGCTTGTAGCCGAACCTCCGAAGGAGCTCCTTGCGTTCGGCCTCGTCGGCGTCGGTCTCCACGCCGAGGGGCGAGGAGCCGTCGACGATGCCGAGGACGCCTCGTCCCATCTCCGTCTGACCCACCACGACCTCCAGCGGGTTCGCCGTCGCGCAGAAGACCCGGCAGACCTCGGGGACCGCCTTGACGGCGTTCAGCACGCTGATCGGAAACCCCTCGCGGAGCGCGATGACGAACACGTGCCCCGCGCCGATCGCCTCGGCGTTGCGGACGGCCAGGTCGGTCAGCTCGGGGTCGTTGCCAGTCCGGCGAACCAGGCACGGTCCGCTGGCTTCGTTGAACGCGATGCCGAACCTCAGGCCGGGCACGTGGACGCAGGCCTCGTGCAGGTCCTCGACCGTCTTGATGAAGTGCGCCTGGCCGACGACGACGTTCACGTCCTCCGGCTTCTCGAACCGCACGGTGGTGACGTCCACCCGACTCCTCCTCAGCTCCGCGATCCGGCGATCGCCTCGTCCGCTCGTGACACGAGCCCGGCCAGCAGCGAGATCCGCGGGGCGACACTCGTCAGGTCGATCCACTCCTTCGGCCCGTGGTCGTCCCCGCCGATCGGCCCCAACCCGTCCAGGGTGGGCACCCCGGCGGCCGAGGTCGTGTTCGCGTCCGAGGCGCCGCCCGTGGCCGCGTCCTTCAGCTCGAACCCGAGCTCCGCCGCGATCCGCGTGGCGAGCTCGGCCAGCCGGGCTCCGCCCTCCTTCTTCTCCATGGGCCGGTGCCATGCCCCGCCGGAGACGGTCACCGACACGTCGGGCACGGCGTGGGCATTCGCGATCTCATCCACGGCCGCCTCCGCCTCGGCCAGCGTCCGCTCGAGTGGCGATCGGACGTCCACCGCGATCGTGCAGCGATCGGCGACCACGTTCGTCCGCGTCCCGCCGTGCACCACGCCGACGTTCACCGTCACACCCGGCCACCGGCCGTTCAGGGAATGCAGGGCGACGGTCTTGTGCGCCGCCTCGAGAACGGCGCTGCGCCCCTTCTCGGGTTCGACCCCGGCGTGGGCCGCGCGTCCCGCGATCTCGATCCGGTAGTCCGACACCCCCTTGCGCGAGGAGACGATGTCGCCGTTCTCGCGAGCCCCCTCGAGCACGAACGCGACGTCGGCGTTCGCGGCCTCGGCCCGGATGAACTCCCGGGACCACGGCGAGCCGATCTCCTCGTCCGGGTTGCACACGTACGTGATACGTCCGAACCCGTCGAAGCCGAGGTCCCGTAACACCTCGACGGCGAAGAAGCCGCTCAGCAGACCTCCTTTCATGTCGGACACCCCGGGCCCGAACGCGCGGTCGCCGTCGATCCGGAACGGGCGCTCGGCCACGGTGCCGGGATCGAACACGGTGTCCGTGTGCCCGATCAACAGGACGTTCGGACCGCCGGCCCCGTCCAGCCGCCCGACGAGCAGGTCGCCGAGCTGTCGCTCGCCCGCCGACGGGTCGTGGGCGGTCCGTTCGATCGTCCACCCGTGCGCCTCGAATCGCCCCCGGCAGCGGTCGACGACCTCGTTGACGCCGTCGGGCGTATAGGAGCCACTGTCCAGGTTCACGATCCGCTCGAGCGCCGAGAGGAACTCTTCGTACCGTCCCTCGACGGCCCCGCGGATCCGGTCGGTGTCCGGTCGTGTCATCGCCTCTCTCCCGTCGATCGCCGGGTCATCCTATCCACGCGTTCGGAGCCGCCGGCCGAGTAGCATCCGCCGGATGGCTCGGCGGGGGGATCTCAACGGGTGGTGGCGGTTCGGCATCGCCGTGGTCGGGGCCGTGGCGAGGGTGTGCTTCCGGGTCCGCGTGGAGGGCGTCGACCGGGTCCCCCGCTCCGGTCCGGCCGTCGTGGCCGCGAACCACGTGAGCGCCCTCGACGGCGTGCTGTTGGCGCTGGTCGTCGGACAACGGTGCCGCCGCATGACCCGATTCCTGACGGCGGCCGAGTTCTTCGCGAAGAAGCGATTCGGGTGGGCGCTCCGCCTGTATCGCCAGATCCCGCTTCGCAGGGGCGAAGGCGACGTCGGCGCGCTGGACGAGGCGATCCGCACGGTTCGATCCGGGGCGCTCGCCGGCGTCTTCCCGGAGGGCCGCGTGAACCCCTCGCCGGAGGACGGGCTCCAGCGGGGCCGAACGGGGCTGGCCCGCGTGGCGCTCGCCTCCGGCGCGGCCGTGGTCCCGGTAGGGATCTGGGGCACGAACGACCGCTGGCCGAAGGCCGGACTGCGCTTCGGCCGGCCGTGGCGGCCGGTGGCCACCCTCTGTTTCGGCGAGCCGGTCACGCTCGAGGGTGATGCGGCGTCGACCGTCGACACGCAGCGCTTCGTCGACGTCCTGATGGCCCGCATCGCCGAACGCGTCGAGGACGCCCGCCGCCTGGCCGCGTCGTAACGCGGCTCACGCCACCCGGGCCTGGGCCTGGTCGAGCGCGTGGCGCAGGAACCGCGCGTCGCGGATCGCCGCCCCGCCCGTGTCGTTGTTGAAGTAGACCCAGACGTCCTCGGCCGGCAGGTCGGCGATCCGCTCGGCCCATCGCCGCAGCTTGTCCCGGCGGTAGTCGGGACCGGTCCGCGACCCCTGGTGGAACCGGACGTAGGACCATCCGCCGGTCACGGGCATGGGCCCTCGGAACCCCGGACGGTCGGCCAGCACGAACGCGCAGCCCGCGTCGTCCAGCGTCGCTAGGATCTCGTCGGCGAGCCACGAGGGATCCCGGAACTCCCACGCGGACCGCACGCCCCGCGGCAGCCACTCGAGGAACGAGCGAAGGCGCCCCACGTCGGTGGGGAACCTCGGCGGGAGCTGGAACAGGATCGGCCCGAGCTTGGGCCCGAGTCCCTTCGCCCGCTCGACGAACAGCCGAACGGCGTCCTCCGCGTCCCGCAACCGCTTGATGTGGGTGACGAATCGACTGGCCTTCACGGCGAAGGTGAAGTCGGGCGGCGTGCCCTCGCGCCATCGTTCGAACGTGGCGATCTCGGGAAGACGGTAGAACGAGTTGTTCACCTCGACCGAGGCGAACTCGTCGGCGTACCGTTCGAGCCACCGTCGCTGCGGCAGCCCTTCCGGGTAGAGGACGTCGCGCCAGTCGCGGTATTGCCACCCGCTCGTGCCGACGACGATCATCGCCCCGACCGTACCCTGTCGAGACGGCCTCGATGCGGGCCGGGCGCCCCTCCAGTCTACATGGCGGGAACCCTCGGTTCGGGACGTGGTTGTTCCAGATCCGCTCGGCGCCGCTTATGCTGCCGGTTCTGTGTCTGGCCATCTTCTTCGGGCTGGGTTCGGTCGCGATGACGTCTGACTTCTCGACCGAATAGTTCCCGACGTACGTGCGCGAAGCCGCGCCGCCGCGTGGTGCCGCGACGCCTTCGAGGTACCGGGCGCGATCGTGGCCCCACTGGTCGTCGGGATCCTCGGTGACCACGTCACCGGCCCGATCGGCTCGATCGGCGACGCGATGAGCCTGACGAACCTCGCCTTGATCCCCCCGGTGATGTTCCTGGCCTGGCGGTACCTGCCGGAGACCCGAGGCGTCGACCTGGTGCAGATGGACGTTCGGGCGGTGTCGGCGACGTGAGGCGCCTCCTCCTCCTGCTCGCGCTGGCGGCCGTCGCGGCGCCCGCATGCTCGGCGGAGGAGCGCCCCGAGGGCATCGTCGAACGCTGGCTCCTCTCGCTCAACCAGGGCGCGGCCGGCCACCCGGATCGGTACGCCTCAGCGCAGGTGTCCCGCCTGGTCCTCCCCGGTCACGACGAGGCCGACCCCGAGACGTTCGACCGGATCGAGGTCGGCCAAGGCGAGTCGCGAGCCCTGAATCTGTTCGTTGAG
>DASUTU010000090.1:0-5185 GCA_036374435.1 Actinomycetota bacterium | reverse complement strand
TGAGGCGCCAACGGCGGCCGGAGCGGCCTCGGACGGTGGGGTTGGCGCCGAACCGGAGCCTGGAGGGGCCGCCCCGGAGCCGGGCGCGATCCCCGCAACGCGCTCGAGGCGCTCGAGGCGAGACACCAGGGCCTCGGGGCGCTCGTCGGCCTCGGGGATGGTCGCGCGGATGAGGGCGAGCTCGAGGCTGAGGCGGGGCGAGGTGGTCCACCGCATGTCGGTCTGCGCGGCGAGCAGCAGCGAGATCACGCGGGCGAGCTCGGGGGCGGCGTATTTTGCGGCCTGGGTGGCGAGGCGTTCGGCCTCGTCTTCGGTCACGTCGAGCAGATCCTGTTGCCCCGGCGCGGTCTTGACGAGCAGCAGGTTGCGGAAGTGAGCGAGCACCTCGTTGGTGACGAACCGGAGGTCCTGTCCCTCCTGCACCAGGCTGCTGACGAGCTCGAACACCCCTTTGGCGTCGCCGACGGCGACCGCGTCGGCGAGCGCGTACTGCACGTCCTGCCGTCCGGTCCCGATCAGCGAGGCGACCACGTCTTCGTCCACCGAGGCCCCGCCGAGCACCGAGGCCTGGTCGAGCAGCGAGAGCGCGTCGCGGAACGACCCTTCGGACTGGCGGGCCATGGCCTGGGCCGCGGTCTCGGTGAGCTCGACGCCTTCGTCCTTGGCCACGCGGAGGAGGTGTTCGGCCACAACCGGCATGTCGCCGCGGCGGAAGTCGAACCTCTGGCACCGGCCGACGATCGTGGCCGGCATCTTGTGGGGCTCGGTGGTGGCGAGCACGAACCGAACGCCGGGCGGCGGCTCCTCGAACACCTTCAGCAGCGCGTCGAACGCCTCGCGCGAGAGCCGCTGCGCCTCGTCGATGATGTAGACCTTCTCGCGGCCCTGGACCGGCGCCGTGGGCGCCTTCTCGCGGAGGTCCCGCGCGTCGTCCACGCCGCCGTGCGAGGCCGCGTCGATCTCCACCACGTCGAGGTGTTGGCCATCGCGGATGGTCACGCATTGGTCGCACGTCCCGCACGGCTCGGCCGTGGGCCCCTGCTCGCAGTTGACCATCTTGGCCAGGATCCGGGCCGTCGAGGTCTTGCCGGTCCCGCGGGGACCACAGAACAGGAACGCGTGCGCCAAACGCCCTTCGCGGACCGCGCCCATCAGCGCTCGCGTGACGTGTTCCTGGCCGAGGACCTCCCCGGGGCCCTGCGGCCGGTACTTGCGATACAGGGACTGGTACTCCTCGGCCACGACCTTCCCCCTCGGGCCCGCTCGACGCGCAAGCGTACGGGAACGGAATGGTGGCCGCGCACCCGCCGTCGACCTCGCCGGACTCGAGCGCGTCACCGGCCGGTAGCTCCGGCCAGGCACCCCCGCGGCACCCGCCAGCGCCCGCTTACGGCTGCTTCCTTCCGGATCTGACCGGGTTCGCAGGTTGACGTCGCGCGGGACCCGACCTTCGACGCTCCGTGCCGGGAGCGACTTCGGACCCGACGGGCCTCGGACGGGGATTCAGCCTCGCTGAAGCGGATTGCGAGTACAGGGCACCGCTAGCTCCCCGCCTAGCGCGGCCACCGGATCGAGTATACGAGGGGCCGGTGACGGCTGGTCCAGGGGTGGAGGCGGTCCCTCCTTCCGAGGTCTCCAACTGGCGGCATGGACTACCCTCCCGTCGACAGGGGGACACGGACTGAGCTTCGAAGCCTTGATGCGAACGCGGAGCGCCGCGGAGTACGCCGACTTCGTCCTCCCGCACATCCGCGGTAGCGACCGGGTCCTCGATGTCGGGTGCGGGCCGGGTTCGATCACGGTCGGGCTGGGCGAGGTCGCAGGCCACGCGATCGGAGTGGAACTCGACGACACCGAGTTTCGGGACGCCCGCGCGTACACATCGGACCACGGCATCCACAACGTGGAGTTCCGGGCCGGCAGCATCTACGAGCTCGACTTCCCGGAAGCCTCCTTCGACGTGTGCACGTTGTTCGCGATGCTGGAGACGTTGGATGATCCGTTCAGGGGCCTGGCCGAGGTGCGGCGGGTGCTGAAGCCCGGCGGGCTGATCGCGGCGTCGTCGATCGAGTATGGAGGGCTCATCCTTCACGGCCCGGACGAGCCGCTTCTTCACCGGTTCTACCAGCTGCGTCTGCAGATCTGGGACGCGCAGGGCGACGTCCACTACTACCGGGGACGCGAGCTTCGCGGGCTGCTGCTCGCGGCCGGGTTCGAGGAGGTCGAAGCCTTCACGACGTACCTCAGCTACGGGACTGAGGAACGAGTGCGGCTGTTCGGCCTCGGCAGGGCCGCGGACTGCCGAGACGAGTGGTATGTGGACGGGGTAAGCCGGTACGGACTGGGTGATCTGGAGGAGATCCACGCGCTGGAGGACGCCTGGGTCCGCTGGGCTGAGTCCCCGAATGCGTTCGCCGCCTTCGCGTGGGGCCGGGCGATCGGACGTCGAACCTGACAGCACTCCAACCGCGGATCCAATGATGAACGACACGACCGCTTCGACCTCGTCTTCCGTAGAGCCACCACCTAGCGCCGGTCCCGGGCGCTGCGCCGGTCGTCGTCCACCGCGAGCACGCCGTCCATCGGCCGCGGGACGCGATCGAGGTCGAGCGCGTCGACCAGCAGAGGCGCCATCCGGATCTTCCGGCCGCTGAACGTTCCGAGGAACCGGCGGAGCTGGTCCTCGACGGCTCGCCCCCTCCACCCGGGCTGCCGTTGGAAGAGGCGAAACGCCTCCAACTCACCTTGCGACTCGATCACCTGCAGGACGGCGGGCGCACCGAGGGCGCGGATGAGCTCGTCCTCGAGGTCGACGACGCAGACGAAGAAGCCGAGGCGCTCCATCCGCTCGCGCGAGAGCCCCGACCCGAACCCGGCTCCCTCGAGGGCTCGTCGGACGACCTCCTCCTCGCCCACGTCGTAGAGGCCGGCCACCCGGACGCCGAGCCCCTCGGGGCCGAACCGCGCCAGGAACCGGGCGAGGTTCCCGGCGCCTCGCATCGACACGACCTCGACGGCCTCGGCGGCGAGATCCCGGCCACGCCGGGCGGCGAGCGCCTCGAGGGCGAGCCGGTCGCTCTCCCCCTCGACGAGGATGACCGTGGAGACCTGGACGTCCATCGCCCCACGGTACCGCCCGATACGCTGCGGCCGTGGTCCCCATCGGATCGGTCCTCGTGGACTTCGACGGCACGGCGTGCCTTCACGACGCCGCCGAGCACCTGCTGGTCGAGTTCGGCGACCCGTCGTGGCCCGAGCTCGATGCGGCGTGGGAGCGGGGCGAGCTCGACTCGCGACGCGTGATCTCGGCCCAAGCCGCGATGCTCGATGCGCCGCTCGAGCAGATGGTGGCGTTCGCCCTCGAGCACTGCCCCCTCGACCCGACGTTCCCGGCGTTCGTCCGCTGGCTCGAGGGCCGGGGCATGGCCGTCGGGATCGCCTCGGACGGCTTCGGCTTCTACATCCCGCCGCTGCTCGCGAGCGTCGGCCTCCAACACGTCCGGGTCACGACCAACACCTGGACGGACGCCGGCATCGTCTACGGCAACGCCCACCCCGAATGCCTGGGCTGCGGCACCTGCAAGATGAACGCGGTCATCGCCGCCCGGAGCCGCGGTGCCGTGGCCTTCGTCGGCGAGGGCCCCTCGGATCGGTACGGCGCCCTGTATTCGGACGTCGTGTTCGCCAAAGACGCGCTCGTCGAGATCGCCACCCGGGACGGCGTTCCGCTCGTGCGCTGGAACGACTTCGACGACGTCCGTCTCGGCCTCGAGGCCCTCGATGCCCCTCCAGGTCCGGTGGGGGGCGAGCGGTGCCCCGGATGGCGACTGGCGTGAACGTCGAGTTCCCCGACGGCTTCGGCGCGCGCGCCCCCGCGATGGAGGATCTCGACGCCGTCACCGAGGTGGCGGCGGCCGGTGAGCTCGCCGTCGACGGCGTCGTGGACATCGCGGCCGACGACATCCGCGGCCACTGGCAGCGCCCGAGCTTCAACCTGAGCTCCGACGCCGTGCTCGTTCTCCGAGGCGACCGACCGGTCGCGTACGCCGAGGTCGCCGGCGGCCGAGCGTGGGTGCACGTCCATCCCGACGTGCAGGGCCGTGGCCTCGGGACGGCGCTCCTCACGTGGACCGAAGGCCGTGCCCGCGAGCTCGGCGCCGAGAAGGTCGGTCAGACGAAGAGCGACAACGATGACGCCGCGATCGAGCTCCTCACGGCGAACGGCTATAGGGTGCGGTGGACCACCTGGATGTTCCAGTACCGGCTCGACGACCAGCCGCCGGCTCCGACGCTCCCCGAGGGCATCACGCTCCGCGCCTTCGAGCTCGGCCGCGATGACCGCGCGGTGTACGAGCTGATCGACGTGGCGTTCTCGGACTGGCCCGACCGCGACCCGAGCATGCCCTTCGAGGACTGGGCCGCCTCGTACCTATATCGGGAGGACCTCGATCCCGAGCTCACGCTCCTGCTCGAGGACGGGTCCGAGCTCGTGGGGGTCTCGCACTGCCGCGTGTACGGCGACGAGGGGTGGGTCGAACAGATCGCGGTGAAGCGCTCACACCGGGGCCGGGGGCTGGGGGGCGCCCTCCTCCGTGCGTCCTTCCGCCGGTTCTTCGACCGCGGGCTCCGGAGGGCCGGGCTCTCCACCGAGTCGCGCACGGGCGCCCGCGGTGTCTACGAGCACGTGGGGATGCAGGTCACGCGGTCTTTCAAGCGCTACTCGAAAGACCTCTGACAGCAACGCCTCAGGAGTCGCGCTCTTCCAGCCGCGCCTGGACCTCGCGCAGCCGCTGGACGACGCCGTGCAGGATCGCGACCGCGACGCTCGGGTTCTGGATGAGGAACGGCTCGAAGTAAACGGTTTCGATCACGAGCGCCTCCACCGGCTCGACGGCCGTGACGTTCGCCGATCGGCGGGCCCGGCCCATGGCCGCATGTTCGCCGAAGAAGTCCGAGGTGGCTCCCCCCGATGAGTGCGTCCCGCCCAGCAGCGCCATCTCGCCGAAGAAGTCGCCCGGGCCGAGCTGATGGGTCACGCCGCCCGCGTCGACCGAGACCGTGCCGCTGAGGATGACGAAGAGCCCGCCCGACTCGGAGTCCCGTTCGACCAGGACGTCACCTGCGCCGAACGTGCGTCGCCGACCGACCTTGGCCACCCGGGCCAGGTCGTCGTCCGTCAGCTCGC
>DASUTU010000089.1:0-2357 GCA_036374435.1 Actinomycetota bacterium | reverse complement strand
CAACCAGAGCGGCGGGGTGATCGACGCCTGCACGGAGGCCGAGGTCGTGGACGGGATCCGCCTGCTGGCCGAGACCGAAGGTGTGTTCACCGAAACGGCGGGAGGCGTGACGATCGCGGTCCTCAAACGACTGGCCGAGTCCGGAGCCATCCGTCCCGACGAGGAGACCGTCGCCTACGTGACCGGCAACGGCTACAAGACGATCGAGGCGTTGGAAGGCCACGTCGCCCCGAGTTACCACGTGGCCCCGGACCTCGACGAGTTCCTCACGGCGATCGGCGCCTGACCGTCGACGGGCGCCCATGGACGCCGTCGTCGAGTTCGACCGGGTCGAGGTTCGGATCGGCGGCCGGCGAGTGTTGGAGCCCCTCAGCCTGACCACGGGGCCCGGCCAGCGGTGGGCGGTGCTCGGCCCGAACGGGTCCGGCAAGACCACCCTTCTTCGTCTGGCGGGGGCGCTCCGGCTTCCGAGCCGGGGTATGGCCGTCGTGCTCGGCGCGCGCTTGGGTGCGGTCGATCTCCGCGCGCTCCGCGAGCGGATCGCGTTCGTGGGACACGCCGTGGCCGACGCGATCCCGCCGGGCCTGGCCGTGCGAGAGGTCGTCCTCACCGGCAAGCGGTCGACGTTGGTCCCGTGGCTCCAGCGGTACGACGCCGGCGACCTGGAGCGGGCCGAGGAGCTGTTGCGGATCTTCGGGTGCGCCCACCTGGACGGCCAGGCCTTGGCCGCCTGCAGCCAGGGGGAGCGCCAGCGGGTCCTGATCGCGCGCGCGTTGTTCTCGCGTCCGGAGCTGTTGCTGCTCGACGAGCCGGCCGCGGGGCTGGACCTCCCGGGACGGGAGGGCCTGGTCCGCGCGCTGGAGGACGCGGGCGACCTCGTGGACGTCCCGAGCATCCTCGTCACCCATCACCTCGAGGAGCTCCCGACGACCATCACGCACGCGGCGCTCCTGGACCGCGGTCGTCTCGCGGCGGCCGGTCCGGTGGCCGAGGTCCTGACGGCCGAACGGGTGGGCGCCTGCTTCGGGATGGCGCTCTCGGTGGGTCGGACCCACGGACGGTGGACGGTGTCGTGGGCGCGCCCGTCCGGTCCGACCGGCCCGCCCGGACGGACTTGACCGCGGGCGTACGATGCGGCCAAGTGAAACCGCCGCGCCGCGGTGGACGGGAAGCTCCGAAAACGCTTTCGGAGCCCGAGGCGAGGGGGTGGCCCCATGCGGAGACGTTCCGTTGGACACATCGTTCTGTCCGGCCTGCTGGGGGTGATGATGCCGATTCTCTGGGCCGTGCCCGGCTCGGCGGACCCCCAGCCGACGGCAACCGGTCTCTACGTGCCGCCGCCGCAGCCCGGGGCGCTCGAGCAGATCGACCAACTCGAGGCGGATGGTGACCAGGCCGCGGCCGACCTGATCAGGAAGATGGTTGGACAGCCGCAGGCGGTGTGGGTCGAGAGCGGTACCCCCAAGCAGGCCGAGAAGCAGGTCAAGGCGACCATGAAGGCCGCCCGGCACGGCAAGACCGTGCCGGTGCTCGTCCTCTACAACATCCCCTTCCGCGACTGCGCACAGTTCTCGGCGGGGGGAGCCACGACCGTCGAGGAGTACCTGGGCTGGGTGAACGGCGTGGCCCGGGGGATCGGGGGAGGCCGGGCCATGGTGATCCTGGAGCCCGACGGCCTCGGGATCATCCCCTTCTACACCGACATCAACGGGAACCCGGAGTGGTGCCAGCCCGGGGAGGCCGATCCCGCCACCGCCGCGGCGGACCGCTTCTTCATGCTGAACGAGGCGATCGATCGCCTCAACCGGCAGCCCAGGGCCGACGTGTACCTGGACGGGACGCACAGCGCGTGGCTCGGAGTGGGCGACGCCGCGGACCGGCTGGTGAAGGCGGGCGTGGAGCGCGCCGCCGGGTTCTTCCTGAACGTGTCGAACTACCAGTTCACGACGAACCTGCTCCACTACGGGACCTGGATCTCCAAGTGCCTCGCGAGCGGTGACTTCGTGAACTGCCCGAACCAGTACTGGAACGGCGGGCCGGAGGGGACGAAGATCGCCGACCTGCTCGGACCGTGGACCGGGGTGGCGCTCAGTCCCTACGGCGAGTGGAGCGACGAGTCGGACGATCCGGCCCTGAACACGTCCGCGTACGACGTCCGGTTCGGCGACGTCGTCCCGACCACGCACTTCGTGATCGACACCAGCCGCAACGGCCTCGGGCCGTGGGCGCCTCCTGCCTACCCGGATCCCCAGGACTGGTGCAACCCGCCGGGCCGGGGCCTCGGGCCGAGGCCGACCTTGGACACCGGCAACCCGCTGGTCGACGCGTACCTGTGGGTGAAGACGCCCGGGGAGTCC
>DASUTU010000088.1:0-4987 GCA_036374435.1 Actinomycetota bacterium | reverse complement strand
ACCCTGGCCGTCATCACCGCCTCCATCCTGGATGCCGACTACGCGCGGCTCGAACGCGAGGTCCGGCGGGTGGCCGAGGCCGGCGTGGACGCCTTCTCGCTCGACGTGATGGACGGCCGGTTCGTACCGCGCCTCACGTTCGGCGAGTTCGTGGCGGCCCGCGTGCGCGAGTGGACCGAGGCTCCGATCGAGGTCCATCTGATGGTCGAGGACCCGGGCTCATGGGTCCAGAGCATGTGCGACGCGGGCGCCGACATGATCGTGTTCCACCTCGAAGCCGCCGAGCATCCCTTCGAAGTGATCGAGCGGGTCCGGGACGAGGGACGCCTCGCCGGCCTGGCGGTGCGGCTCGAGACCCCCGTCGAGGACGTCCCGGACGAGATCCTGGCGGCGGTGGACCTGGTGAACCTGGTGGCGGTTCCCCTCGGGTTCGGCGGCGCCGCCTCCGCCGCCGACACGTTCGAGCGGATCGCGGAGCTCCGAGCCCGGATCGAGCACGGCGGGTTCGAGGTCGGCATCGAGGTGGACGGCGGGGTCAAGCCGTCGAACGCCCCTCGGTACGTGGAGGCCGGAGCCGACATGTTGACCGTCGGCACCGGCATCTACCACGCGCCCGACCCCGAGAAGGCGGTCCGGACGCTCCGCGAGAGCACCGCGGGGCCGCAGGACGAGTTGGCGCGCACCCGCTTGCGTCGGTTCCTGGCCAGGCCGAGCTCGGCAGCGGCCGGCGAGGACGCCCGCCGGAGACGGCTGGACGCCATGCGCGCCGACCTCGACATCCCGCCGTCCGTCTGGGATCCGCTGTCGAGATCGCGGTAACGATCCGACCGAGGCCGAACGGCGTGCCGGACGGGTGCCGCCCGGCCCTGCGTGGCGGAGGGCGGCGACGGGACCCTGAACGCATGAGCTCGGCGTCCGTCGACCTGTACTGGCTCCCCCTCGGGGCGGGCGGGCACTTCGTCCGATTGAACGGGCGAATCTACGAGGCCATCCAGGCGCGCCGCGAGCGACGACGCCCATTCGACCTCTATCACTCCGCGCTCGAGGTCCGAACGACCGAGGCACGCTTCACGATCGAGATGGCGTGGCCCATCCCGGACGCCGATGGTCGGACCCGCGGCGTGGTGTCCTCAGGTCCGGTCGGCGACCGGCGGCTGGGACGCCTCCGCGTGCTCCGCTACGAGGTTCGGTGCTGGCGGGACGGGGTCATCCCCGACCTCTCGTACGCGGTGGCCAGCGAACGGTTGAGCCGGGACCCGCACCAGGCCGAGCGGATCATCCAACTCGTCGGCTCGGTTCCCGCGCTGGTCTGGGGCCGGGACGAGCTCGGGACGGGCGACATGTGGAACTCGAACTCGTTGACCTCATGGGTGCTCGCTGCCAGCGGTCTGCCCGTGGAGCCCATCCGCCCACCGGCGAACGGCCGCGCGCCGGGATGGACGGCCGGCATCGTCGCCGCTCGAGACCCGCGCTATCGCCGTCGGGCGGCGGTCCGCCACAACACGCCGAGGCCGCCCATGGTGGCAACGAACCCGAGCGTCGAGGCCACCAGGAAGACGCGTTCGTAACGCTCGGGCGACTCCCCCACGATCTGGCTTCCGACGGCCATGGCGACGACGCCCACGCCGGCACCCATCACGAGCGGAAGCCCGGCGGCGAGCCGCTCCCCGGTCGGCAACAGGATCCCCAGACCTCCGGCGGCGACGGCGGCGAGGCCGATCAGTACGAGCGCGACGATCATCGTGACGCCCACGAAGGGATCGTCGACGAGGCGTTCTCCCGGAGGCAAGCGAGACCGACGAATCGTGACCGTTTCGGCTCAGGATCTCCGCATCAGCCCTTCACGACTCCGACCGGCCGGAGCCTTGCCACCACGCGCGACAACCCGGCCCCTTCGCACACCCGGACGACCTCGGAGACGTCTTTGTAGGCGTACGGCGCCTCCTCGGAAAGCAGCCCCAGGTGCGCCGGGCCAGCATGATCCCCTCGCCCTCGAGCTTGCGGGCGAGCTCCTGCCCGCTCATCTGCTTCTTGGCCTTGTGCCGGGACATGGCCCGGCCGGCACCGTGGCAGGTCGATGAGAAGGATCGGGCAGCCGACTCCGCCGTCCCCACCAGCACGTAGGACGCCGTGCCCATGCTGCCGGGGATCATCACCGGCTGCCCGATCGGGCGGTAGGCAGCGGGAAGCTCGGGGTGACCGGGCCCGAAGGCCCGCGTGGCGCCCTTGCGGTGCACGCAGACCGTGACGCGGCGCCCATCGACCTCGTGTTCCTCGAGCTTGGCCAGGTTGTGCGCCACGTCGTAGACGAGCAACAGGCCGAGGTCTCGGGCGGAGCGGGAGAACACCTCCTGAAACGCCTGCCGGACGGCGTCGGCGAGCACGTGTCGGTTGGCCCGGGCGAAGTTGGCGGCGGCCGCCATGGCCCCGAGGTAGCGTTCCGCCGATCCGTGCGACAGCGGGACGCAAGCCAGCTGCCGATCGGGGACCTCGATGCCGAGCGTCGGCATCAGCCGGTCCATGACCTGCACGTGGTCGGTGCAGACCTGGTGCCCCAGCCCTCGGGAGCCCGAATGCACCATCACGCACACCTGTCCCGGGAACAGGCCCATCACGTTCGCCGCGACCGGCTCGATCACCTCCTCGACCACCTGGACCTCCAGGAAGTGGTTGCCGGCCCCCAGCGATCCGAGCTGGTCGCTCCCCCGCCGGTACGCCTTGTCCGAGACCTCCCCCGGCCTGGCCCCCTCGAGCGCTCCCCGGTCCTCACAGAACTCCTCGTCCTCCTCGAACCCCACGCCGCGCGAGAGCGGGAACCGCACGCCCTCGCGCAGGACCTTCTGCGTTTCGCTCCTGGACAGCTTCATCCGGCCCTTGGTCCCGACGCCCCGGGGGACGTAACGCCCGAGGGTATGGACGAGCTGGCCGATCCGGGGCCGCACGTCACGCTCCCACTCCAGCTCGGAACGTAGCAGCCGAACCCCGCACGCGATGTCGAACCCGACCCCGCCCGGTGAGACGACGC
The DNA here is from genome assembly GCA_036374435.1 of Actinomycetota bacterium. Taxonomy (GTDB): domain Bacteria; phylum Actinomycetota; class UBA4738; order UBA4738; family HRBIN12; genus CALGFI01. The sequence continues at coordinate 1,962 of DASUTU010000088.1, read as the reverse complement.
CCTCGTCGAGGGACGTCGCCGCCACACCGCCGATGGGGAACCCGTAGCCCCAGTGGATGTCCGGCATCGCGTAGGAGGCCGTGACGATGCCCGGGAGCGTGGCCACGTTGGCGGCCTGGAGCACGGCCCGGTCCTCCACGGCCTTGGTCATGAGCTCCTTCGACGCGTAGACCACGGCCGGCACCCGCATGCCGTCGACCGTTCCCACGGGCAGGCGCCACACGAACCGCTCGAGCTGCTCGGGCTCCATCGACCCTCACACGTCCACGAACACGCGAACCTCGGCGGACCCATCAGGCTGCTCTTCGACGGCGAGCTGGTGGTACGTGGCGGCCTTGACCGAGATGCCCTGCGCCGGCGCCGTGGCGGCCGCGACCTCGAGCTCGGCGACCAGGTCGCCGTCGTCGCGGCTGACCTTCGCCGACGCGACCCGCACGTCCTCCGTCTCCACCACGAACACCACCTCGTTCAGGAGCGCCACCAGCCGCGAGGCGTCGTCATGGCCATTCCCCCGAACGGGCCGCGTCTCACCCGGACCGGAGGCATCGACCCCCATGACCTCGACCAGGCCGAGCAGCGCCTCCTCGACGGCGGCCTCCAGGGACGGGCCCCACGCCCGGATCCCGAGGTCGGCGGTGTGCTCCAGCAGCTCGTGGCCCACGAGCGGAGACTACGGAGGAGACCCGGCTTCGACCCAGGACCGGAAGGTCTCGATCCGGTCCTTCGCCCATGGCTCGTCGCAGGGCATCGTCCCGGACTCGAGCACGGTGAGGATGTCCTCGGCGTTGTCTCTGACGTCCTCGAACGCCCACAGATCGAACGTCTCCATCATCGACTCTCGATCGAGTTCCCGGAACAGCGGCCTGATGTCCGCCTCGAAGCTGGGCGTCCCCGACCCGCCGGGGTTGCTCATCGCGTGCCTCCCTCCTCGATGTTCACCGTCGCTACCCTCCCCGACCCGGCCGTGAACGCGAGGCGACGGTAGGCTCCGGGTCATGCGGCAGGTCTCGGACGCCTTCCTGCTGAATGTCGCCGAGGTCTCCGCGAGCCTGGTCGGCCTCTTCCTCGTCGGGATCTTCTTCTCTGTCGAGACGGGCCTGCATCGATCACCTGGACGCGAGGTGTTCCAGCAGTACCTTCGCGCCGGAACACGGATCACCCTGATCGTCTTCTCGATCCCCATCGGGCTCTCCCTCGCGCGGCCCGCTTGACAAAAAAAGTTGTCGGTGGGACGCTGGGTGCATGCTCGATCTTGCGGTGATCGAGGACCCGGCTGCGGCCGAAGCGTCCCTGGACCCGATCCGGACCCGGCTCCTGGCCGAGCTCGTCGAGCCCGCCTCCGCAACGACGGTGGCCGCCCGCATCGGACTTCCCCGCCAGAAGGTCAATTACCACCTCCGAACCCTGGAGCAGCACGGGCTCGTCGAGTTGGTCGAGGAGCGGCGGAAAGGAAACATGGTCGAGCGGATCCTCCAGGCCACAGCCCTCTCCTACGTGATCTCCCCCGCCGCGCTCGCCGCGTTGCAGCCGGACCCGGCGAAGTCGGCCGATCGGCTATCGGCGCGCTGGCTGATCGCGCTCGCCGCGCGGCTCGTCCGCGAGGTCGGCCAGCTCCTCGCCGGCGCCACGAAGGCTCGCAAGCGCCTGGCGACCTTCGGAATGGATGGCGAGATCCGGTTCGCGTCGGCGGCCGACCGCGCCGCGTTTGCGCACGAGCTCGCGAGCGCCGTCACGAGGTTGATCGGCAAGTACCACGACGAGAACGCGAAGGGCGGGCGTGACCACCGCGTGATCGTGGCCGTGCACCCGAGCGTGAAGCCGGAGCAGGACCGGCCCGAACGCTGAGGCCGGCGCCACAGAGAGGAGGCCCCCGATGGGCAAGCCGTTCGAGCTGGAGCACGAGATCGAGGTCGACGCGACCCCGGAGGAGGTCTGGGAGGCGATCGCGACCGGCCCGGGGGT
>DASUTU010000087.1:0-18700 GCA_036374435.1 Actinomycetota bacterium | reverse complement strand
CGGCGGGTCTGTTCGACCTCGACCACCCCGTGCCGGACGGCGAACGCGGCGGCCTCCAGCCGGGAGTGCACCTGAAGCTTGGTCAGGATGCTCTGGACGTGCGTCCGGACCGTATTGGGCGCGATGTGGAGCCGGCTGGAGATCTCCCGGCTGCCGGCGCCTTCGGCGATCAACGAGAGCACCTCTCGCTCGCGGCTGGTGAGGTGCTCCGCCAGGCGTCCCGCCTGCTCGAGCGGCGAGGAGCGCTCGCCGACGACGGCCGGCGCCGACCGGCGGGAGACCACCACCTGGCCGTCGAGGGCCGTCCGGACGGCATCCACGAACTCGCGGATCGAGATGTCCTTCGTCAGGTACCCCTGGAACCCGAGCCGGAGCGCCTCTCGGACGCTCCCAGGCTCCTCCATGGCGGTGAGGGCGACGACCCGGGTCTGCGGGGCCGCCTCGAGGATCCGGGCTCCAACGGCCAGCCCGCTCTCGCCGGCCAGGCGGAGATCGACGAGAGCCAAGGTGGGCCGGTACTGCCGAACGGCGGCTACGGCATCGTTCTGGGTCGCCACGACGGCGACAACCTCCACCCCGGCCGCCTCCAGGTGAGGGCGAACGGCCTCGGCGAACAGCAGATGGTCGTCAACCATGAGCGCTCGCGAATTCATCGACCCCTCCCGTGGCGGATAGTTGGATCCCTCGGCCAGCCATGACCGGTCGGACGAGGATCTCCCCAGAGACACTGCGCCTACACGCTAGGTAACGCCCCACCGCCTCCAGGGGTTACATCCTGAACGCGCTGCGTGTTGTTTGGGCTGGTCACACGCCTCGGAGGAACGCTGCCGTCTCGCCGAGGCCGTCCTCCAGGTAGGTCCAGGGGCGCCAGCCGAGGGCCTCCTCGGCCGCGGAGATGTCCAGCGCGCTGCGCCTGAGATCGCCGGCGCGGGCGGGGCCTCGGCCCGGCTCGCCGGTGAACCCGACGATCTCCGCGAGCATGCGGTACAGGCCGTTCACAGAGGTCTCGACCGCCGTCCCCACGTTGATCAGGCGGCCGTTGCCCCGGTCGGCGGCCAGCGCGAAGGCGTGCACGACGTCGTCCACGAACACGTAGTCCCGGGTCTGGTTCCCGTCTCCGAAGATCGTCGGGGACCTGCCCGCCAGCATGGCCGAGGAGAAGATGGCGATCACGCCCGCCTCCCCGTGCGGGTCCTGCCGGGGCCCGTAGACGTTCGCGAGGGCCAGGGCCGTCCACTCGATGCCGTGGTAACGCTCGTAGAAGGCCAGGTAGTCGATCACGACCTTCTTGCTGATCGCGTAGGGGGACACCGGTCGCGCTCCGCCGAGGGCGGTCTCCTTCACGGGGAGCTTGCGCGGCTCGCCGTAGACGGTGCCGCCGGAGGCCGCGTAAACCACCTTGCGGACCCCGACGGCTCGTGAGCACTCGAGCACGTTCAGGGACCCCATAACGTTCACCGACGCGTCGACCACCGGGTCCTCCATCGAGGTCGCCACTGCCGCCTGCGCCCCGAGGTGCATCACCACCTCCGGCCGGTGGCGCTCGAACAGGGACCGCAACCCGTCGGCCCGAAGGTCCATGTTGAAGAACGTGAACTCCTTGCCGTACCCGCGGGCCTCGGAGAGGTTGGCGATCCGCCCCGTGGTCAGGTCGTCCACCGCGATCACGCGGTGGCCCTCCGCCAGGAGCCGGTCGCACAGGTGTGATCCGATGAAGCCGGCGCCGCCCGTGACGAAGTAGACCGTCACCGGGCACCGCCGCGACCCGGCACCGCGGTCACCCGGCCAGGGCCATGGCCGGATCGGCGGCCAGGTCGAGGTCGGAACGTTCCCCACGTTCGAGCCGGGAGGCCCCGGCCCGGGCTATCATCGCGCCGTTGTCGGTGCACAGCGCCAGGGAGGGGATCATCACCCGGACACCCCGGTCGTCACCCGCGGCCGTCATGCGCTCGCGGAGCCGGGTGTTCGCGACGACGCCGCCACCGAGCAGCACGGTGTCCACGCCGGTCTCGGCCGCCGCTCGCATGGTCTTGGCCACCTGCACGTCCACGATCGCCTCCTGGAACGACGCGGCGAGGTCCTCCGCGTCCGGCTCGCGCCCCGCCGCCCGCTCGCGCTTCACGTACCGGAGCACCGAGGTCTTCAGGCCCGAGAGCGAGAAGTCGTAGTCGCCGGAGTCTGCCATGGCGCGAGGGAACGTGATGGCGTTCGGGTCACCCTTCCTCGCCAACGCATCCAGCGCCGGGCCGCCGGGGAACCCCAGGCCGAGGAACCTGGCGATCTTGTCGAAGGCCTCCCCCGCCGCGTCGTCGAGCGTCTGGCCGAGCACGCGGTAGCGGTGCTCCTGGGGCATGTGGACCAGCATCGTGTGGCCGCCGGACACCACCAGGCACACGTTCGGCACCAGGGAGCCTTCGTGTTCGAGATGGTTCGCGTAGATGTGGCCCTCGAGGTGGTTGACCCCGATCAGCGGGACTTCGGCGGCCAAGGCCACCGCCTTGGCGGCCGCGATCCCCACCAGCAACGCGCCCACCAGGCCGGGGCCGGCGGTCACGGCCACCCCGTCGAGATCGGAGAACCCGATGCCCGCCCGGTCGAGCGCCTCCTCGACCAGGGGGGTCAGGGCCTCGACGTGCGCCCGGCTCGCCAGCTCCGGGACCACCCCGCCGAACCGTTCGTGCAGCTCGACCTGGCTCGCGATCAGATTGGTCAGCAGGACGCCGTCTTCCACCACCCCGACGGCGCTCTCGTCGCAGGACGTCTCGATCCCGAGGACCTTCACGCGAGGCCGTCCGGGCCGCGGGCGATCGGTTCTCGAGGCCCCACCACCCCCTCCGGGCGGATCCCCTCCGGTGCCTCGCGCATCAGCTCGTCGATCCGGGCCCGGACCTCGGGCGTGCGGATTCCGTCGAGCCACATGATGAGCGCGTCCTCGCTGATCTCCTGGTAGTAGTTCTTCCGTACACCGACCGGGCGGAAGCCGAACCGCCCGTACATCCGCTGGGCTCCCCAGTTCGTCACCCGAACCTCGAGCGAGACGGCCTCGGCCCCGAGATCCACGGCCGCGAGGATGAGGTCGCGGAGGAGGCGGCTCCCGATGCGCCGGCGGTGGTGCATCGGGTCCACGGCAACGTTGGTCACGTGCGCCTCCTCGCCGTAGCAGATCAGCCCCCCGTAGCCGACCACCTCCCGATCGATCCGGGCCACGAGGTAACACCGGTTCCGCGACTCGCTCATCTCCGAGAGGAACAGGTTCGGGCTCCACGGACGCGGGTACACCTGACGCTCGATCGCCATGATGCCGCGCAGGTGGCGGCGCTTCATACGGGTCACCTCAAGCCGAGGCGCCTCGAGCTCGCTGATCCCAGTTGATCTCCGCATCCGTCTTCCTCAGGTACAGCGGCACGATCTCGTGCAGGCGGTCGGTCTCCTCACGGATGAACCGCGGGGCCGAGACCTCGACCAGGGCCGAGGCCCACGGATGGGCCAGGGCCGCCGGGGCGAAGGCGACTCGCGCCGCGGCCTCCTCCAGCTGTTCTCGGTACAGGATGGCACCGTTGCCAACGAGCAGCACCTCCTCGCGCCCCGCCACGAGCTCGGCCGCCAGCGCAGCCGGGCGGTCCACCCGGAAGTCGCCGTCGCGCACGACGCCACCCGGGACCGCCCGGTAGAAGGCGAAGAACACCTCGCCCCGCCTCGCGTCCAGCACGGCGCAGATCCGGCGCCGGACCGTCCGGACGCCGAGCGCCAGGACGTCGAGCGAGGGGATCCCCACCATGGGGACGCGCAGAGTCTGCGCCAGCGACTTGCCCACCTGGATCCCGACGCGCAGGCCCGTGTACAGCCCGGGGCCGAGCCCCACGGCCACGCCCCCCACGTGCGAGAGCTCCACCCCCGCCCAGGCCAGCGCCTGTCGGACGGCCGGGACGAGGTCGTCCTGGCGCCGGGGACCGGCGAACTGCACCGCTGCGAGCAGGTCGGACTCGGTCCCGAGGGCCACCGAGGTGTGGTTGGTCGAGGTGTCGATGCCGAGGACGATCACGCGGACGCCCTCCAGGGCTCCACCGCCTGCTCCAGGCGCTCCCATCGGCCGGCCCAGCCCGGCCCCACCCGGCGGATCGAGATCCGGCGCTCCTCGTCCTGGCCGGGCACCGTGAGCTCGACCACCAGGTGGTCGGGCGGCAACAGGGCCTCGATTACGTCCCCCCACTCGACGAGCAGGACGCCGTCGAGCTCGAGCAGCTCGAGCAACCCGAGATCGATCACCTCCTGGACCCGGTCCAGCCGGTACAGGTCGACGTGTTCGAGTCGCAGGTTCCCGGTCCGGTATTCGCGAACGAGCGTGAACGTCGGCGAGGCCACCGGTCCTTCGTACCCGGCGCCGCGAGCGACCCCCTGGACGAAGGTGGTCTTGCCCGCCCCGAGCTCCCCGGTCAGCGCCACCGCGTCCCCGGGTCTGAGCAACGGCGCGAGCGCGGAGCCCACCGCCCTGGTGTCCTCCGCCGTCGCGGCGGCGAGCTCGAGGAGCCTGCTCATGAGGTCTCAGAAGAGGCCGAGCTGCTCCTCGGCCGGCTGGGGCCGTTCGGCCAGCGCGGCGCGGATCTCCTGGAAGTCGGCGCGGAGCGACGCCATCTGGCGAGAGCTCTCTCCCCCGCCGTGCAGGACCGCCGCCGGATGGAAGGTCGGGATCACGATCCGGCCGTTCCAGGGGAACCGTTGCCCCCGGACCCGGCTGATCGAGACGCTACCGCCGAGGATGTACCGCGTCGCCCAGTTCCCCAGCGTCACGATCACGACGGGGTCCACCAGCGCGATGCGTTCGTCGAGCCAGGGCTTGCACGCCTCGAGCTCGTCCGGATAGGGGTCGCGGTTGCCCGGAGGGCGGCACAGGATCACGTTGTTGATGTAGACGTCTTCGCGGGCGATCCCGATCTCCGAGAGCAGCCGGTTCAGCAGCTGGCCGGCCGCGCCGACGAACGGCTCGCCCTGCTTGTCCTCGTGGAACCCCGGCGCCTCGCCGATGAACATCAGGTCGGCGTCGGGGCTGCCGACGCCGTAGACCACTTGAGTCCGGCCCTGCGAGAGCCGGCACCGAGTACACGTCGCGGCTTCGCGAGCCGCCTCCTCCAACGTCCTCACGCCACGAACCCCCCTACCGCCGGCACCCCGCCGAGCGGCTCGGCCAGGCGCACCCCGCGGCGGATCGATTCGGCGACAGCCCGAGCCGCCATCCGCTCGAGCGCGGGCTGCGGCGCCACCGTCCGTCCGGTGCCGATGGCGAACACCACGTCACCGTCCCACATCGTATGCGAGGGCCGAACCGCGAGCGAAATGCCCTCGGACCCGGCGCCGGCCAGCAACATCGCCCGTTCTTTGGTCAGGGTCGCGTTCGTCGCCACCACGGCCAGCGCGGTGTTCGCGCCGGGCCAGCGGAGCGGCTCGGCCTCCGGGTTCCGGTTCGACGCGATGGGGGCGCCGTCCTCGTCGATCACGTCCCCGAGCACGTTCGCCGCCGCGAGCGCCCCCACGACCACGCCGTCCTCCTCAAGGGCCGCCGTGCCGATCCCGCCCTTCCACCCTGCGGCGGGGTCGGGGCTCTTGGCGACGGTGGCCCCGGTTCCGGCCCCGACGCTGCCTTCGGCCACGTCGCCGTCGGTGGCCGCCTCGCAGGCGGCGGCGCCCGACGCCGCCGTGGGCCGCGCGGCCGAGTCGCCGAGCCCCAGATCGAACAGGACCGCCGCCGGGACGATCGGCACCCGGGCGATCCCGGTGTCGAACCCGATCCCCCGCTCCTCCAGCCACCGCTGGACCCCGTCGGCCGCGGCCAAGCCGAACGCGCTCCCCCCGGTGAGCAGGACCGCGTGCACCTCGGGCGTGAGCGTCCCGGGGCGGATGGCGTCGGTCTCTCGCGTGCCGGGCGCGCCGCCCTTCACGTCGACCGAACCCACCGTGCCCGGCGGGCACAGGACCACGGTGCAGCCCGTGATGCCCTCGCGATCCGTCCAGTGGCCGACGCGGAGGCCCTCGACGCGCGTGATCACGCGCTCCTCCGCTTCCTGCCGCGCGAGGACGGGCCGAGGACGCCCCGGGAGAACCGCTCGAGCCGCCGGTTGAACTCCTCGTGCATCTCCATCATGGGGATGTGGCCGGCGTCATCGATCACCTCCAAGCGGGCGTCGGGCAGCGCGCCGGCCAGCGCCACGGCCGCCGACGGCGGCGTGACCCGGTCGTGGCCGCCGACGAGGACGAGTGCCGGGACCCCGACGTGCTCGAGCGCATGCCGGAGGTCGAGGTCCATGAGCCCGGCCAGCCCGTCGGTCCACACCTCGGTCGGCGCTCGTCCGGCCAGGCTCACCACGTACGCGACCACGTGGGGCGAGGCGTGCGGCCCGAACTGCGTCAGCCGGGCCACGAGGCCGGCCACGTCCCCCGGGCTCGCCAGCACGGCCCGCCGCAGGCGGTCCACCCGCGTGACGGCCTGGCGGAGCGACCCCAGGCGCGGTCGGAGCAGCCCGGTGATCGATCCCATCAGCCCACGAAGGAGGTCGCTCGCGGCCGATCCCACGAACACGCACCCGGCCACGCGGGACTCGAACAGGTCCGGCCGCACCTCCGCCATCGCCAGGATCGCCATCGACCCCATGCTGTGCCCGACGAGCACCGCCGGCCGGTCGGCCGGCAGGGACTCGATCACCGCCGCCAGGTCCTGTCCGAAGGCCGATGGCGAGAGGTCGCCCTCGGCGGCACGGTCGCTTCGCCCGTGCGATCGCAAGTCCATCAACACGCACCGGAAGCTCGCCGACAGCTCCGTCCACTGGTAGTGCCACGTCGTGAGGTCGAGGCTGAAGCCGTGGACGAACAGGAGGAGCGGGCCGGCCGGGTCTCCCGACGCGTACACGGCGAGCCGCGTGCCGTCGAACGACGTCACCGGGCCGAGCTCTTCCGGCGGCACCAGCGAGAGCGGCTCGTGCGCCTCGGGATCGGCCCGGCGGCGACGCGCGTTCATCACGGCTCTGCCGACCAGCCCGCCCGCAACGGCACCCGCGGCCAGCCCGGTCGTCACGAGGGCGGTGCGGCGGCGAGTCACGCGCCCTCTCGAGTCATCCGACGTGGTCGCGGGGGACCCGCTCGCTGATCGCCGTCACCATCTCGTAGCCGATCGTCCCGAGGTGGGCGGCCAGCTCCTCGGCCGTGATCCGTTCGTCGCCCTGCGCCCCGATCAACACGACCTCGTCGCCCGGCCGGACCTCGTCGTCGCCGCAGTCGACGAGGATCTGGTCCATCGTCACCGTCCCGGCCACGCGATGGCGTCGCCCGCGGACCAACACGTCGGCCTTCGAAGACAGCCCGCGCGGGTAACCGTCTTCGTACCCGACCGGGACGGTCGCCACGTTCGAGGGGCGTTCGAGCTCGTACCGCCAGCCGTACGACACGCGTTCGCCGGCCGGCAGGCGTTTGACCATGGTCACCTGGGAGCGCCACATAAGCGCGGGCCGCAACCCGAACGCCGGGCCGATCCCCCCGCCCGGGTCCACGCCGTAGACCGCCGCCCCCGGCCGAACCAGGTCCAGGTGGGTTTCGGGGAACCGGATCGTGGCGGCGCTGTTCGCCGCGTGGAGCAACCTCGGCCGGATGCCCACGGCGACGACCGCGTCGCGGGCCTCGAGCAGCCGGCCGAGCTGCTCGCGCGTGCCATCCTCGTCCTCCTCCGAGGCGGCGAAATGGGTCCACAACCCCTCGAGCTCGAGCCCCGCGTCCACCAGCTCGCGGGCGAACGTCGGGGCGGCCGACGGCGGCCACAGGCCCACCCGGTGCATGCCGGTGTCGACCTTCAGGTGCACCCCCGCGGGGCGGCCGAGCGCGCGGGCGGCCTCGGCCAGCCCCGCCAACCCGTCCCGCGTGTAGACGCTCGGGGTCAGCCCGGCGGCGAGGGCCTCCTTCTCGGACCCGGGAGGACACTCCGAGAGGACCAGGATCGGCGCCCCGATCCCGCGCTCGCGCAGTCCGAGGCCTTCCTCGACCAGCGCCACGCCGATCCACGATGCGCCGGCCTCCAGCGCGGCGCGGGCGACGGGGAGGTCGCCGTGCCCGTATCCGTCGGCCTTGACCACCACCAGGAGCGCGGCGCGCTCCGGGCGCAGTAGCCGCACGTTGTGCCGGACGGCCTCGAGATCCACCTCGACCACGGTCGGCCGGTACCGCGTCACCCGCGCGTCACCGCCACGAGCGCCTCCGGCACGCGTTCGAGCACGTCCACGGCCGTGATGCCGTCCCCACCGACGTCGGCGGCCAACCTTCCGGCCACGCCGTGGACGTACGCGGCCGCCGAGGCCGCCTCGGCCGGCGCCAGCCCGCGCGCGATCATCCCCGCGATCATCCCGGTCAGGACGTCGCCGGTCCCGCCGGTGGCGAGGAACGGGCCGCCGGTCGGGTTCACCCGCACGGTGCCGTCGGGCGCGGCCACGAGCGTTCGCGACCCCTTCAGCAGGACGATCGCGTCGGTCTCGGCGGCGAGCTTGCGGACGTGCGCGATGCGATCGGCATCCAGCTCCGCCGCCGGGACGTTGGCCAGACGAGCGAACTCTCCGGCGTGCGGCGTCAGGACCAGCCCGGCACGCCGGTGGGCCAGCTCGGATGCCCGGCCGGCGAACGCGTTGAGGCCGTCGGCGTCCACGACGACCGGAACGGTGCTCTCGCGGACGAAGCCACGGACCCACTCGGCGGTTCGCTCGTCCACGGTCATGCCCGGCCCGAGGGCCACAGCGCCGACCTGCTCGAGGATCTCGGTCAGCCGGTCGCCGCCGCCGGCCACGGTGCCGGCATCGGTCTCCGGGAGCGGCGCGAACACGGCTTCGCGGACCGCGGATTGGACGACCGGCAGGATCGACTCCGGCACGGCGGCGGCCACCAGCCCCGCGCCCGCGCGATACGCCGCCGAGGCCATCAAGGCGACCGCGCCGGTCATCGTCCGGGAGCCGCCGACGACCGCGGCGAAGCCGGCCGCCCGCTTGTGCGACTCGGCCGCCCGCTCCGGGATCCACGACGCGACGTCGGCGTCTTCGACCAGCCAGAGATCGCTTCGCACCAGGTCGCGGGGGAACCCGATGTCGGCCACCTCGACGACCCCGGCGTGGACGGCGCCCGGCAGCAGCACGATGCCCGGCTTGGCCGCGCCGAACGTCACCGTGAGATCTGCCCGGACCGCGTCGCCGGCGACCTCGCCGGTGGCGCCGTTCACGCCGGAGGGGACGTCCACGGCCACGACCGGAGGCCCCCCGCCGATCCGCTCGAGCGCGGTGGCGTGGTCTCCCTCGGGCGCCCCTCGGAAGCCGGTGCCGAACACGGCGTCGACGACCAGGTCCGCCCGAGCCAGCTCGCGGGCGGCGGTCTCCTCCGACCAGGGCCGCACCCGAACCGACGTGTGGCCGAGTCGCTGCAGGTTCGAGGCGCTCGGTTCGCGCAGATCGGCGTCGGCGTCCAGGCGCAGCACCGTCACCCCGAGTCCCCAGGCCGAGAGGTACCGGGCCGCGACGAACCCGTCGCCGCCGTTGTTGCCTCGCCCGCAGACCACCAGGGCGCGACGCCCGTAGGTCCCGCCGCCCAGGCGGACGGCGGCGGCGGCCACCTCGCGGCCGGCGTTCTCCATCAACGAGGCCGTGGTGATTCCGCGCTCGGCGGCGGCGCGGTCCATGGCGCCGGCCTCCGCCGGCGTCAGGATCGGCTTCACCTCCCGCTCCTCATCCGCGAACGGCCACGGCGACGGCCACCGCCATCGAACGTTCGTGGGTGAAGGTGATCAGCACGTTCGTGACGCCGAGCGCGTCGGCTCGCCGCTTCGCGTTGCCGGCGAGGCGGATCTCCGGCGCCCCTGACGGCCCGCGGCCGACGCTGATGTCCTGCCACCCCCGACCCCGATAGCCGCCGAGCGCCTTGATGACCGCCTCGCGGGCGGCGAAGCGACCCGCGTAGCTCTCGGCCGGACGGGCCTTCGAGTCGCAATAGGCGATCTCCTCGGGCGTGAACACCCGCTCGCGCATCGTCGGGTGGCGCTCCAGGGCGCGCTCCATCCGCGCGATCTCGCACACGTCGACCCCCAAGCCGAGGATCTCCACGGGCCACAGGGTAGTGGAAGGGCGGGTGCGGACGCCCGAGACCGCGGCTACTCGACCGTGACGCTCTTGGCCAGGTTCCGGGGCTGGTCGACGTCGCATCCGCGCAGCTTGGCCACGTGGTACGCCAGGAGCTGGAGCGGCGGCGTCACCACCACCGGCGCCAGCAGCTCGGGCACCCGCGGCACGAACAGGACGTCGTCGGCCACCGTCTCGATCGCCGCGTCGCCCTCGCTCGCCACGGCGATCACGCGAGCCCCACGGGCCCGAACCTCCTGGATGTTCGAGAGCATCTTCGGGTAGACGTGGCAGTCCGTGGCCACGGCGACGACCGGCACGCCGTCTTCGACCAACGCGATCGGGCCATGTTTCAGCTCGCCCGCCGGGTATCCCTCGGCGTGCACGTAGCTGATCTCCTTCAGCTTCAGCGCGCCCTCGAGGGCGGCCGGGTACCCGGTGTGCCGCCCGATGAACAACACGTCGGAGGCGGCGCGGATGTCCCCTGCGATCTCGCGCACCTGAGCGTCGAGCTCGAGCGTCCGGGCCACCTGGTCGGGGAGCTCGCGCATCCGGTCCACGACCTCACCGATCTCGGCGGGGAACAGCGGCCCCCGTACCTGGGCCAGGTACAGCGCGACCAGATGCAGGGCGACCATCTGCGTGGCAAAGGTCTTCGTGGCGGCGACGCCCACCTCGGGCCCGGCGTGCGTGTACATCACGGCATCGGCCTCGCGCGCCAACGAGGACGCAACCGTGTTCGTCACGGCGAGCACGCGGGAGCCCTGCCGCGCGGCGTGACGAGCCGCCTCCAGGGTGTCGATGGTCTCCCCGGACTGGCTCACCGCGAGCGTCAGGGTGTCCGGCCCGAGCACGGGATCGCGGTACCGGAACTCCGACGCGATGTCGATCTCGACCGGGAGCCTGGTCCAGTGCTCGACGGCGTATTTCGCCACCAGGCCGGAGTGGTACGCCGTGCCGCATGCCACGACGAACACCTTGCCCACCTCGCGCAGGACGTCGGGGTCGATGTGCAGCTCGTCGAGCGACAACATTCCTCGGCGGTTCAGCCGCCCGGAGAGGGTGTCGCGGATGGCGGCCGGCTGCTCGTCGATCTCCTTGCGCATGAAGTCGTCGTAGCCGCCCTTCTGGGCGCGGGCGACGTCCCAGTCCACCTCCAGCGGCTCGACCGAGACCTCGACCCCGTCGAGATCGGTGACGCGTGCGCTCGAGGCCCGGACCTCCACCACCTGCCGCTCGGCGAGCGGGAGGACCCGTCGCGTCTTCGACAACACTGCCGGGATGTCCGAGGCCAGCACGTTCTCGCCCGAGCCGAGCCCCACGATCAGCGGCGAGGAGACCCGCACCCCCACGATCACGTCCGGCTCGTCGATCGAGAGCACCACGAGGGCATAGGCGCCCTCGAGCTCGCGGGCGGCCGCCCGCACGCGGTCGGGAAGCGACCCCTCCTTCTCCTCGATGAGATGCGCGATGACCTCCGTATCGGTGTCCGAGGTGAACGTGTGGCCACGTTTCTCGAGCTCCTCTCGGATCGGGGCGAAGTTTTCGACGATGCCGTTGTGGATGAGGGCCACGCGGCCGCCGCAGTCCACGTGCGGGTGGGCGTTCCGATCGGTGGGAGCGCCGTGGGTGGCCCATCGGGTGTGCCCCATGCCGACGGTGCCCGCCGGCGGAGATGCCTCGGCGAGCGCGCCCTCGAGCTCGGACAACTTGCCGGCTCGTTTCACCACCGCGAGTTCGCCGTCGAGCAGGGCGATACCGGCGGAGTCGTAGCCCCGGTACTCGAGGCGGCCGAGCCCCTCGAGGATGACGGGAAGTGCCTGGTCAGGGCCCACATAGCCGACGATGCCGCACATGGGTCATGGAGACTAGCAGCCATCCGTCGCCACGGGATCGGCCGAACGGCCCAGAGGTCAGGCGAGCGCGCGACTCACAACGGTCGAAATCGCTCCCGCGTGGCGGCGCGCCTCCTCCTCGGTCTCGGCCTCGACCATGACCCGCACGAGCGGTTCGGTGCCCGAGGCCCGGACCAACACCCGTCCGGTCTCGCCGAGCTCGGCCTCGGCCGCCCGCACGGCGGCCCACACCGGTTCGGCGTCCTGGAGGCCCTCGCGGCGGGACACCCGGACGTTCTCGATCACCTGCGGGAGCCGTCGCATCACCGAGACGAGCTCGGCGACGGTCTGATCCCGGCGACGAGCCAACGAGAGGAACCGGGCCGCCGTCACCAGTCCGTCCCCCGTCGTGGCGTGATCGCGGAAGATCAGATGCCCGGACTGCTCGCCACCGAGCACCGCCCCGTGCTCGTGCATCTGTTCGAGCACGTACCGGTCGCCGACCGGCGCCTGGAGCAGGCGGATCCCCGCCCGGTCGAGCGCCAGCCGGAGGCCGAGATTCGACATCACGGTGGCTACGACCACGTCGCCGTCGAGCCGGCCCTCCTCCTTCATCGCGATCGCACACGCCGCGAGCACCTGATCCCCGTCGATGACGTTGCCCTCGGCGTCGGCGAACAACGCCCGATCGGCGTCGCCGTCGTGGGCGATGCCGACATCGGCGCCGGAGGCTCGAACGGCCCCGGCCACCACCTCGGGATGCAGGGCCCCGCAGCCGACGTTGATGTTCGAGCCGTCGGGCTCGGCGAAGATCGCGTGCACCTCGGCGCCGAGCCGGCGAAGGGCCTCCGGTGCGATCTGCGACGCCGCGCCGTTCGCGCAGTCGACCACGACCCGCATTCCGTCGAGCCGGCACTCGGCGGCCGCGACGACGTGATCCAGGTAGTCTGGCGCGCCGGTCGGCAGATCGTGCACCGCCCCGGCCGGTCCGATTCCGGCCGAGCCGTTCGCCATCTCGGCCTCGATCTCCTCCTCGAGCTCGTCGGAGAGCTTGAAGCCGTAGGGCCCGAAGAACTTGATGCCGTTGTCCTCGGGCGGGTTGTGCGACGCGGAGATCACCACGCCGGACGACGCCGACAACATGGTGGTGAGGAACGCGATCGCGGGCGTGGGTTCGACGCCGACCAGCGTCACGTCGCCGCCGGCCTCCGTGATGCCCTCGACCAGGGCGGCCTCGAGCGGCACCCCCGAGGCCCGGGTGTCTCGCCCGATCACGAACCTGGGGACCTCGCGCTCGTACCGCGACAGGACCGTGACCGCCGCGCGGCCGAGCTCGCGCGCCAGGTCCATCGTCAACTCGCGTCCGAACCGTCCCCGGACGCCGTCCGTGCCGAAGAGCCGCCCCATGCCGGGGCGCAGCCTACCCGTCCGCGACGCCCGGGGTCCTCGCGCGCACGATGGCCGACCAGATCCCGTTCTCGCTCGACTCGTGGGTGGGTTCGACGCTCACGTCCACGAACCCCGTCCGCTCGAGCGCGGCCCGGTATTCGGCGAACGACAAGGCGCCGGCCACGCACCCCACGTAGCTGCCGCGTTCGGCGCGCTCGGCCGGGGTGAGCTCGTCCGACGCCACCACGTCGGCCACCCCGACCCGACCACCGGGACGGAGCACCCGCCGCATCTCGGCGAAGACCTGGGGCTTGTCGATCGAAAGGTTGATGACGCAGTTCGAGATGACCACGTCCACGCTTTCGTCGGGGAGGGGGATGTCCTCGAGAAACCCCTTCAGGAACTCGACGTTGTCGACGCCGGCCTCGGCCGCGTTGCGCCGCGCCAGCTCGAGCATGTCGTCGGTCATGTCCAGGCCGTACGCCAGGCCGCTCGGGCCGACTCGTTTGGCCGACAGGAGCACGTCGATGCCGCCCCCGGAGCCGAGGTCCAGCACGGCCTCGCCCTCCCGGAGATCGGCCACCGCGACGGGGTTCCCGCACCCCAGGCTGGCCAACACGGCGGCGTCCGGCACGTCGGCCCGGAACTCGAGGTCGTAAAAGGACCCGCCGGGCGACGCATCGTCACCACATTTCGCATCGCCGCAACAGCCACAGCCGCCGCCGTCGTTCAGGAACCCTCGCGCCTCGGCCGCGTAATGGTCCCGAACCTGCTCTCGCAGCTGGCTCATACCTTCGCCTCCTCCATCCGAAAGACCGCCGCGAGCCGAGTCAGCACCTCGCGGTCGACCGAGTAATACGCCCAGCGCCCCCGCTGCTCCCGGTCGAGCAGCCCCGCCTGCGCGAGCTTCTTCAGGTGGAAGCTCACGGTCGGCTGCGACAGGTCGAGCTGGGGAGTCAGATCGCAGACGCAGACCGGGGCTCCGGCCGTAACGAGCAGGTTGACGATCTTGACGCGGCTCGGGTCGGCGAGCGCCTTGAACACCGCGGCCGTCGTCCGAGCGTCGCCCTCCGACATGGCCTCCTGATCGAGCGGCGCGCAACACTCGGCCGGAGCCGAGCCGAGCACGGTGAGCTCGCGCACGTTCATCCCACCCGCACTCCGTAGAGAGGGGTCATCCGTGCGAAGGCCTCCCACATCGCGGCCCGTCGGCACTCCTCAGAGCACTCGGCCCCACAGCAATACTCGAAGCGGAGGGCTCGCTCGTCCAGCCGATCCCTCCTCCGACGCCGATCCATTCCGGGGCTCCTCTCGCTTGCCTTAATCCATCGATATTCGTCGATCAATCGAGAATGCCACACGCATCGACGATTGTCAATGCGTGGGGGCTGGGAGGCTCCGAGCCGTGGTGGGAGGATGGAATGGCCATGGCCGACCTGGTGCGGGTGCTGACGACCTCCTCGGTCCCCGAAGGGGAGGTCGCCCGTTCGCGCCTGGAGGGTGAAGGGATCCCGGTGCTGGTCAAGGGCGAAGGTGAGGGGCCCTACCGGCTGGGGCCGGTGCACCTGTTCGTCCCGGCCGAGCTCGAGGTCCAGGCCCGCTTGATCCTGAGCCCGGCCGAGCCGGATCCCGCTTGACCAGCGGACCTACCGCTTGGAGAACTGGGGCGCCTTGCGAGCCTTCTTCAGGCCGTACTTGCGCCGCTCCTTCTCCCGCGCGTCGCGCGAGAGGTACCCTTCCTTCTTCAGGACGGGCCGGAGCTCGGGGTCGAGATCGATGAGCGCGCGGGCGATGCCGAGGCGCAGGGCGCCGGCCTGGCCGGACACTCCGCCGCCCTCGATTCGCGCCACCACGTCCAGGTCCTTGTCGCGGCCGACCAGGCGCAGGGGCGCCGAGACCACCATGCGGTGGGCGCGGGTGGTGAAGTACTCGTCCAGGGACCGGCCGTTCAGCGTGAACTCACCGGTCCCCGGCATCAGCCGGACGCGCGCGATGGCTTCTTTTCGGCGGCCCGTGATGATCTGCGCCACTACTCCTCCTTCTTCGTCCGGCGCGAGGCCGGACGTTTGGCCGTCGACTTCTTGGCCGTCGACTTCTTGGCCGTCGGTTTCTTCGCGGTGGTCTTCTTGGCGGCGGGGGCCTTGGCCTTCGCCGGGGCCGCGGTCCGCTTCGCGGTCGTGCGTTTCGCGGTCGACCGTTTGGTCGGGGTCGTCGCGGTGCCCTCGGCCTGGCCGGCGGCAGGGTCGTCCGTCGTCCGCTCGGCCGCGGCGCGTTTGGCCGCCGGCTTCGCCGGCTCTGGCCGCGTCGGCGCGTCCTGAGGCTCCTCGCGCACCGGAAGGCCGTTCCACGGCGGCACCTCGCCGAGCTCGAGCGGCTGCGGCTTCTGGGCCTGGTGCGGGTGTTCGGGGCCCGCGTAGACCTGGAGCTTCTTCGCCATGGCACGGCCGAGGCGGTTCTTCGGCAACATGCCCTTGATGGCCTTCTCGACCGCGTACACGGGCCGCTCGGCAAGCAACCGCCGGTAGGTGGTGGCGGTGATGCCGCCCGGGTACCCGGAGTGGCGGTAGGCGACCTTCTTGTCCTCCTTGCCCCCGGTGAGCCGGACCTCCTTCGCGTTCACCACGATGACGTGGTCGCCCGTGTCCATGTGCCGGGCGAAGATCGGCTTGTGTTTGCCGCGCAGGATGGCGGCGACCTCGGTGGACAGGCGTCCCAAAACGGCCCCGCCGGCGTCGATGACGTACCAGCGGCGCTGGATGTCGCGCGGCTTCGGAGCGTAGGTCTTCATGCAGAAAAGAGGCCGGCCGAGCGGCCGACGCCCCATCCTACCTGCGGTTTCACCGAGGCGTCAAAGGACGCGACGGCGTGGGTCCCCGCGCCGACGACCCGACGCTGCCGAGTTGCGTTTCGAGGGGTGCTCGTAGTACAAGAGGCCTACAGAACCCCCCATTTGTGGGATGCCCACTCCGACGCGGAGAGTGTTGCGTGGAGACAAGGGGCGTTGGCGCGACCCCGCACCACGTGCCGCGAGAGGGAGGGTCCCGCCTGGTACGCGCTCCACGAGCCCATTGTCTGCTGCCCGTCCGAGTTCGGGCACCGCCCGCGCGGACGGCGTGCGGGCGTGAACGCCTTCGCGCGATCCGGTCGATCGACCGTTCCAGATCGGATCGACCCCGATCTCTCCTGAGGAGGCCATGTGACGAAACACGCGTATGACAGCTGGACGTTCGGCGGGGCGAGGGGTAGGCGCTCCGACTGGCTGGGGCGCTTCGGACGCCGTCGCGGCCTGCCGCTGTTGGCGGCGACCATCCTGCTCCTGGCGTTCGCCGTGATCCCGGCCTCGGCGAGCCACGTGATCCCTGGACCGCCAACGACGACCCTGAACGAGCAACCAGCCGGGGTCCACGGCAATCCGTCCTGTTCCGACCTGCTGGGGGCATCGGACTTCTTGTTCGAGTTCAAGCTCGAGCCGGTCGCAGGCGGGACGTTCCCCCTGTCGTTCGATGGTCTGAGCGGGTCGGTGACGGTCACCGTCTTCAACACCGCCGACGGGCAGGCGTTCGACTTCTCCTTCGCCGGGGACTTCGTCGCCGCGGCCGTCATCGTCAAGGGCGGGCCCGACGCCAACTTCTACGACTACCGGCCCGATGGAGCGAGCGCCGACACGTTCCTGCACGCACCGATCAACCCGAGCAACGACCGGTTCTACGGGTTGAGCCACATCTCCTTCTGCGTCGCGGAGGCGCAGGCCGAGCTGGAGATCATGAAGACGGCCGTCGACGACACGATCACCGTGGGCGAGAGGGCCGCGTTCGACATCACGGTCACCAACCTCGGGCCGGCCACGGCCCAGAACGTGACGATCGACGACGAGCTGCCCAACACGGTGCTCGATTGGGAGATCGTGGCCGAGGACATCTCGGGGGCTTGCTCCGTGACCGGTGGAAACACGCTCCACTGCGACGTCGGCGATCTGGCTGTGGGCGCCTCGTTCACGGTCAGGGTCCAGACCACGGCGCCGATCGCCTTGGGGTCGGAGCTGTGTGGCGAGACCCTCGACAACAGGGCCTTCGCGGACGCTGACAACGCCGACGAGGTGTTCGACGACGCTTCCATCGGCGTGATCTGCGGCGCGATTGAGGTGGAAAAGTTCGCGAAGGTCCCTGGGACGGAGGACACCCAGCCGGTCGCGGGAGCGGGATTCACGCTCTTCGACAACGGGACCGCCGTGGACCCGCCCGGCGAGGTCACGACGGACCAAGACGGCATTGCCTGCTTCGACGGACTGCCGGTCAACACCAGCTTCCGGCTGAGCGAGACCACGACGCCCTCCGGGTACGGGACCGTCGCCGATCAGACGGTTACGTCGAGCGCCGCCAACGCCGACTGCTCCGGAACGGGGACGCCGACGGTCGTCGAGGTCGAGAACATGGCCCTGACGGACATCTCGGTTGACGTGACGGCGCAGATCCCGGGCGCCACCCTGTCCACCATCGTGTGCGTCGACAACGGCACGGAGGTCGGCAACAGCGGCCCTGCCACCGACCCGGCCTCGCTCGACATCACCGACCTCGAGCCCGGCACGTACACGTGCACCATCGTGATCGACCCGTGAGAGGGGGTCGGAGGAACGCGAAGTAGACGAGCAGTCGAAGGGGGCCGGTTGCAGCCGGCCCCCTTCCGTTGGCCCATCACCGGGGTCGGTCGGTCCGGCGGCCGGCCCCGTGCCTACGAGCCCGGCTGACCTTCCTGGACCCGTCCGATCCGGTACGGGCGCATCATCTCGTTGTCCTCGTGTTCGACGATGTGGCAGTGCCATACGAACTGCCCGGGGTGGGCGAACTTCATCCGCATCCTGGTCACCTGGCCCGGGTACGCGACGACCGTGTCCTTCCAACCGTTCTCCCAGAGCTCGGGTGGGTTCGGCGTGGACCCCTCGACGACCTGCACCGTCCCGTCCTCCTCGTCCACGGCAATGTCCTGCCGGTTCACCACCTGGAACAGCAGCTCGTGGATGTGCATGGGGTGAGCGTCCGCGGATGCGTTGTAGAACTCCCAGACCTCGACCGCGCCGACGTCGGGGTTCTCGGTGACGGCATCTGCCCACTTCTTCGACTTCCAGGTCGCGGCACCGGTGTTCGGATCGCCTTCGATCGTGCCCAGGCGCGCTTCGGCCGGGGCGTCGTCGAAGAACTCCGAGAGGTTCTCGAGGAGCGCCAGGGGGCGGGTGGCGCCGCCGGCGAGCGGCGTGATGGCCGGCAGGACCAGGAACTGCGGCGGGGTCGTCGGGTCGGCGACCTGCGCCGGCACGACCCGAAACTCCATGATCTGCCCGGTGCTGGCCGGGTC
>DASUTU010000086.1:0-27748 GCA_036374435.1 Actinomycetota bacterium | reverse complement strand
ATGGACGTCGGCCCGGCCGCGCGGAAGCACCGCGACGTGAGCTTCGTCGTCTACCACTCGGGCTACGAGTCCGGCGGGTTCGAGGGGCCGTACACGCCGGCCACCGCGGAGGTCGGCGTGAACCGGCTGATCGCCTCGCTCGAACGCGCGGGCATCGGCCCGAACGAGAACGTCTACGCCGAGCTCGGCTCGACGTGGTGGAGCGTGATGCGAGCCCCCGACCAGGCCGCCCACGTGCTCGGCAAGCTCCTGAAACACGTCGGTGAGGACAACGTGGTCTGGGGGACCGACTGCCTGTTCTACGGTTCGCCGCAGCCGCAGATCCAGGCCCTGCGCGCGTTCCGGATCTCCGAGGAGCTCCAGGAACGGTTCGGGTATCCGGCGCTCACGAAGGAGCTCAAGGCGAAGATCCTCGGGCTGAACGGCGCGCGCCTGTACGGGATCCCACCCGTCCCGCCGAGGTGCGACTTCACCCGTCGCGAGCTCGCCGCGATCCGGGAGGAGCTGCGCGGCGGCGACCGCGTGCTCGGCCCCGCTTCGCTGGCCGAGTCCGCCGAAGTCCGAGAGCACCACCGCCTCGAGGTGTCCTCCCAGGCCTGAGGCCCCGGTAGCCTCTCGGGATGCGAATCGGCGTGAAACCCGGCCAGTGGGGCTGGAGCTTCGCCGAGCTCGAGGCGGCCTGGGCGGTGGCGGAGGAGGCGGGGTTCGACGTCCTGGCCTGCTTCGACCACGTGACCGACTCGCCCGGCGGCCGCTCCGCGTGGGACGGCCCGTCGCTCCTGTCGGCGATGGCCGGCCCGACCCGGTCGATCTCGCTGGCGATCCAGGTCGTGAATGCGTCCTTGCGCAATCCGCTCCTGTTCGCCGGGCAGGTGGCCGTGGCCCAGGCCGCGAGCGGCGGCCGGGTGGAGGTCGGCCTGGGCGCCGGCTCGTTCCACCTCGCTCGGTACGACAACGCGGCGATCGGCGTGCCGTTCACGTCGCTGGCGGAGCGGATGGATCGGCTGGAGGCATGTTGCCGAACGCTGCCAGGACTGTGGCGAGGCGAACGCGTCACGGACCCGATGCTCGGGCTCCGCGACGCCTCCCTCGGCCCCCTCGACATCGATCCCCCGAAGCTGTGGGTCGGCGGTGCGAGCGATCGCGCCCTCGAGATCGCGGCGCGGTTCGCCGACGGCTGGCACGGCTCCGGCGGCGAGGAGGAGCGCTTCGCGGAGCTCTGCGGCCGCCTGGACGAGCTGGCCGACCGAGCCGGGCGGCCGATCGACAAGAGCATGCAGCTGTGGGCGACGGAGCTCGAGGGGCTGCGCGGACGGGCCGAACGCCTTCGCGACGCGGGTGCCTCGACGGTGATCCTCGTGCTCGACGCGGAGTCGCGCGGACCGGACGCCGTTCGGCGCCTCGCCGACGCGGTGCTCTGATCGCTACAGGTCGGCCGCGGTGAGCTGGTTGGTGAACGGGCCTCGGCCGGCCACGTTCCAGGCGCCACACCGGGCCGCGAGGGCCACGGCGTCCTGCGCCTCGAGCCCCGAGGCCAGCGCGAACGTGAGGCCCGCCGCGAAGCAGTCCCCGGCTCCGTACGTGTCCACGACCGGCCCCGGTGGCGGCACCGGCTCGTAGTCGCCGCTGCGTCCCTCGGCCGTCTCGTACGACCCGCCGTTGGCGCCGTTCGTCCGCACGACCAGCTTCGGCGGCGTCGACAGGAGATCGGGGTCGTACCGCTCCGAGGCGTCGCGGTCGCTGCCGACGACCGCGTCGAGCGGCACGTCGGCCTCGCCGAGCAGGCCCATCACGCGGCTCGTCGCCACGAGCACGCGGGCCGTCCGGGACAGGCGAACGGCCTCGGCATCGCCGCCGGTGAGGTACACCGCGTCCACCTCGGCGAGCTCGCCCCACGGCAACCGATCGCCGGCGAAGGGCTCGAGGCGCCGCCCGAGCGTGGTGATGGTTCGTTCGCCGTTCGGATCGACGAACACCACGGCGCGGCGGCTCGGCTCCGCCCGGGTGACGGCCACGGTGCGGACGCCCAGGCCGGCCAGGTCGCGCCGCGTCCACAACGCCCGGTCGTCGTCGCCGAGCACCGTGTAGAAGGTGCACGAGCCGGCCAGCCGGGCGAGCTGTGCCGAGGCCACGCCGCCCCCGCCGCCGGGCTCCTCCCACCCGTCGGTGGCGTGCACGATGTCGCCGGCCCGCGGGACGTGGTCGACGTGGCCGAACTCGATCCACTCGGTGTGGCCCACCACCGCCGTCTTCATGGGCTGACCGTATCCTGAACGGCATGGGGGACGAGCGTCGGCTGACGAGCTTCAGCCACGGCGCGGGCTGCGGATGCAAGCTCGGGCCGGCCGATCTCGAGTCGCTCCTCGGCACGCTGGCGCTGCCGGAGCTCACCGAGGAGGTCCTCGTCGCGGCGGACACCGGCGACGACGCCGCCGTGGTTCGTCTGCCCGAGGGCCACGCCCTGATCGCGACCCTCGACTTCTTCACGCCGATCGTGGACGACCCCTACGACTGGGGCCGCATCGCCGCCACGAACGCCCTCTCGGACGTCTACGCGATGGGCGGCCGGCCGTTCCTGGCGCTCAACATCGTGAACTGGCCGGTGGACGACCTCCCGCTCGAGATGCTCGGGCGGGTCCTCCAGGGCGGGATCGACGTGGCCTCCTCCGCGGGTGCGGCCGTGCTCGGCGGGCACTCGATCACCGACCCCGAGCCGAAATACGGCATGGTCGCGCTCGGCCTAGCCGACCCCGACCGGGTCGTGCGCAACTCGACGGCCGTGCCCGGCGCGACGCTCGTGCTGACCAAGCCGCTCGGCCTGGGGATCGTCTCGACGGCGGTGAAGCGGGGCGCTGCGGACCCCGACCTCGTGACCCGCGCGGTCGAGCTCATGACCTCCTTGAACGCCGACGCCTCGGCCGCGATGCTCGACGCGGACGCCGAGGCGGCCACGGACGTGACGGGGTTCGGCCTGCTCGGGCACCTGCACCGGATGCTCGCGGCCTCCGGGGTCTCGGCGGCCCTGGACGCGGCCAAAGTGCCGGTCCTGGACGGCGTCCTCGACCTGGCCCGGGCCGATGTGGTCCCGGGCGGCTCGAAGCGGAACCACGCCTACGTCTCCCCGCACGTGGACTGGGGCGAGCTGACGGGGCCCGAGCAGCTCGTCCTTGCCGACGCCCAGACCTCGGGCGGGCTCCTGATCGCCTCGACGGCGCCCGACCGGCTGGGCAAGGAGCTCGAAGCGCGCGGGGTCGCGTTCGCTGAGATCGGCCTGGTCGAGGAGGGTCCTGCCGGCGCGATGGCCGTGCGCGGTCGCCTCGGCGTGGCGGGCTGAACTACCGCGCCGCCACGGGAGACGGAGGTGAACTGGACGCGACCGCCTCGGCCGCGGAGACCGGATCGCCGACGAGCCGGATGGCACGCACCTCGTCCGCAACGCCGTCGCTCGTCCCTGGCCCGGCGAGGGCCAGCGGACCCGTCTCGGCGAGCCGCCGCAGCTCGGTCCGGTCGGCGGAGAGCGGCTGCGTCGCGGCGAGGACCACGAGCGCCGGGGAAAGCCGCTCGACCGCGTCGGCGAGCGTCTCGATCGGCGTGTCGGGGCCCAGGTAGGTGATGCGCCATCCGAGTCGTGACAAGACCACCCCAAACATCACCAGGGCGAGATCGTGCAGCTCGCCCGGGGGACAGGCAAGGATCGCGAGAGGCCCCGGACCGTCCGCCCAGCCTCGCGCGAGGCCCAGGAGCCGCTCGCGGACGACGTTCGACGCGAAGTGCTCCTGCCCCACCGTCAGCGATCCCTCGTACCAGCGGTCACCGAGCCGGCGGAGGTAGGGCAACAGGACGTCCCGAAAGACGGTCTCGACCGTGAACCCGGCAAGGAGGCGGTCGAGCAGCACGTGGGCCTCGCGCTCGTCGAAGCGGTCCAGGGCGCGTTCGAGCGACGCCGCCATCCATTCCATGTCCGAGCTCGCCGCCTCCGATCGCTCGAGCGGAGGAGCGGCCCCCTCGGACGGTGCGACGCGTGCGGCCTCCGCAGCCGACAGGCCCCGCGCGATCAGCTCCCGCATGCGTCGGGCCCGGCGTTCGTCCTCCTCGCCGTACAGGCGGTAGCCGCCGGCGCTTCGCCTGGGTGAGAACACGCCGTAGCGGCGCTCCCACGCCCTGAGCAGCTCGACCGACACGCCCGTGCGCCGCGCGAGCTCGCCGATCCGCAGATACCCGTCGCCGGTCCCGTCCGTCACCTCGACCTCCTTCGAGACCGGATCCTACACGAACATTCGACAGACTTCTACAAACCCTTGACGCACTACGCGCCGTGCTTGTACAGTGACCCTCGACAAAGACTAGACAGGAAAGGAGGAGGATCGGGATGCGGAAGCTGGATGTCGCGGCGATCGCGCTCGCGGTGATCGGGGCGCTGAACTGGGGCCTGGTGGCCCTGGCCGAGTTCGACCTCGTCGCCACGCTGTTCGGGCTGGAGTTCGGGGAGACCAACGCGGCCACGCGCGTCGTGTACGGGCTGGTCGGGCTCTCGGCGGTGTGGGTCACGGTGCGAGTCCGGTCGCTGCTGTCGACGACGGCGCGCGAACGCGCCTTCGCCTGAGCGAACCACGGCGCGGGTGCCGGCGGGATCTCTCCCGCCGGCATCGCCCGTCCGGGCTGGGGAATACCACCTCGCTGCTAGAGTTATTGCAACTGCAATGCTCGAGATCGACCGCGGCTTCTTCGACGAGATGGTGGAGCACGGCCTTGCCGGCTTCCCCTATGAGGCGTGTGGCCTGCTGGCGGGCAAGGAGGGGCGCCCCATCAAGTTCTTCCGGATGCGGAACGTGGACGCGAGCCCGGTGACCTACCGGCTCGACCCTCGGGAGCATCTCGCCGTCAGCAACGAGATGGACGACGAGGGCTGGGACCTGCTCGGCATCTTCCACACCCACACGCACACGGAGGCGTATCCCTCGCCCACGGACGTCGAACGGGCGTTGTGGCCGGGCGGAACGCAGGTCGCGTTCCCGAGCTCCTGGTACCTCATCATGTCGCTGGCGGACCGGTCGGCGCCCGTGCTCCGGGCGTTCCGGATCGTCGACGGCGGCGAGGTGACCGAGGAGGAGCTGGTGGTGTCGTGAGCGGCTTCACGGAGGAGCAGGTCCGGCGGTACGCCCGCCACATCATCCTGCCGGGCATCGGCGGGGAGGGGCAGCGCAAGCTCCTGGACGCGAAGGTACTCGTCATCGGCGCCGGCGGGCTCGGCTCGCCCGTGGCGATGTACCTGGCGGCGGCCGGCGTGGGGACGCTCGGGATCCTGGACTTCGACAGGGTGGACGAGTCGAACCTCCAGCGGCAGATCCTCCACTCGACGGCCGACGTGGGCCGTCCGAAGGTCGAGAGCGCCGTGGACCGCCTGCGCGCCATCAACCCGACGATCGAGATCGTGCCCTACGACACCATCCTCACGTCGCAGAACGCATTCGAGGTGCTCGAGCCGTGGGACGTGGTCGTGGACGGCACCGACAACTTCCCGGTCCGGTACCTCGTGAACGACGCCACGCAGTTCCTGGGCAAGCCGCTCGTCCACGGCTCGATCTACCAGTGGGACGGCCAGGCCACGGTGTTCTTGCCCGGTCAGGAGGCCCCGTGTTACCGGTGTCTGTTCCCGCAGCCGCCGCCCCCCGGGACGGTTCCGAGCTGTGCCGAGGGGGGCGTGTTCGGCGTCCTGCCCGGGATCGTGGGCAGCATCCAGGCCACCGAGGCCGTGAAGCTGATCACCGGGAAAGGCGACCCGCTGGTCGGGCGGCTGCTGATCTTCGACGCGCTGCAGATGGACTTCCAGACGGTGAAGGTGCGCTGGGACGCGGACTGCCCCGTCTGCGGCAAGGAGCCGAGCATCACCGAGCTGATCGACTACGACGCGTTCTGCGGGCTGACGCCGGGTCAGGCGCCGCCCGAGGCCGAACACGGCGTTCCCACCCACTGACTACCGAGCGAGAGGAGAACCCGTTCCGATGTCCGTCCGCGTGAAGCTCCCGACGATCCTCCGCAAACACGCGGGGGGCGAGCCGCTCGTCGACGCCCAGGGCGCGACGCTGCGCGAGCTGCTCTCCGACCTGGAGCAGCGGTTCCCCGGGATCACGAAGAACGTCGTGACGGACGACGGCGCCCTCCATCGGTTCGTCAACGTCTACGTGAACGACGAGGACGTGCGCTACCTCGGCTCCCTCGAGACGTCGGTCACCGAGGGCGACACGGTCTCGATCCTGCCCGCGGTCGCCGGCGGCTGAGCCGGCGGCGCTGACCGAGTGGCGTTCGAGGCTCGCCGGGTCCGGCACTGGGATAATCCCGATCCCATGCGATTCCGCGACATCCTGGACGCGATCGGCGACACTCCGCTGGTCGGCCTGCCGCATCTGTCCGACGGGGCGGGCGCCCGCCTGTGGGCCAAGCTCGAGGGGCAGAACCCCACCGGCTCCACCAAAGACCGGATCGCCAAGAGGATGATCGAGGCGGCCGAGGCCTCGGGTGAGCTGACGCCGGACCGCATCATCCTCGAACCCACCTCGGGCAACACCGGCATCTCGCTCGGCCTGGTGGCCCGGCGCCGCGGATACCGGCTCACGGTGGTGCTCCCGGACAACGCCAGTGAGGAGCGCATCCGGCTGCTCGAGCTCTTCGGCGCCGAGATCGTGTATTCGCCCGGCGACAAAGGCACGAACGGCTCGATCGAGATCGCGCGCCGACTGGCCCAGGACGACCGCTATTTCATGCCGTTCCAGTACGGGAACCCGGCGAACCCGCTCGCCCACGAAGAGGGGACCGGCGAGGAGATCGTCCGCGACCTGCCGGAGGTGACGCACTTCGTGGCCGGCCTCGGCACCGGGGGCACGTTGACCGGCGTTGGGCGCCGGCTCCATCGCCACGACCCCGAGATCAAGGTGATCGCCGCCGAACCCGAGCTCGGCGACCTGGTCTACGGGCTGCGTTCGCTCGACGAGGGGTTCATCCCGCCGATCCTGGACGAGACCCAGATCGACCGGAAGTTCCTCGTGAGCTCCTCGGACTCGCTGCGCGCCACCCGCGAGCTCACCGCCCGCGAAGGCATCTTCGCCGGCATCTCGTCGGGAGCCGTGCTTCACGTCGCCATGCGCATCGCCGCCGAGTCTCCGGGCGCGGAGATCGTGTGCCTGCTCGCCGACGGCGGGTGGAAGTACCTGTCGATGGAGGCATGGGCCGAGGAGATCGAACGCGCCGAGAAACGGGTCTCGGAGTCGTTGTGGTGGTGACCGAGTGATCCCGGTGACCCGGTGAGCGATCCTCGTCCGATCGGCGTGTTCGACTCGGGGGTCGGCGGGCTCACGGCGGTCCGGGCCATCGTAGACCAGCTGCCGCGCGAGCCGATCCTGTACCTCGGCGACAACGGCCGGTTCCCCTACGGCCCCCGGCCGGTCGAGGAGATCCGCGGGTTCGCGCTCGAGATCGCAGACTGGCTGGTGCGCCGCGACGTGAAGATGCTCGTCGTGGCGTGCAACTCGATCGAGGTGGCCGCCATCGCCGACGTAGCGGACGCCCACGGCGTTCCCGTCGTCGGCGTGATCGACCCGGGCGTTCGGGCGGCCGTTCGCGCCACCCGCAACCGCCGGGTGGGGATGATCGGCACCGAGGCCACCGTGGCGAGCGGCGCCTACGAACGCGCGATGAGGGTCGCGGGGCCGGACGTGGAGCTGTTCGTGGCCGCCTGTCCGGCGTTCGTCGACCACGTCGAACGCGGGGACACCTCGAGCGAACGGCTCCTCGAGCTGGCGCGCGGGTATCTTGAGCCGCTGAGACGAGACGGGATCGACACGTTGATCCTCGGATGTACCCACTATCCGATGCTCTCCGGGCTGATCCAGCTGGTGATGGGAGACGACGTGGTGCTGGTGTCCTCGGCCGAGGAGACGGCGAAAGACGTGTATTCGACCCTGCGATCGTCGGGACTGCTTCGCGAAGAACGCGCGGAGCCCGGGCACGAGTTCGTCACCACCGGGGATCCGGAGCAGTTCCGCCGGATCGCGCAGCACTTCCTCGGGCCCTCGCTCGGCGGCGTGGACGCGATCGCCGTCGGTGCGGTGGAGGTGGCCCCCGTGAGCCTCGCCGATGTCACGGAGGAGTCCGCGTGAGGCTCGTCGTCCTCGGCGCCAGCGGGACCTGGCCGAACCCCGACAGCGCCACCAGCGGCTACCTCGTGCAGCACGACGGGTTCAACCTGTGGATGGACGCCGGCACGGGGACGCTTGCCAACCTCCAGCACCACATCGAGCTGTCGCAGATCGACGCCATCGTCATCAGCCACGAGCACCCGGACCATTTCGTGGACCTGTATCCATGTTTCTACGCGCGCCACTACGGCGAGATGGGGGATCCGGGGCTCCCGGTGTTCGTGCCGCCCGATTTCACGCAGAAGCTCGCCGACATCGTCTCGATCGACTCGCAGGTGGTGTTGCGAACCGCGTTCGGCTTCACCGAGGTCACGCCGGGCGAGGCGTTCGAGGTCGGCCCGTTCGCGGTGAAGACCGAGCCGATGGCCCACCTGGGCCTGGCCGCCCTCGGGTTCCGCATCGCCACCGACGGGCAGGTGCTCGCGTACACGGGCGACACGGGGCCGACCCATCACGTCGAGGCGCTGGCACGCGACGCCGACCTGTTCCTGTCCGAGGCCACCTGGCAGGATCGGGACGACCTGCTGCCGTTCCATCTGTCCTCGCGTCAGGCTGGGATCCACGCGCGGGAGGCCGGCGTCGGCCGCCTCGTGCTCACGCACATCTGGCCCACGCTGGACAAGGAGGTCTCGAATGCCCAGGCGGCCGAGGAGTACCACGGGCCGGTCGATGCCGCCGCCGAGGGGACCGTGTACGAGGTCGGACGATGACGTCGTCCGAGAGGCACCGGTGAGCGGCCGCCCCGACGGCCGCCGCCCCGACGAGCTCCGCCCGATCGAGGTGGAGTTCGGCGTCCAGGACTGGGCCGAAGGTTCGGTCCTGCTCGCGCAGGGGCGCACCAAGGTGCTCGCCGCCGCCTCGGTGCTCGAGGACAACCCGCGGTGGATGCGGGGGACCGGCCGGGGCTGGGTCACCGCCGAGTATTCGATGTTGCCGCGCGCAACCGCCGAACGCACCCCGCGCGAGGTCGGCAAAGGCCGCCCCAGCGGCCGGACCCAGGAGATCCAGCGCCTGATCGGACGGTCGCTGCGCGCCGTGACCGACCTGGCGAAGCTGGGCGAACGGACCATCACCGTGGACTGCGACGTGCTGCTCGCCGACGCCGGGACGCGGTGTGCCTCGATCACGGCCGGGTACCTCGCCCTGGCCCAGGCGGTCCGGATGTTGGAGGAGACGGGCGTGGCCAAGCGGGGGGTCCTGGTGGACACCGTGGCCGCCGTGAGCGTCGGCATGGTCGGTGGCCGGGCGGTGCTGGACCTGTCCTACGAGGAGGACGCGGGCGCCGGGGTGGACTGCAACGTGGTGATGACCGGGTCGGGCGACCTCGTCGAGGTCCAGGGGACGGCGGAGGGCGATCCGTTCTCCCGCGTCGAGCTCGACACGCTGCTGGACCTGGCCGAGGCCGGGATCAAGCAGCTCACGCAGGTCCAGCGGGACGCCCTGGCCTAGCGGGATGGGTTCGCCCGGCCAGATCTCGGACGTCGAGCGTGCGACGTTCCCCGAGCGGATCGCGATCGCCTCCCGGAACGCGCACAAGCTCCGAGAGATCGGCCGCATCTGCGCCGACTGGCCGGTGACGTGGCTGACCGTGGACGATCACGACGGCCCGTGGCCGAACGTCGAGGAGCCGCACGAGACCTACCTGGAGAACGCCCTGGCCAAGGCGCGCGAGGTGGCGCTCGCGCTCGGGGTGCCGGCGCTCGCCGACGATTCGGGCATCGAGGTGGACGCCCTCGGCGGGGCACCTGGTCCACGTGCGGCTCGGTACGGGGGCGAAGGCGCCACCGACGCGATGAACCTCGCGGCGCTCCTCGAGGCGCTGCGGGGCGTGCCGGCCGAGCGGCGAACCGCGCGGTACCGGTGTGTGGCGGTGCTGGCGTGGCCGGACGGCCGCGACGCCCGCGCCGAGGGCACGTGTGAAGGGGTGATCGCGTCGTCGCCGCGCGGGAGCGGCGGGTTCGGCTACGACCCGGCGTTCGTCCCCGACGGTGAGGCGAGAACCATGGCCGAGCTGTCCGACGCCGAGAAGGACCGGATCAGCCATCGCGGCCGCGCCTTCCGCGCCCTTCAGAGTCACCTGGTCGGAGGGTAGCGGTGCGGGTCGTCTATTCGGCGGAGCATCTGCGTCACGAACCTCGGCACGAGATGACGGACGGCGGCGCGATCGGCATCTACGAGAGCCCGGATCGCGTCGAGACGATCCGGGCCGCGCTCGAGGCCGACGGGGGGTTCGAGATCGTCGCGCCGACGGACCACGGCACCGCGCCGATCACGGCGGTTCACGACGCGGCGATGCTCGAATACCTCCAGGACGCGTGGCGGGACTGGCGGGCCTCGGGCCAGGAGGCGGACGAGATCTTCCCGGACACGTTCCCGTTGCCGGCCTATCGAGAGGGGATGGGTCCGGGACGCGAGACGCGTTCGCCCAGGGGGCGGATCGGCCGGTGGTGTTTCGACACCGCCACGCCGATGGTCGAGGGGACCTACCCGGCGGCGCGGGCGGCGGTGGACGTGGCGCTCACGGCGGCCGACCTCGTGCTCGAGGGCGAGACGGCCGCGTACGGCCTGTGCCGCCCGCCGGGCCATCACGCCGCGCGAGCGATGTTCGGCGGGTACTGCTTCTTCAACAACGCCGCCATCGTCGCGGAGCAGGTCGCGAAGCGGACGGGCGAGCCGGTGGCGGTGCTCGACGTCGACTACCACCACGGGAACGGGACGCAGCAGCTCTTCTACGAGCGCGGAGACATCCTGTACTCGTCGCTGCACGGCGATCCCGACCGCGCGTACCCGTATTTCTCCGGGTTCGCCGAGGAGACCGGCGCCGGGGCGGGTCTCGGCGCCACGCTCAACCTCCCGCTCCCCGAGCGCTGCGGGAACGAGGACTACCTCGACGCGCTCGACCGCGCGCTCGAGGCGATCGGGGCGTTCGGCGGGAGCGTGGTGGTCGTCTCGCTCGGAATCGACACGTACGAGCGGGATCCGATCTGCGACCTGGCGCTCACCACCGAGGCCTACCTCGAGGTCGGACGGCGGGTGGCCGCGCTGGGTCGGCGGACGATCGTCCTCCAGGAGGGCGGCTACTTCATGCCGGACCTCGGCGAGAACGTCCGCCGGTGGCTCGTGGGCCTCGAGGGCCACGAGGTCGGCTAGCCGAGCTCGGGGTCCTCAGACGACGCCCGACTCCAGGAAGACCACCGTCCGGGCGAGCGGATCGACGCGCGTCCGGACGCCGATGGGGAGCGTCCAGATCGGATCCGTGTGACCGAAGTCCAGGCCGGTCACGATCGGAACCTCCTCGAGGCCGAGCTCGCGCCGGACCACGCGTTCCACGGCTCGGTCGTACCGCTCGTGATCCTCGACCGGGAGGTCGGAGCCGCCCGGCCGGCCGAACAGGAGAGCGGCGACCCGAGAGAGGTCGCCCATCGCCGCGAGCGATCGCAGGAACCGCTCGACGACCTCGGGCGGCGGACCCTCCTCGCTCGTCTCGAGCGCCAGGACCGCGCCGTCGAGGTCCGGCCACCACGGCGTGCCACGGAGCCAGTCGAGCACCTCGAGGCATCCGGCCACCAGCGGCCCCTCGGCCGGGTCGCCGCCGAGCCATCGCCGGCCGGTGGGGGGCCGGAGCGTTCGGGGCCGGGCCTGGTTCGCGGGGTCGCTCCAGTCGAGGTGCTCCACCGTCCAGCCGTCGCGGTTCTCCGGCCACTCCAGCGGCGCCTCCGGATCGAACAGGGTTCGCCGGACGCCCTCTCGCAGGTATTCGTGGATGCCGGCGTTCTCGCCGAACCCGGCCATGATCGCGGGCCCGTAGAACGACACGACGCCGGCCCGCAGGAACGCCATCTGCAAGATGGTCGAGTCCGAGTACCCGAGGTACACCTTCGGGTTCGCCGCGATCAGGTCCTGGTCGATCCGCGGCAGCAGGCGGATCGAGTCCTCGCCGCCGATCGTCGAGACGATGCCGGCGATGTCGGGGTCGGCGAGGGCGGCGTGGAGGTCGTCCACCCTGGCCTGAGGGTGATCGGCGAGGAACGCCGGGCCGGCCAGCGTGTGCGGCATCTCGACCACGGTGACGCCGAACGCGTCCTCGAGCTGCCGTTTCCCGGCCTCGTAGCGGTGCGGGAGCTCGCCCGGGCCGCCCCACGACGACGTGACCGCCGCCACGCGGTCGCCCGGCCGGAGACGGGCGGGCCTGGAAAGGCCGGATGCGGTACGGCTCTCGGGACCGTTCACCGCCGCACATCGTTGCAGGTCGGCCGGGCACGCCCGAACCCGGTCCACTGCGGCCTGGTCGCCGGAGGGTTCGATCGGGGATGATGCTCGGCCATGTCGAACCTTCGAGAGTTGCTGCATCGCACGGCCGACCACGTGGCGGACTTCCGCGAGGGCGTCGGAGACCGGCCGGTCGGGCCAACCGCCTCGTTGGACGAGCTCCGTGCCGCGCTCGGCGGGCCCCTGCCGGAGACGGGCACGGACGCCGGGACGGTGATCGACCGGCTCGTGACCGCGGCCGATCCCGGCATCGTGGCCAACGTGGGCCCCCGCTATTTCGGGTTCGTGATCGGCGGGTCGCTCGACGCCGCCACGAGCGCCGACCTGCTGACGACCGGGTGGGACCAGACCGCGTTCAACCTGGCGACCTCGCCCGCGGGCGCGGTCGTGGAGGAGGTGGCCGGTGGCTGGCTCAAGGAGGTCTTCGGGATCCCCGCCCACGCCTCGTTCGGGTTCGTGACGGGCGCGCAGGGCGCGAACACGGTAGGGATCGCCGCGGCCAGGCATCGGGTGCTCGGCTCGGCCGGCTGGGACGTCGAGGCGCGCGGGTTGATCGGCGCCCCGCGGGTTCGGGTCGTGGCCAACGAGGAGAGACACGCCACGATCGACCGGTCGCTGCGGCTGCTCGGGCTCGGCGCCCGGTCGCTCGAGCCCGTGGCCACCGACGGCAACGGCGCCATCGTCCCCGACGAGCTCGCGCGCGTCCTGGACGAGGGTCCGGACGGGCCCACCATCGTCTGCCTCCAGACCGGGAACGTGAACACCGGCGCGTGCGACGACCTCGCGGCGTCCTGCGAGATCGCCCACCGGCGCGGTGCGTGGGTGCACGTCGACGGCGCGTTCGGGTTGTGGGCGGCTGCGAGCGCCTCGACCCGGCACCTGGTCGAGGGGATCGAGCTCGCGGACTCGTGGGGGACCGACGGCCACAAGTGGCTGAACCTCCCGTACGACTGCGGGTTCGCCTTCTGCGCCGACGCCGAGGCGCACGCCGCGTCGATGGCCTACACGGCCGCCTATCTCGTGGGGCAGGGAACGCCCGCGGTCCGGGCGCCCGGCGACTACGTGGTCGAGTCGTCGCGGCGAGCCCGCGGCTTCGCGGCGTGGGCCGCGCTCCGGGAGCTCGGCCGGCGCGGCGTGGAGGACCTGGTCGACCGGTGCTGCGCGCTCGCCCGCCGGTTCGCCGAGCGGCTCGAGGCCGCCGACGGCATCGCCGTGCCGAACGACGTCGTGCTCAACCAGGTGCTGGTGGACTTCGGCCACGACGAACGAACGGAACGCGTCATCGACGCCGTGCAGCGCGACGGCACGTGCTGGATGGGCGCGACCACGTGGCGCGGCCGCCGGCTGATGCGCATCTCGGTCTCGAACTGGACCACGACCGAGCAGGACGTCGATCGTTCGGCGGCCGCGATCCAACGCATCCACGCCGAGCTCGACTGATCGATGGCCCGAGTCATCCAATGCTCCACCGACGAGTTGGGCCCGGCGGAGGTCGCGAAGCTCCGCGTGCTGCTGGACGCCGCCTGGGCGGACATGGAGGTGGCGTTCACCGACGACGACTGGGAACACGCCACCGGGGGCGCCCATTTCGTCGTCCGCGAGGCAGGCGAGATCGTCTCGCACGCCGCCGTGGTCGAGCGGTTCCTGCGTACCGGCGGCCGCGAGCTCCGGACCGGCTACGTCGAGGCCGTGGTGACGCGGCCCGACCGGCAACGTCGCGGCCTCGGCACCGCCGTGATGGGGCAGGTGGGCTCGTACATCCGGAAGACCTTCGACCTCGGCGCGCTGGACACGGGCGAGTTTGGCTTCTACGAGCGGCTCGGGTGGGTCCGGTGGCGGGGACCGACGGCCGTGCGCACCTCGGACGGCGAGGTCGCGACGCCCGAGGAGGACGGCCTGGTCATGGTCCTGCTCACCCCGGCCGTCCCCGAGCTCGACGTCGCGGCCCCGATCAGCTGCGAGTGGCGCCCCGGCGACGTCTGGTGAGTTCGGCTCACCCCAGCGGAGCGAGCAGCGACCTCTTCCCTTCGAACACGAACAGCAGCAGGTCCACCATCCGAACGTGTTCTGATCCGGCCCGGGCGTCGGGCGCCACGTCGGATCGCGCGCGATCGAGGCCACGCTCCCCTCCATGGCCCGATGGAAGGTCTCGGCCACGATCCGGGCGCCGACCCCGCGGAGCTTGCCCTGGTGAGCTGCCGCCCGGTGCCGCGAGGCCCCAGGCGCGAGAACCGGAACGGCGGCGCCGCGGCGGCAGGCTGGAAGGCAAGCGCGCGGCCCCGTCGGTCTCGCCGAGCGGTCCCTCTCCGAGGACGAAGTAGCTCTCCTGACCGTGCTGCTCCATGGACGCCTCCCCGGGCTCGAGAACGCGCGAGCGTGGCACCCGTCCCCGAGTGGGTCGATCGACCGGACGAGCTACGGAGGAAGGATGGCGGCCTCGTGATGGAGGTGAAGTGAGCAGCGTTTGTGCGGGCGGAGGGACTCGAACCCCCAAGCTCTTTCGAGCACCGGCACCTAAAGCCGGCGTGTCTGCCAGATTCCACCACGCCCGCGCGGTAGTCATGAGTGTAGGGCCCCGCAGCGGCCCGGCGGACGCTTCGGAGGTCCCACGACACCCGAACTAGGGTACGGGTACGGGCCACACGGATGGTGGCTTTCCCCGCGACTTGGCCGCGCGGGCTGAACCGTCTCGGCCGACCGGCCGACCCTCTGGGATGAGTTCCCAAGGAGGTCCAATGTCCAGGAAGCGCCGCTCGCGTGCCCCTTCTCGTTTCCGCCGGATGGTCGACGACAGCCATCTTGGCTACACCATGGTCACCGCGCTCGAGCGGTTCCTGGACAGCTTCTCGCCCCCGTTCGTCGTCGTCGTCGTCTGATGATGACCCTGATCGGTCTCGTCGACGCGATCACTGGCCCGCTGGCCGTGGGCATCTTCTACCTGGTCCCGATCGGCCTGGTGACGTACGCGCGCGGCCGCTGGGTCGGCACGCTGATGGCCGCGGCGGCCGACAAGCTGCGGGCCCTCAACGAGCTCCGCGCCGCCCTCAACGAGGAGGAGCAGGCCAAGCCGGATCGCCTCCAGGCCATGGTCGAGCTCCGCCGCGTGAACTCGCAGGTCGAGATCGCCGTCGCCAGCTTCAAACCGGCCGCGTGGCAAGATGGGTCGGTGACTCGCCGGCCCCCGGTCCTCGCCCTCGTAGCGGTGTTCCTGCTCTCGGCGTGTGCGAGCTCGACGGCCGAGGAGCGGCCGGCCCACGTCCGGCGTGCCTCTGACCTCGCTTCCTCACCCGGAGAGCTCGCGTCCCCCGCGGCTGCCGTCGAGGAGCTTCCGCCGCTCCTGCCCGGCGGTGGCGACTTCACGGCGGGTCCGCGCGCGCGGTTCACGCCCATGTGGGACCGGCCCGGCGCGGGGGAGCGGGAGGACTTCCTGCTCGACACGAAGAACCCCCACGGGGAGCTGACGCCGCTGCTGGTCGAACGGGCCCGATACGTGGACGACGACCCCTGGTACGAGGTGCTCCTGCCGATCCGGCCCAACGGCGCCACCGCCTGGGTCCGCGGTCGCGACGTGGACGTCCGCGAGGCCGACCAGCGGATCGAGGTCGACCTCTCCCGGCGCCTTCTCTGGCACTACGTGGACGGCGAGCTGGCGCAACGGCTGCGGGTCGGCGTCGGCACACCCGCGACCCCCACCGGCGTCGGCCGCTTCTTCGTCTGGGTGAAGGTGCACTACACGCTCGAGACCGGACCCTACGGCTTCATGGCGCTGGGGTTGTCCGGGTTCTCCCCGGTCCTGTCCGACTGGCCCGGCGAGGGCCGCATGGCCATCCACGGCACCGCGAACGCGGGCGACCGCGGCCGGGCCGTCTCGCACGGGTGCGTCCGGGTCCTCAACGACGACCTCGTCCACCTGGTGGACGTCCCGCTCGGGACCCCCGTCGAGATCCGGGCCTGACGCCGGGAGCGCGGCGCGGGCCGTCAGGAGCCGAGCGCCCTCAGGGCGTTCGCGAGGTCGGAGGCGCCCGCGACCTGGACCTCCTCGGAGTCCAGGTCGGCCACCGCGCCGGACGGGACCAGGAAGACGTCGGCCTCGGCATCCTCCGCCGACCGGAGCTTCGACGCCATGCCGCTGACCGGCCCCACGTCGCCGTCGATCCCGATCTCCCCCGTCGCGGCGACGGTCCTGCCGTTCGCGAGGTCGCCGTTGCCCAGCAGGTCCGAGACCAGCAACGCGTAGGCGAGCCCGGCCGATGGGCCCCCGACGTTGCGTTCGGCGAAACGAACCTCGAACGGCAGGTCGACGGACAACCCGCGCGTCGCCAGGAGCACCCCGATCCCCACGATCGAGCCGCTCGGCGTTCGGATGCGTTCGGTCGTGATCTCCACCTCGGTTCGGGACCCGTCGCGCTCGATCTCGAGCCGGAAGGCCGTGCCCGACGGGCTGGAGGTCAACGCGTCCCCCAGGTCCGAGGCCACCTCGACGGGCCGACCGTCGACCGCGATGACGACGTCGTCCGGCCCGAGGACCTCGGCCGCCGGGGTGCCGTCGACGACGTCCACCACCATCGCTCCGGAGCCGGACAACGAGACCTCGAACCCTGCCTGGCTCGCCGCGGCCGCGGCGGCGAGCTCCTGGCTCTGGCGAAACACCTCCCGCTGGTCCCGAGCGAACCCGGGGCCGGCGTCGGTCGGCAGGATCGAGCCCATGGATACGACGTCTCGGGCCGGATCGAACGCGGCCACGAGGGCGCCGAGCGCGTTCGGCTGCGTGAGGCTGACCGGCGTGACCAGGTACCGCCCGGTGACCTCCTCGAGGTCCACGCCGGAGATCTCCACGTCGGCGGTGATGTCGATCGCCTCCTGGGGTTCGATCACCACGAGCGGCGGGTGGTAGAGGTAGCCGCCCGCCGCCAGCATGATGGCGACCACCACGACCCACACCAGGATGCCGGCCCCGCGAGCCGTGCCGGGCGGTTGGGTGCGGAGCCGTCGCGCCTCCATGGCCCTCGCCACGTCGGCGGCGGAGAGCACGCCCTCCACGCGGCCGTCGTCCACGACGAGCACGCGGCCGCCCCCGGCCTGAAGGGCCTCCAGGCCGTCGGACAACGAGTCGGTCCGCCGGACGGTGCGAAGCTCCGACGACGGAACCATGACGTCGCGGACCCGGGAGGAAGGATCGACGCCCCTGGAGGCCGCCGCTCGGAGCGAGACCAGGCCAACCAGCCGGTCGCCGTCCACCACCGGATAGCTGCTGCGGCCGCCGGGGCCGCTCGCCCGGTCGGCCAGATGCGCCAGGTCGAGGTCGGCATCCACCGTCTCCGGGTCGGGGGTCATGAGATCCTCGACCCGGCGGCCTCGGATCACGCTCTGGAGGACCCCCTGGGTCGCTTCGGCCTGCGAGGCCTGGAGGAGGAACCACCCCAGGAGCGCGAACCACAACCCGCCGATGCCGGCGCCCGTCAACAGGCCGAGCAGGGCGATCGCGATGAGCAGCCAGCCGAACATCCGCCCCGCCCGGGCCGCCGTGGCCGTGGCGGCCTCGAAGCTCCGCTGGCGGTGCCACAACCACGATCGCAGCACCCGCCCGCCGTCGAGTGGCAGGGCCGGCACGAGGTTGAACGCCGCGAGGATCAGGTTGATCCGGCCGAGGTAGTCGGTCACCCCGCGGAACGCGACGGGCCATCCCAGGGCCTCACCGATGGCGGCCGCGCCCAGGAAGACGGCGCCGAGCGCCAGCGAGGTCAGCGGGCCGACGATGGTCATCCGGAACTCGCCGCCCGGAGAGCCCGGCGTCCCGGAGAACCGTGCCACGCCGCCGAGGAGCCACAACGTGATGCCCTCGATCCTGGCGCCCTCGTGGATTCCGACGAACGCGTGGGCGAGCTCGTGCAGGAGGACCGAGCCGAAGAACAGCAGCGCCGCGACGATCCCCATGACGAGATAGGTCTCCGCCGAGAGCCTCGGGTACGTGGCGGGGAACAGGGCCGACCCGAGCGACCAGGCGATCAGGAGGAAGATGAAGATCCACGTCCAGTTGACGCCGATCTCCACCCCTCGGACGCGGAACAGGGTGATCGACGACTCCACCGGTGGCCTCCTCGAACCAGCGTATCGGCCCCGCCGGGAACGGTGGTCGGCTCCCAGCTGCCGAATGCTCCCGCGACGCCGGTGTTCCCGGGCCCGGCGACCCGAAAACCGTGGATCGAGGGGTACGGCGCACCTCGCGGGCGAGGTGCGCCGCACCGTTCCACCTGGGGGGTGGAGACGTCAGACCCGACGGCGGTACTTGCTGATGGCGAGCGGCACGAAGATCGCCTGGATGATGGCGAGCCAGATCAACGAGCGGACCACCGGCCCGGCGACCGGGCCCCCGAGCATCAGCCCGCGTGTCGCGTCGATGACGTGGGTGACGGGATTGACGTTGGCAAACGCCTCGAGCCACCCGGGCATCGTCTCGGGGACGACGAAGGCCGAGCTGGCGAACGTCAGGGGGAGGATGATCATGAACCCCCACGTGTTGACCGACTCGGGCGCCCGGGCGGCGATGCCGATGAACGCCATCGGCCAGCACATGGTCAGCCCGAACGCCGCGGCGAGCAGCAGCCCGCCGAACGCGCCGGCCGCCCCGCCCTCGAAACGGAACCCGAGCGCGACGCCGAATCCGACCATGATCAGGATGCTCCAGGCGATCCGGACGCCGTCGGCCGTGATCCGGCCACCCACGACGGCCGATCGCGCGATCGGCAACGACCGGAACCGGTCGATCAACCCACGCTGGAAGTCCGAGTTCAGCCCGAGGGCCGTGGTGAACGGCGTGAACGACAGTCCCTGGATCAGGATCCCGGGCAGCGCGAATTGGAGGAACTCGCGGCTCGAGCCGGCGATGGCGCCGCCGAACACGTAGACGAACAACACCAGGAACATCAACGGCTGGATCGACATCTCGACCAGCTGCTCCGGGTTCGCCTTGATGTGGAGGAGGTTGCGGCGAGCGATCGTGAGCGTGTTCGTGATCACGTTCGTCCGCCCCGGCTGGGTCAACGTGACGGTGCTCATGCGGGACTCCTCTCGCTGGTGGCATCGGTCGTCTGCTCGAGGTCCGGCTCCTCCTCCGCGAGGTGGCCGGTGATCGCCAGGAACACCTCGTCCAGGCTGGGACGCCGAAGCGACAGGTCGTCCACCTCGATGCCCTCCTCGTCGAGCCGGCGGATGGCGCGTCCGAGCGCGGACCGGTCGGCGATCCGCACCGTCACGAGCTGGCCGTCGGTGTACGGGTCCTCGCCGTCCGCGGCGAACTCGGCCAGGACACGTTCGGTCAGCGCGAGCTCGGCGGGGTCGGCCGGCTGGGCCTGTAGGACCTGGCCGCCGACGCGCGTCTTCAGGTCCGCCGGGGTGCCGGCGGCGATCACCCGCCCGTGATCGATCACCACGATCTCGTCCGCGAGCTGGTCCGCCTCCTCCAGGTACTGCGTGGTGAGGAGCACCGTGGTCCCCTCGGCCACCAGGCCGCGGATCATGCCCCACAGCTCGCGGCGGCTCCGCGGGTCCAGGCCGGTGGTGGGTTCGTCCAGGTAGAGGAACCGCGGACGGCCCACCAGGCTCGCCGCGAGGTCGAGCCGGCGTCGCATCCCTCCCGAATACTCCTTGACCAGCTTGGCCGCGGCATCGGACAGGTCGAAGGAGTCCAGGAGCTCGACGGCCCGCCGTCTCGACTCGCGGGACGGCAGGCCGAGGAGCCGTCCGATCATGTAGAGGTTCTCCTTGCCCGACAGGAGCTCGTCCACCGCGGCGTATTGACCGGTCAGGCCGATCAACCGCCGGACCTCCTCCGGGTGGCGCACCACGTCGAACCCCCCGACCGACGCGCGGCCGGCGTCGGGTTTGATCAGGGTGGACAAGATGCGGATCGCCGTGGTCTTGCCGGCGCCGTTGGGGCCGAGCAACCCGAACACGGTGCTCTCCCCGGCCACCATGTCGATGCCGTCGAGCGCCCGGACCTTCCCGAAGCTCTTCGCGAGGCCCTCGGCCTCGATCGCCGAACGTTCCATCCCAACCTCCCGTTCTCGCGGGTATCGGCGCAACGCCCGTACAGACCGTTGCGGGAGTCGATAGTGTGCGGCATCAAAGTGGTCATCCTC
Organism: Actinomycetota bacterium; assembly: GCA_036374435.1. Lineage (GTDB taxonomy): Bacteria > Actinomycetota > UBA4738 > UBA4738 > HRBIN12 > CALGFI01. The sequence continues at coordinate 7,149 of DASUTU010000086.1, read as the reverse complement.
TGACCGGTTTTCGTGAGAAGGTGGGGGCCGTGCGTGCGGATCGGTTGGTGGCGGTGTTGTTGATCCTCCAGGCCAGAGGTCGGGTCACCGCGGCCGAGATCGCCGACGAGCTCGAGATCTCCGAACGGACGGCGAGGCGGGACCTCGAGGCGCTCGCCATGGCTGGGATCCCCGTGTATTCGCAGGCCGGGCGGGGCGGCGGCTGGTCGCTGGTGGGCGGGGCCCGGACCGACCTGAGCGGGCTCACCGCGGCCGAGGCCCGCGCCTTGTTCCTGGTGGCCGGGCCCTCCGCGGCGGCCACCCCGCAGATGAAAGCGGCCCTCCGCAAGCTGGTCCGCGCTCTACCCGAGCCGCTCCGGGCCGAAGCGGAGGCGGCGGCCTCGGCCGTCGTCATCGACCCCACGAGCTGGGACCGGACCACCGTGCCGCCGCCCGCCCATCTCGACGAGCTCCAGCGGGCGGTGGTCGACGGAGTGCAGGTGCGGATCCGCTACGCCGGGCGCGACCGTCCCGAGAGCGAACGGGTGGTGCATCCGCTCGGCCTCGTGGCCAAACGATCGGTCTGGTACCTGGTGGCCGGCACCGAGGCCGGCCTGCGGACGTTCCGCGTGGGCCGGGTCCGGGAGGTCACGCGCACGGACGACCGGGTCGAGCGACCCCAGGGGTTCGACCTCGGGGAGACGTGGCGGTCGATCCTCGATTCGATCGACGAACGTCGGGCGGGGTTCCGGGCCTCCGCCCTGGCCGACGAGGAGGCGGTGCGTTGGCTGCGGCCGGCGTTCGGGACGCGGCTGTCCATCGGAGAGGTCGAGGCCGACGGACGGACCCGGGTCGAGATCCGGAGCTGGAACGCCCACGCCCTCGCCTCCGAGCTCGCCCCGTTCGGCGAGCGGGTCGAGGTGATCGGCCCGGAGGAGGTGCGGCAAGAGCTGGCCCGGCTGGCCGTCGAGCTCGCGCGCCTGTACGGCGTCGCGGCGCGAGCTCCTGGGTAGGGTCGGGCGCCCGAATCGGTGCCGCCGTGTCTGGGTACGCTGACCGGCGTTCGCGGGTTCAGGAGGATCCATGCGACTCACCAAGATGGGGCACGCGTGTATCCGGCTGGAGGACGACGGCCGGACCTTGGTCATCGATCCGGGAACGCTCACCGAACCCGAGGCGCTCGCCGGCGCGGACGCGGTCCTGATCACTCACGAACATCCGGATCACGTGGACGGTGCCCGGATCGCCGCCGCGGCCGACGGTGGCCGTGGCCTCGCCATCTGGTCCACGGCCCCCGTCGTCGAGCAGCTCGAGGGAACCGGCGCCGATCTGCGAGCGGTCGGGGAAGGAGACTCCTTCGCCGCCGCCGGGTTCGAGGTCGGCGTGTTGGGGCGGCTCCACGGGCTGGCGAACCCCGCGTGGCGACAGGTGCCGAACGTGGGCTTCCTCGTGGAGGGCCGCCTCTTCCATCCCGGCGACGCGTTCACCGTCCCGGACGTGAACGTCGACACCCTGCTCCTACCGACGAGCGGACCGTGGGTCAAGGCGCCCGAGTTCATCGACTACCTGCACGAGGTCGCGCCGGCTCGGGCGTATTCGGTGCACGACGGGTTCCTGAACGACGCCGGGCTGGCGGTGATCGATCGACTCCTCGCCTCCCTGGCCGAGGAGAACCGGGAGGTCCGCCGGCTCGCTCCCGGCGAGTCGGTCGAGCTGTCCTGAGCGATACGATCCGAGGGCTCGTCCAGGCGCCGGGGAACGCCTCAGGACGGCGACCAGGCCGCGAACACGCCGTCGCTCACGCGAACCGGAGGGGTATCCGGTGCGGCTTCCTGGACCCAGACGCCCTGCTCTCCCGTCTCGGCGGCGCCGGCGTAGGTGAAGGCGCTGCCGTCCGGGGACCACAACCGCAGGCTCTGCGAGAACTGCTCGAAGAACTGGAGGTAGTCCCGCCCGAACGTGTCGGTCGGCACGAACCGCGGGGTGGTGAAGCTCGAGGTTCCGTTCCAGACGCTCCATCGGAACCAGACGCGGCCGGGCGCCGGCTCGATCCCCAGATAGAGAAGCCGGTCTCCGGTCGGGCTCCAGAAGAACGCGGGGGCGACCTCATCGGCAACCCGCTCGACCTCCCCGGTCTCGCGATCGACCACCGAGAGCGGGCCGACGTCGGACTGGCTCCGGACGACCTGGAACGCGATCCGACGCCCGTCCGGGCTGACCACGAACACGATGGACCCCTCGAACCGGACCAACGCTCGTCCCCGGTCGCGCTCCAGGTCGTGCACCACGAGCCGCTGGCGGTCTCCCGCGCCCGAGGCGTACACGAAGCTCCGGCCGTCCGTGGTCCACACCGGCGTGTTGAACGTGCCGGGTCTGGGATGGACGGTGGTGAGCGTTCCGTCGAGCTCGAGCCGCTCGAGGCGATCGGTCCCGACGTGCACGAGCAGCTGGGACCCTTCGGGATTCCACGACAGGTAGAGCGGGCGCCCGCTGTCGAGGGGAACGACCTCGTCCGCATCCACGTGGACCACGCCGAGCTGGATCACCTCCGGTGAGGCGGTGCCGAGGTAGGCGATCCGAGACGAGGTCGGATCCCACGAGAGGTAGAAGGGCGCCACCGGGGTCGAGGTCTCCGTGGCCTGCGTGCCGTCCGTCGCCGCTGTCACGAGCGCGGCCGAGCCCCCGTTCGTGCCCGCTTCCACCCGGACCCAGGCGAGCCGACGACCGTCCGGCGACCACGTCGGCTGGCGCACACCGCGTTGTCCCGGCACCGATTCGTCCAGCAGGACCCCGTCCGAGCCGTCGGGAGCGAGCGTGAGGAGGTTGCCGAGGTCGTCGATCACCACGAGGCGCCCCGAGCCGGAAGCCTCGGCCTCGGGCGTGATGGGTGGGGAGGCGAGGTCCACGGAGGGCAGCTCGCGCGTGGGCTCCTGGGTACAGGCCGCGGCGAGGATGAGCACGACCGCGATCGCCCCGACGCTCCGGAGGCCCGACCGCATCGGGCGGCTCCCTCCCTCCATCGCCACGACCGTAGCTACCTCGCCGAGCTGCGGCAAGGGACGGCGCGGAACGTGGTCCTGCAAAGCCGTCTCCGCGCCGTTACCCTTCTCCTTCGTGAACCGAGAGGAACGCATCACCAGGAACGAGGCGATCTCGCGGCAGATCAACGAGGGGATCGAAGAGGCGACGAGCTCGATATCCGATGAGGGGTTCGCGCGGATGGTGTGCGAATGCGGGCATTCGAACTGTGAGCGCGTGCTGGCCATCTCGATCCCGGAATACGAGAAGGTTCGTCGAGACCCGCGCCAGTTCGTGGTCGTGAACGATCACGTCATGCCCGAGATCGAGCAGCCGCTCTACGAGACGGACCGGTTCATGGTCGTCCGCAAGCGCGAGGGAATCCCCGCCGTCGTGGCGGAAGACACCGACCCCCGGGACTAGCGCTCCCGGGGCGCGAGATCGAGCTCGAACCAGAACTCTGTGCCGCCGTCCAGGCTCGCCCCCCACCGGGTCGACAGCCGGTCGACGAAGTACAGGCCCCACCCGGACCGGGCTCCGGGACTCGGGCGGATCGCGCCGGCGACCCGCGATCCCTCGATCCCCGATCCGCGATCCCGCACCGAGACGCGCAGCCGCTCGCTCGTCCAATCGGCCGTGACCCGAATGTCGTCGTCCGGGCGGAGTCGGGCATGCCGGATGCAGTTGGTCGCGAGCTCGGTCGTCAGGAGCTTGGCGTCTTCGATGAGGTCGGGGGGTATCGGGAGCCCCTCGAGGGCGCGCCGGACGCGCCGGAGGTTCTCGGACCTCGCGCCGATCCCCAGGCCGAATCGGCCTGCCCCGGGGATCAGCGGTGCCCCATCAGTCACGGTCACATCCCAACGTCCTCCTGTACTACCGCATACCCCCATGGGCAGCTGGGAACACCCGCAATGCCCACAAGACTCTGGGCCCACCGGCGGCCGGCCGGGGCGCCACCGCTCCAGGACGCTCAGTCGGGGAGGAGTGGGACCGACGGGCCGTGGTCACGACCGAGGAGAACCGCCCGTGTGACGGCGGTCGTTCCGAACCGCTCGCGAACGCGGTCGCAAGTGGTGTCGATCGCGGAGAGCGGGCGATCGAACGGCAACGCGAGCTGGATCGCCGAATCGGCGTCGAGATTGCTGAACGTCACGCCGATGAGCGTGATGCCCCGGCTCCGGATCATCGGCTCGGCCGCGATCAGCAGCCCGCGGGCGATCGTGAGGATGGTTTGGGTCTCTGCCGTCGACTCCGCCATCGTGTGCGACCGCGTGGCGCGCGAGAAGTCGTCGAATCGGAGCCGGAGCGTCACGGTTCGGCACACGCGGTGCGCCGTTCGCAGGCGGCGTGCCAGGCGATCGACCAGGGCGACGAGGTCGGTGTCGAGGGACTCGAGCGATCGCGGCCGTCGGCCGAGGGCGCGCTGCGTCCCCATCGAACGCCGCCGTCGCCCCACCTGGACGGGCCTGGGGTCGCGGTTGTGGGCGAGGGCGTGGAGATGGCGGCCGGCGGCGCGACCCAGCATCCGGACCAGCGACGGCTCGCCGAGGCGGGCGACCTGTTCGACGGTGGTGATTCCGCGCTCGCGGAGCTTGGCGGCGGTCACCGGCCCCACTCCCCACAGGCGTTCGACCGCGAGCGGGTGCAGGAACGCCAGCTCGGCGTCCGGTGGTACCACGAGGAGCCCGTCCGGCTTGGCGACGCCGCTGGCCACCTTCGCCAGGAACTTGGTCCTGGCCACCCCGACGGTGATCGGGATCCCCACGCGCTCGCGGACGTCCCGGCGAAGGCGCACGGCGATCTCCGTCGGGGTGCCGGAGATCAGGCGGAGCCCGCCGACATCGAGGAAGGCCTCGTCGATCGACAACCCCTCGACGAACGGCGTCGTGTCGTCGAACACCTCGAACATCGCCTTGCTCGCCTCGCTGTAGGCGTCCATCCGCGGGGAGACCACGACCGCCTGTGGGCACAGCCGCCGAGCCTGCCGGCCGCCCATCGGCGTGCGCACGCCGAACGCCTTGGCCTCGTAGCTGGCCGACAGCACCACGCCGGCCCCCACGATGACCGGGCGGTTCCGCAGGCCCGGGTCGTCCCGCTGCTCGACCGAGGCGTAGAACGAGTCGGCGTCCGCATGCAGGATCGTCGCCTCGTCCGACACGAGGGCAGCCTGGCAGCCCCCGCCGACACCGGGTCAGCTGTCCGACCGCCGGCGCGCGTGCCGGATGATGATCCGGAACGGGATGAGCAGGTAGAGCGCGATCGCGAGGCAGAGGAACACGGCCGCGCGCGGCGCGAGCAGCCCGATCCCGATGGCCACCGCGTAGAGCCCGAGGCTGGGGTTCAGCTTCGCGGTGACCGCCCGCACCTGATCCTCGGCTCGGTGATCGGCGACCAACCGCTCGGCGACGGCGAACCGCCACGACAAGCTCGTCATGGCGGCGATCACCACGAGGTTGACCCCGTAGACGTTCACGCGCTCGAGGTGTTCGGAGATCGTGGTGTGTTGCCAGCCAGGCGGCGCCGATCGAGGCGAAGCTGATCGCGTACGTGAGGTGGACCGGCCAACGCTCGAGCAGCTCACGTCTGACCGATCCGCCGGAGAGCGGCGGGGCGACCAGGCCTGGACCAGCAGCGTGATGGCGATGGCGAAGACACCGTCGCTGAATGCCTCGAGTCGGTCCGGCCGGAGGCCGGGGCGTCTACCCTCCCCCGTCGGCTGGTCGCTCATACCCGGACGACGGCCCGGGCCGGGCTGGGAGCGCGGCCTCCACGTCGTCGAGGTGCTCGCCCCGGTGTGATGCGCGGAGCGCGTAGAGGGGGCTCGCGGGATCGTTGGGCCAGAGGCGATCGACTGGCAACGTCGCCACCCGTGCGTCGGTCTCCTCCGCGATTCGGAGGGCCAGCCGGGCGACCTCGAGCGGGGGGACGGCGTGGATCAGGGCTCGCGAGGCGTCATTGATCCAGTCCACGTCCTCGGGTTCGGTGTCCGAGGGCAAGAAGGGCTCGCCACGCTCCAGCTTGTCGGCCAGCGCGAGGATCCGTGCGTCCCAGAACGCGATGTGGCCGAACACCCCCGCAACCGTCCAGTACTCGTTCACCGCGGTCCGGAGCTCGTCCTCATCCAAGCGCTCGACCAGGTAGCGCAGACGTTCACGCTCCCGCGTGTTCTCCTCGATGTAGGAACGGTCCTCCGCCATCCTCGAAAGGATACCGACGGCCGGTCGTCGAGCCGCGCTCAGGTGCCCCACTCGGGCGGGGGTTCGTGCACTCCCGGCTGGAAGTGCCAGTACTCGTGCAGGGACACGCAGAGACCGTTGTCGCCGAAGTGGAGGAGCAGGCAGCCGGGGAGCGTGGTCTCGGCCCCGTCCACGAGCATCGTCGTCCAGAACTCGGCCGCCACCCGGTTTCCGTCGACGTACGGCCGCCCCATGCGTACGCGCACGTCCGCCTGCGACCGGGTCACGTCGTGCCAGTACAGGCGAACCCCGTCGGGGCCCTCGTAGGGGGCCTCGAAGATGTTCGAGCGGTATGTGCTCTTCCCGTCGAAGAGGGCGGCGGCCGCCTCGGCGTCTTTGTCTTCCCAGGCGCGCCGATAGGCCTCGAGCCACGTTCCAATGTCCATACGTCCCCCTTCGTCAGAGGTCCAGGGCCGGCACGCCGTGACTCCCGAGGATCTGCGAGATCTCGCCGCCGTGGTTCAGGTCGTGCTCGATCACGTGCCAGACCACCCACTGACGCGTCACGGTCTGGGCGCCGCTGCGGCGCTGCCGCGTGAACTCGACGGCGAGGTCCTGCTGCGTCCAGCGACGCAGGCAATCCTCGATTATCGACCATGTCCGCTCGAGCGCCTCGACGAGCTCGTCCGGCCCGCGGGGGTTGGTTTCGTCGTCCTCCCACCCGGCGTCATCGAGCGGCAGATCCGGAACGGTCGTGCTTGCGACGCGGAAGAGGTTCCGGACGGCCGGATCGCCTTCGCCGAGCACGTCGTGGAACCAGTAGGCGCGCGATCCCGCGAGGTGGCCCGCGAGCTGCCAGACGGCCCACTGGTGGGAGGCGGTTCGCAGGCCGACCTGCTCACGCGTGAGGCCGCCCACCATGCCGAGGAGGAGGCGTTGGTAGTTCGCCCATCCGTCGTAGAAGGGCCGGAGCGTC
>DASUTU010000085.1:0-10741 GCA_036374435.1 Actinomycetota bacterium | reverse complement strand
GAGGCGTGGAGTTCCGTGACGTGGTGCGCCGCCGCCGGATGGTGCGCCGGTTCGATCGCCGGCCGGTACCGCGCGAGACCGTCGACCGGATCGTGGACGTGGGGCGCCGCGCCCCTTCCGCGGGGTTCGCCCAGGGCGTCGAGTTCCTCGTGCTCGACGAGGCCGCGACGATCGCCAAGTTCTGGGACATCACTCGCGATCCCGAGCACGGGTGGGATGCCGAGGTCGTCGCAAACGGCCCGACCGTCCTGGTCATCCCGCTGCCCGACCCTGGCCGGTACCTGGCCCGCTATTCCGAGCCCGACAAGGTCGCCTTCGGCATGGACCGGGAAGAGGGGTGGCCGGTCCGGTACTGGGAGGTGGACGCCGCGATGGCCGCCATGTCGATGCTCCTGGCCGCGGTGGACGAGGGGCTGGGGGCCTGGTTCTTCGGCATCACCCGCGGCGAGGGGGATCTGCTCGAGCGGTTCGGGGTGCCGGCCGGGCTCCGGCCCATCGGGATCCTCGGCCTGGGCTACCGGGCCTCCGACGAGCGGCCCGGGGGCTCCGGGGCCTCGCGGCCGCGCCGGGCGCTGTCCGATCAGCTCCACCGAAACGGCTGGTAGGAGCGGTCGATACCCGATCTTTGGGATGCCCGGGCTGGACGAAACCACCCGCGCTGGGTAGCCCCGTCGTGGCCGTTTTCGCTGGTGCCGAGCGGTGTTGCGGCCGATACAGGAATCGCCATGACGATCATCAGGACGAAATGCCCAACCTGCGGGGACGTCGACATGGGCGCCTCCGCCATCTCCCTGGTCCTGGAGCACGGAACCGAGCGGGGCGCGTACGCGTTCACCTGCCCCGAATGTTTCGCCGAGGTGAGCAAGCCGGCCAGCCGCAAGACCGTGGCCCTGCTCATCGCCGCGGGGGTCGAGCCGGCCGAGACGATCCATCCGGCCGACCACGAGGACGCCGGGTACCCCGAGGTCCCGGTGGAGTGGATCCTGGCGCGCGAGGACCGCAGCCCCGACCCGGACGCGCCGCCGCTCAGCCTCGACGACCTGATCGGGTTCCACTTCCTGCTCGAGGACGACGTCGCCGTCGACGAGCTCCTGGGCGGCGATCGCGCCGGTCGTTGATCGGCACGATCGCGGCTCAGCTTTCGGTCGGCTCCGACTCCACGATGTGGTCGGGAGTGTGGTGCGCCGCCGGGATCGTGCCGAGCCGGCCGGCCTGGTAGTCCTCGAACGCGGTCAGCAGCTCGTCCCTCGTGTTCATCACGAACGGCCCGTACCAGGCGACCGGTTCGCGGATGGGGCGGCCGCCGAGGAGCAGGACCTCGAACGCCGGATGCCGCGACTCCTGGACGGGGGCGGAGTCCAGCCGGATCGTGTCCCCCGACCCGAACACGGCGAGCTGCCCGGTGGCGATGGGATGGCGCTCGGCCCCTACCGTGCCCGCGCCGGCGAGCACGTAGGCGAGCGCGTTGAAGTCCGGCCGCCACGGTAGCTCCAGGCGGGAGCCCGGCGAGACCGAGGCGTGGAGATACGTCATGGGCGTATAGGTGTCTCCGGGCCCGCGGTGGCCGGACAGCTCGCCGGCGATGACCCGGACCAGTGCGCCGGCATCCGGGGTGGCCAGCAGCGCCACCTCGGTGGCCCGCAGGTCCTGGTAGCGGGGCGGGGCCCACTTCTGGACCCTGGGGAGGTTCACCCAGAGTTGGGTGCCGTGGAACAACCCCCCGCTCATCACCAGGTGCTCGGGTGGCTTCTCGATGTGGAGGATGCCGGCGCCGGCCGTCATCCACTGGGTGTCGCCGTTGGTGATCACGCCGCCGCCACCGTTCGAGTCCTGATGCTCGAAGATCCCGTCGATCATGTAGGTGACGGTCTCGAAGCCGCGGTGTGGGTGCCAGGGCGTTCCCTTGGGTTCGCCCGGGGCGTACTCGACCTCACCCATCTGGTCCATGTGGACGAAGGGGTCGAGCTCGGTCAGGTCCACTCCGGCGAACGCCCGCCGGACCGGGAACCCCTCGCCCTCGAGCCCCCGAGGGGCGGTGGTGACCGTTCGCACCCGCCGCGGCCGCGCCGCCGGATCGGCGGCCGGAACGCGCACGAGCTTCGTCAGGTCCTCGACGCTGATGGCCGGCATGGCTCCTCCTGTTCTCCCCAGGGGCCAACGCCGCCCCCCTCGCCGGGTATTCCCTCCATGCTTCCCGTAACGGTGCCCGTTTGACTGAGAACGCCGGCCGGCCGGAGGATGGTGCCTTCGTCGATCCTGGAGGCCTGGTTCATGATTGCCGCGCAAGCGTTCGAGCTCGTCTTCCGGATCTTCCACATCATGGCCGGCGTGGCCTGGGCCGGGTCCTCCTTTCTGTTCACCGTCTTCATCGAGCCGGGCTCCGCCAAGGTCGGACCGGCCGCCGGCCCGATGATGGAGGAGCTCGTGGGGCGCCGGAAGGTACCGGAGATCGTCACCGCGCTGGCGGCCGTAACGGTGATCGGTGGTTGGGTGTTGTGGTTCAACGGATTGTCCGACGTCGGGGACTTCGGGGACTGGATCGGAAGCGCGTTCGGCCTGTGGCTGACGATCGGCGTCGCCGCCACCGCGGCGTTCTTCGTCGGGCTGCTGGGGATCCCGCCGAACCTCAAGCGCCTGAACGAGATCGGCCTCGAGGTCGAGGCGAGCGGCGGCCCGCCCACCGAGGTCCAGGGGGCGGCGATCGGGCGGATCCAGGAGCGCATGCGGGCCCTGTCGCGGCTGGACCTCGCGCTCCTCACGCTCGCGGTGTTCGCGATGGCCACCGCTCGCTACTGGTGAAGGTCGCGTTTCCCGCGGAAGGAGACGGGGAGGACCGACCGCAGCGACGGTCGAAGGGCACGGGAGGGAGGACGATGAGACTGTTCTCGATCAGGCCGGGATTGACGCTCCGGGGCCGGAAGTTCAAGGGGATCCGAGGGTGGGCGGGCAAGCCGTCGCACCCGCCGCTCACCGACTTCCCGATCGTGTGCCTCGTGCTCGCGGCGGTGTTCGACGTCATCTCGTTCGTAGCCGAGGAGGGCACGCCCGTCGCGCGCGACTACTTCGTCGCCGCGACGTTCGTCCTCGTGGCGGGCCAGATCATCGCGTTGCTGACCGCGATCACCGGCTTCTGGGATTGGTGGAAGGGCCTCGAACGGGACCGATCGAGCGGTCCGATCGGACGCGCGATGCACACACAGGTGTGGCGAACCGTGAACTGGCACGCGATCGTGATGGTGACGGCGGTCGTGGTCAACCTCGTCAACATCCTGACGCGCCTGGCCGACTTCGACGTCGCGGGGGCGACGGGGCTGAACCTGGTGCTCTCGCTGCTCGGGGCGGGGATCATCGCGCTGGGGGCCACCTACGGCGGCTCGCTCGTGTACGACTACCAGTTCAACGTCGAGTCCTTGAAGGGCAGCACCGCCTGGGACGAGACCGAGGTGGACCAGCTGCCCGGCGACCGGTCCAGGCCCCAGCCGCCGCCGGCCTGACCCACCCGCATCAGAGCGTGCGGTCCTCGATCTCCCACGTGTGGTCGAGGACGTGCCAGGCCGACCGGCGGACGAAGAATCGGGCCGTCCACCGGCGGCCGCCGCGCGGCCCGACCGGCTCGATCTCGCCCCGCGACGCGGCCGCGACGCCCTCGAGGATCGCCGCTCGGGTTCGATCGCGATCGCTGCCGTCCACCTTCCAGCCCAGGGCTCGGAGATAGCCCTGGTCGGCATCCTGGACGTGGCTGACGATCCGGTCGAGGTCCCGTCCGCCGCCGCGAGGACCTCTGGCGAGCTCCCGGCCCTCGGCGGCCCGGGCGGCGCGGTCGAACGAGCGCCAGCACGCCTTCAGGATCGAGCCGAACCGTCGGAGATCGTCGTTGGCGACCGAACGATCGTCCGTCGCGGACGGTTCGCCGGGTGCGCCGAAGTCGGTCGAGGCCCCGCCGGGCAGCCGCTCGACCACCCGCAGGGCTGTCTCCCCGCGCGGGAACCTCAGGCGGGTCCGGCGCAGCACGGCCGCGTACCGGGGCGCGTACGCCAGCAGCGTCTCGAGCGCGGCCTGCTCGTCGCGCCCGGCGCGGCACCATCCCGGCCATTCCACCGCGATGGCGAAGGTTCGTTTGGCGCCGACTTCGAGGGCGACGTCGATCGCGGTCACCTCGCCAGGGCGGCCAGGGCGTTCGGGACCGTGTCCTCCGGCGCCACCCGGTACCAGGCCTCGCGGATCCGGCCGTCCTCGTCCACCAGGAACGCCGAGCGGATGATGCCCATGAAGGTCTCGCCGTGTCGGGTTCGCTCGCCCCACGTGCCCCACGCGTCGGCCACGGCGTGATCCGGATCCGACAGGAGCGGGAACCCCAGCCCGAACTTGCGGTCGAACGCCAGGTTCTCCTCCGGTTGGTCCGGCGAGATGCCGAGCACCTCGGCGCCGATGCCGGCCAGGTCGGCCAGGTGGTCCCGGACGTCGCACGACTGGACGGTGCAGCCGGGCGTGTCGGCCTTCGGATAGAAGTACACGAGCACTGGGCGACCACGCAGGGCCGCCAGCCCGACCGGGTCCCCGTGCTGGTCGAGCAGTCTGAACCCGGGGGCGGGATCGCCGGGTTCCAGGCTCACCATGGCCTCACGCTACCCGCGCCGGACGGCTCGCGCCCGCAGCCTCCTGGGGCCCCGCCCGCCTGCCGATGACCCAGGGGTGGACAAGGTGGACGCGCGATCGCCGGCACGGTTCCTCCACCAGCAGCGGCGACGGATGGGCGTCACCGCGTGTGGGTCCAGGCCGTGATCGCCTCGACGCGCGCCCGCGTGTACGCGAGCCCTCTTCGTCTCGGCCACGTGACGGCTGTGCAGGCGGACCACCTGGCCGACTTCGTTCGCAGCCGGCGCCCGGCGCTCGACGCCGACCTGGCGGCGAAAGCGGCGGACGCCATCCTCCACGGCTGACGTCGACCGGGCTCGGATCCGGTCGCCGAACCGAGCTCAGACGAGCTTGCTCGGCACCACGATCTCGTCGTATTCGGCCTCGGTCAGAAACCCGAGCGCGAGCGCGGCCTCCTTCAGGTTCGTGCCCTCGTGGTGGGCCTTCTTGGCGATCTCGGCGGCGCGGTCGTAGCCGATCTTCGGCGTCAGCGCCGTCACCAGCATCAGCGACGAGTCGACGAGCTCGTGGATGCGCTCGCGGACCGGCTCCAGCCCCTCCACGCAGAACTCGCGGAACGTTCGGCAGCAGTCGGCCAGCAGCCGCGTCGAATGCAGGAGGTTGCGGATCATCACCGGCTTGAACACGTTCAGCTCGAAGTTGCCTTGGGAGCCGGCAATCTTGATCGCGGTGTCGTTGCCGAGGACCTGCACGGCCACCATCGTCATGGCCTCGGACTGCGTCGGGTTGACCTTGCCGGGCATGATCGAGGACCCCGGCTCGTTCTCGGGGAGCTGGAGCTCGCCGATGCCGGCCCGGGGCCCCGAGCCGAGCCACCGCAGGTCGTTGGCGATCTTCATCAGCGAAGCCGCGAGCGTGGCCAGCGCGCCGCTCATGAACACGACCCCGTCGTGCGCTGCGAGCGCCTGGAACGCGTTCGGGGCCGCGAAGAACGGCAGCCCGGTGAGCTCGGCGATCTTCTCCGCGCACGCCGGGCCGAAGCCCGGGGGCGCGTTCAGCCCGGTGCCCACCGCCGTCCCGCCGATGGCGAGCTCGTACAGCCCCGGCAGCGCGGCCTCGATGCGTTCCAGGTCTGCGTCGAGCTGAGCCACGTACCCGCCGAACTCCTGCCCCAGCGTGAGGGGGACGGCGTCCTGGAGGTGCGTCCGGCCGATCTTCACGAGGTCGGCGAACTCCTCGGAGCGACGCGCCAGCGCGTCGCGGAGCTCCCGAACCCGCGGCAGGAGCTCGCGGACGACGGCCGTAGCCCCGGCCACGTGCATCGCCGTCGGAAACGTGTCGTTGGAGGACTGCGACAGGTTGACGTGATCGTTCGGGTGGATCGGTTTCTTCGAGCCCATCTCGCCGCCGGCCATCTCGATGGCGCGGTTCGAGATCACTTCGTTGGCGTTCATGTTGGACTGCGTGCCGGATCCGGTCTGCCAGACGTAGAGCGGGAAATGGTCGTCGAGCGCGCCGTCGACGACCTCCTCGGCGGCGGCGATGATCAACTTGCCGAGCTCCGGGTCGAGCACGCCCAGGTCCAGGTTGGCCTGGGCGCCGGCCTTCTTCAGGATGCCCATGGCGCGGACCACCTCCACCGGCATGCGGTCGGCGTCCGGCCATCCGATCGAGAAGTGGTGGATCGACCGCTGCGTCTGGGCTCCCCAGTAGCGGTCGGCGGGCACCTCGATGGCGCCCATCGAGTCGGTTTCGGTGCGGGTCGAGGTCATCGTGCCTCCCTGAGGTCCCGGCCAGAGTTTCCCAGAGCGCAGAGTCGGCTATCGGGCGGCGATCTCTCCGACGCTCGGCCGGACGAGCCGCTCGAAGTCCTCGTAGGCCACGCTCATCGTGGTGTCGTGGGTGCCGGCCTGGAACACGATGTGGTCGTTCTCGCCGAGAGCGCGTTCGACGACCACCGGCACGTCGTACAGGTTCCCGAACGGCGGCATCGCGCCGGCCTCGCAGTCGGGGAACCGCGGCGCGAACTCGCGCTCGGCGGCCAGGCGGACCGGGCGCCCGCCGAGCACGTTCTCGACGCGAGCTGTATCGATCGCGGCGGAGGCCGGGACCACCAGCATCACGAGCTCACGGTCGGCCTCGACCATGACCACCTTCGCGAACATCCGGCCGGGCACGTGTTCGGAGGCCGCCACCTTCTGCGCCGTATAGGCGACCGGGTGCTTCTGGACCTCGAACGACACCCCGTTCTCCCGCAGGTACCCCTCGAGCCTCTCCGTGCAGTCCATCGGATCCCTCCTCGGGGAGCGGTCGGCCCATTGTTCGCGCCGAGGCACGGCCACCGACAAGGCCCGTCGGTCACCAGATCGGTGGGCCACCTTTCCGGCCGCCGGAAGGCGCAGTCGCCGGGCGCTTTCCCGTAGGCTCGGTTCGGAGCCCGCAGGGACGATCGGGCCGGAGGACGCCATGGACGAGACCTACCACGACGACGCCGAGGCGGCCGACGAGGTGCGCGAGGGCGAGGGACCGGCTCCCGATGCCCCCGAGGTGCCCGAGGCCGACGCGCTCGAGCAGGCCCGCGACGTGCGGCCCGCCGCCGACGACCTGCCCGACCAGGTGGGCGACCTCCCCGAGGCCGACGCCATCGAGCAGGCGCGCGGCGTCGACGAAGACGACGACGAAGACCGCCGCTGAGGCCGATCCCTACGGCTCGACCGGCTCCCGCGTCGTCGCGGCCGCCGGGAACTCGGTGGTGACGAGGGGGGTCTCCGGCTCCTCGGAACCCTCCACGTTGATCTTCGGCAGCCACCCCAGCCACTTCGGCAGGTACCAGTTCCAGTCGCCGAGCAGGCGCATGCTGGCCGGCACGAGGAGCGTCCGCACGATCGTGGCGTCCATGAAGACGGCGACCGCGAGGCCGAACCCCATCTGCTGGAACATGCCGAGCCGTCCCGCCGCGAACGCCCCGAACACCGCGACCATGATGAGCGCCGCGCCGGTGATGATCCCGGCGGTGGTGCGGAGCCCGTAGGCAACCGCTTCGGTGTTGTCGCCCGTCTTGTCGTACTCCTCGCGGATCCTGGTCAGCAGGAAGACGTGGTAGTCCATCGACAGGCCGAACAGGATCGAGAACAGGAACAGCGGGAGCCAGGCCTCGATGGCCTCGGCCTCCTTGAACGGCAGGCCGATCGCGTTGAAGAACCCGATCCCGAACCCCTTCTGGAACACGAGCGTCACCGCGCCGTACGCGGCGGCGACCGAGAGCAGGTTCATCGCGATGGCCTTGAGCGGAACGACGATCGACCGGAACACCACCGTCAGCAGCAGGAACGACAGCCCGAGCACGAGTGCGAGAACGATCCACTGGTAGGAGTCCACGATCGTCAGGAAGTCGACGAACATGGCCGTGTTCCCGCCCACCAGCACCTCGGCATTCACGCCGGCGAACGCGGCCGGGACGATCGACCCGCGGAGCTCGCGGACGCCGTCGAACGCCGCGTCGTTCAGCGGGTCCTCCGCGAAGTAGGCGGAGACCAGGAGGGTTCGCCCGTCGTCGGACTGCTGGATGCCGATGCGGTTGGAGAACGTGTCGCTCTGCGCGATCCCCTGCTCGAGCGCCTTCACGGCGGCCTGGACCTCGGGCGTGGTGACGTCGCCCTGGACGACGATCTCCGCGGGATCGGTCGCCCCGCCCGAATGGAACTCCTGCACGAGGGTCATGAAGGCCTGCCTCGACGGGAACTCCTCGGGGAGCGCGCTGATGTTCTGGTTCGTGCCCCGGTGCAGCTGGAAGTAGAAGGCACCCAGTGAGCCGAGCACGAGGACGCTGGCCAGCAGGAACACCACCGGGCGGGCCATGACGGTGCGGGCGATGCGGTCCCAGAACCCACCCTTCGGGTCGTGCGACGAGTCGACCCGGGCCCGTCGCGACAGCCGCGGCCAGTTCACCTTGTCGCCGAGCAGCCCGAGGACGGCCGGCAGGAGCGTCATCGAGGCGGCGATGGCCATGATCGTCACGAGGATCGCCCCACCCGCCATGCTGCGGAAGACCGAGACGGGGATCGTGAGCATGCCGAGCAACGCGATCACCACGGTGCTCCCGCTGAAGAAGACGGCCCGGCTCGCGGTTGCGCCCGAGAGGCGGATCGCGTCGAGCTTCGGATACCCCTTCTTCCGTTCCTCCCGGTATCGCGACACGATGAACAGCGAGTAGTCGATGCCGACCGCCAGGCCGATCATCGTGACGATGTTCTGGACGAACAGGTTGAAGTCCCAAAGCTGACCGATCAGCGCGACCAGGCCCAGCGCCACGCCGATCGCGACGACCCCCATCACCAACGGCAGGATCGCCGCCACGATCGACCCGAACACGACGACGAGCACGACCAGCGCGACCAGGAGCCCGGTCCGCTCCGAGCTCGCCATGTCCTCCTCGGCGATTTTCATGAAGTCGGCGAACATCACCATCTGTCCCGCCACCTGGACCTGGTGTGAGTCGTCCGCGGCGTCGGCGGCGACCGTTCGTAGCTCGGCCGCGGCCTCTTCGGACATCTCGGCGATCGGCACCGAAACGAGCGTCGTCCGTCGGTCGGTGGAGATCAGCGACGAGGCCTGCTGCTCGGCGTCGAACCCGCTGAACGGCGGAGCCGCCAGGTCCGAGCCGGCGCGCCGGGTCACGACGGCCTCGATCGCCCGGACGGTGTTCAGGAACTGCAGGTTGCCGGTGAGCGCCACCTCGTGGGTGACGAGGATGAACGCCTGGGGGCCGTCGGCCGGCGCCGCGCCGGCGTCGGAGCCGCTCAGCTCGGCGAGCTGCTCCAGCGTCAGGATCTGCGCCTGGAACCCGGGAGCCGTGGCGTTCGCCACCGGGCCCCTCAGCCCGGCGATCACGCCCGCTGCGTCGCCGTTGATCTGCAGGGCGATGAGGACGCCGTGATCGTCGGGCGTGAACAGCTGCGCGACCATCGCCTCGGCGTCGGCGTAGGTGACGACCGGGGGCGCGATGACGCCCGGGCCGAGGGCGTCGATGTCGGCCTTGAGCTCCTGCACGAACGCGGCGGAGCTCTCGTCCCACGGGGCGTCCGATTGCACCACGAAGAACTCGGTGCTCTCGGCCCCCGCGGCGCCGCCCCCGCCGAACTCGTCGCTCACCACGGTCTCCGCCCTGGCCGACTCCGGGTTGTTGGTGAACGCCATGTCGTCGGTGAGCACGTCGCCGAGCAGCGTGGCGCTCAGGTACCCCATGAGGACGATCACCACGACCCAGGCGCCGAGCGTGCGCCACGGGTGACGGCTGGTGACCCCGGCCAACGATTCCGGATTGAGCTTCATCTGGACCCTCCCCAGGCGTGATCAGAGTCACGCTGCGGGAGGAGGTCCCAGCCCGTCAGGGTCCATCGGCACGTCGGCTCCGGGGCGTTCGGGCCGATCGGGGACCGCGGCCTGGGCGGCATCCTTCCTGGTCCGTGGGTGCTCGACCTCCCTCGGGAGTCGGCTACCCTCTGCTTCGGAGCGTGGACAACTACGCGGCGGAGCCGGCGTTCGGCGTGGTGCGATCGATCGGCGGTCTGCCGCCCGGCGTGCACACGCTGCGGATCGTCGTGCTCGGCGAGGGCCGGCGGGCCGCCCGCGAGACGTTCGTCTCGGTCGACCGCCTCGCGCTCGGCCCCGAGGCGTGACGGGCGTCTAGGCTGGTACGGCCATGAACGTCGTCAGCGGCCGATCGCGAACCACCCAACGCGTTGTGGTCGTGCTCATGCTGGCCGCCGGCCTGCTCGTGGCCGTGGCGCCGACCGCCGACGCCGCGCCTCGATGTTTCGGTCGGGAGGCGACGATCGTGGGAACCCTCGGGGACGACGAGATGGTCGGAACCCCGGACGACGACGTGATCGTGGGCCTGGACGGCTGGGACACGATCCGCGGCGTCGGCGGAGACGACATGATCTGCGGGGGGAACCAGCCCGATGTCATCATCGGCGGCGGGGGGAACGACCGCATCCGCGGGGGCGGCGGCTCGGACACGCTGCGCGGCGGACGCGGTGACGATCGGCTGTTCGCCGAGCGCGGCAGCGTCGAGGCGCTGTTCGGCGGGCGGGGCAACGATCACCTGGACGGCGGTCCGGGTTCGTTCGACGGTCTGATCGGC
>DASUTU010000084.1:0-3678 GCA_036374435.1 Actinomycetota bacterium | reverse complement strand
AACGCGACGGGTGCAGCCACCACAAGACCGCGATGGAGATCGGGGCGGTGAACCAGAATCCGGAGACGAAGTCCGCCGAGACGAGCCCGGCGACGGCCCCGGCCACCCCGGAGGCAACGGCGACCAGGAACGCCGAGGCGTTCTCCTCGGGACGCCACGCCGCGACGAGAAGGGCCGCACCTAGCAGCACGCCGTACAGCGGCACGAACGCGAGGTTGTGCAACTCGTGGATCTCCTGGGCCTCGTCGAAGAACGAGATCACGGCGAACGGCACGCTGAGGAGGATCCCGAGGATCCCGAAGACGCTGGCGACGATCCTGAACGACTTCCTCATCTCATCCTCCTTCCAGCGGAACCCGTCCGGTCAGCTCATGGCGAACAGGACTCTGGCCAGGATCCCGAGCGCTCGTTCGCTCACCGACCGGCTCCCTGCCTAGCCGGCTCCCAATCTGTCGGCGTGACCGGCAGGTGCCCCTCGAGCACGCTCCCCTCACCCGGGCGAGATCGGACCTCGAGGCGCCCGCCGAGCGCCGACAACCGGTCGGCGATCCCCTGGAGCCCGGTCCCATAGCCGGTGGCCGCCGGGTCGAAGCCCACGCCATCGTCGGCGACATGGAAGGTCAGCCAGCCGTCGCGTTCCTCAAGCCGCACCTCGGCACCGGAGGCACGCGCGTACTTGGCGACGTTCTGGAGGGCCTCGAGCACCGAGAAGTACACGGCCGCCTCGACTTCGGGCGAGTAGCGACCGATCCCGTCCGGTGACACCTCGACCCGCAGCGCCCCTCGTCGGGCCTGGGCCTCGAGCGCGGCCGATAACCCCTTGTCCGCAAGCAGGGGCGGGTAGATGCCGCGAGCCAGGTCGCGCAGGTCCTCGAGCGCCGTTTGGGTCTCCGCCTCGATCTGCAAGAGCATCTCCGCGGTCCTCCCGGCGTCACGATCGGCGAGCTGTCGCGCCAAGCGGGCCTTCACGGTCAAGGCGACGAGTTGCTGCTGCGCGCCGTCGTGGATGTTGCGTTCGATCCGCCGCCTCTCCTGGTCCTGAGCCGTGACGAGTCGCCGCTGCAACGCCCGGAGCTCTTCCACCAACCGGACGTTGCGCAACACGAGGCCCGCTTGGGACGCGAGGTCGCGGACGAGCTTCTCCTTGGCCGGGGTCATGGGATCGCTTTGCGGCATCAGAACGGAGAGCGCGCCCAACAGCTCGCCGCGATCTCGGACCTCCACCACGTCCTCGCCGGCGAGCTCGGGGAGCCGGCTGCCTCGGACCGGAAGGGAGGAGGCCGCCGAGGCGTCGCTCGGCCAGGAGGTCTCGGGTCGCAGCTCAGCCCCGACGAGGAGCCAGACCCTCGCGCTCGCTGCCCCCACTCCCTGGCCGAGGATCTGCGCCATCCGGCCGAGGATGTCGTCGGTGGCGTACGCGTCCCCGACGCGTTCGGAGAACTCGGTGAGGACCTCGTAGGGCGTGGCCCGCCGCCCATAGACGAGGCGGTCCGCGACCCGGCGGGCGAGGCCTGTGACGGGCCGGAACGCGATCCCGAGGACCAGCGCGACGACGAACAACCACGCCGAACTCTCGCCTGCGGTCGCCGACGCGCCCAACGCCCAGACGAGCGTGGCGTACACGACGACGACCAGGAGGAAGAGCGAACCCGCGATCAGCGTCTTCGTTACGACGACATCGAGGTCGTAGAGCCGGTATTGCAGCACACCGACGCCGATCGCGACGGGAAGCGTGACGAGCGCGACCGCGCCGACAAGCACGTCGACCGCGTAGCTGTCCACCCCCGAGAAGGCGCTCCACAGCGCGGAGGCGACGAACGACGCGAGGATGACGGCCGCGGACGCCGCAACCCACTTCACCTGCTGACGCTCAGCCCCGCGGGCCCTGTAGAAGCGAGCGACGAGGGACGCCAGGCCGGCGAGGAGCGCCGAGAGCAACACGACGGGGAAGAGCGCTTCCGTCGCCTGCAACCCGCGGAGCGCCGGGATCGCGAGCGGATTGCGGACGGCGATGCTCTCCTCGTTGCCGGCGAGCCGGGACTCGACGAAGACGACCTCGAGAGCGAGCAGCGCCATCGCGACGACGGCGATCCATCCGACCAGCCGCCACCGCGGCGACGGCGGGCGACCGTCGGGGAACAGCAAGGGCAAGAGGATCAGGGCGGGGATGAGCCCGAGAACCCACCCGACGTTCGAGACGATGGCGGCAAGGACCGCGGCCGGCCCGGACCTCGTGCCGCCTCGTGCAAGGAGGGTGACCACCTCTCCGGCGAGGAACGACACGGCGGTCGCACCGGACCCCCACAGCAGGAGGACGCCGATGCGGTTGCCGGGCGCTCGGCTGACGATGAGAGCCCCCACGACGCCGAACATGCCGAACGCGATGATGTAGGGAACCTGCTCGGCGAGGGATTCCCCGTTCCGGTGCACAAGCCAGCTCGCCACGGCCGCGATGAGGAAGAAGCCGGCGACAACGAACCACGGCCAGCGGGCCGGGGTGACCCGGCGGTCGGGGGCGATCTCGCTCGTCACGGTCGTCCCTCGGAGGCGACCCGGTACACCTCCACGGGCTCCTCGCGGCCCTTCACGTGGCGAGGCCCGATCGGCTCGGCGGCGACGGCGCCCGCCGCCGCGATCGTGGCCGCGCTCGCCACGATCTCACCACCCTCGGCCTCGGACTGGAGCCGCGAGGCGACGTTCACGGCGTCGCCGACCACGGTGTACTCGAGGCGGCCGCCTCCGCCGACGGTGCCGGCGATCACCGAGCCGGTGTTGACGCCGATCCCGACCTCGAGGGTGGGCAGACCGTCGACTCCCCACCCCTCGGCGTTCAGCCCGGCCTGGCGGGCCTGCATCGCGATCGCACATCTGAGCGCCCGCTCGGCGTGTCCGGGCAGCGGCTCGGGTGCGCCGAAGACGGCCATGACGGCGTCGCCCTGGAACTTGTCGATCGTGCCGCCGTGCGCGGCCACGACCTCGGCCATCGCCGATAGGTGACGCCCGACCACCGTCGCGACGTCGCGGGCGCCGAGCCGCTCCGCGATCGTCGAGAACCCGCGAATGTCGCTGAACAGGACGCTGACCTCGACCTCCTGCGGCTCGATCGCGATGTCGGGGTGGGCCGTCAGGCGGTCGACGACTTGTTGCGGGACGAACGACGCGAGCGTGGCGCGGGAGGTGGCGTGCTGCACGACGGCGGCATGCAGGCGCTTGAACTCGTTCACCAGGCCGGTTCCGCCGCCGTCGCCGGCCATCCGGCCGAACAGCTCCATCACCTGGCGGTCGACCGCCTCCGGAGTGGTGCCGAGCGCCGACGCCATCTCGGCGTAGCCCAGACCCCTGGCCATCATGTCGAGCAGGGCTCGGTCCCGCTCCTCGGAGCCCGACCGACCGGACAAGCGCTCGGCGATCGTCGGATCGACGACGCTGCCGCCGGCGTGGACCTCGCGGATGGCCCGGACCAGCTCGTCCCCCTGCGCGATCCGGTCCTTCAGCAGGTAGGCGAGGCCGCCCTGGCCCTTGCCGAGGAGCGCGATCGCGTATTCCTCGTCGTCGTGGGCCGAGAGCACCACGACCCCGGTTCCCGGATACCGCTCGCGGATCGCGTGGGCGCAGTCGATGCCCTCGAGCTGGAAGTTCGGCGGCATCTTGATGTCGGTGACGACGACGTCGGGCGTG
>DASUTU010000083.1:0-20671 GCA_036374435.1 Actinomycetota bacterium | reverse complement strand
ACCCCGTCGCCGCCCGTGCTTCGGCGGCCCGGGGATGCGGGAAGTTTGCGCTGAACCCTCTCGGCCATAGGTTCGCGCCCTTTCTACCGGACCCTCCAGGGGGTGGCAACTCTCGACGGTCGGTTGAGGACAGGTGAGACTTGAGAGTCCCCCTGACCTGCGGTTTCGGCGGACCTCGATGACCGGGATAGGGTTCGTCGACCCGAGATGGAGGGGGTGTGTCCCTGAACGTCGCCGTCGTGCTCCCAGGTCAAGGTTCACAGTTCGCCGGCATGGCCGACCCGTGGATCCTTCACCCTGCATCGAACGCGGTCCTCCAGGAGGCGTCCTCGGCGATGGGTCGCGACCTGGTCGGGGCCTGCCGCGACGAGACGGCGCTGGCGTCGACGGAGTTCGTGCAGCCGGTGCTGCTCGCGCTCGACGTGGCCGCGTTCCGCGCGTTCGAGGCGTCGGGCGTCCCGGTCTGGGGCGCCGCCGGGCACTCTCTGGGCGAGTTCGCCGCGCTGGTGGTGGCCGGCGTGTTGACCCTGCGGGACGCGCTCCAGATCGTCCTGGTCCGGGGGCGGGCCATGCAGGCGGCCGGCGAGGAACGGCCGGGGACGATGACGGCGCTCCTCGGGGTCGGGGCCGACGACGCGGCGGCCCTGTGCGACGAGGCCCGCGGCGGCGAGGTGCTCGTGGTGGCGAACGAGAACTCGCCGCAGCAGGTCGTGATCAGCGGGAGCGTTCCGGCGGTCGAGCGGGCCGAGGCCCTGGCCGCCGACCGCCGGATCCGCGCCGTCCGGCTCAAGGTGGCCGGCGCCTTCCACTCGGCGTTGATGGAACCGGCGCTGGAGCCGCTCGCGGCCGCGATCGACGCGGCGCCTTTCTCCCCACCGAGGTTCCCCGTCGCCGCGAACGTCACGGGCGAGCTCGTGGACGACCCGGGCGCGCTCCGGGACCTGCTGAAGCGCCACGTCGTCTCGCCGGTTCGCTGGGAACGCTGCGCCCGGGCACTGGCCGCGGCGGGCGTGGACGCTCTCGTCGAGACCGGTCCCCGGGACGTGCTGACGAAGCTGGCCAAACGCGCCTCACCGGGCGTTCGAGCCTTCGCGGTGGGTTCGCCGGAGCAGGCGGCGGCGGTTGCGGCCGAGCTAGCCTGACCGCCGGACGTTATCCTCGATCCTTCGAGCGTCGAGCCTTCGAGCGAGGGCGGCCGCCGCCGGCCGCTCGGGAGGGGGAACATGAGCGGTCAGCGCCACGCCACCGTTGCCGGGGTCGGGTCGGTGCTCCCCGACCGGGTCGTGCCGAATTCGGAGTTCGAGGAGTTGGTCGACACCAGCGACGAGTGGATCCGCGACCGGACCGGCATCGGCGAGCGGCGCTTCGCGACGGAGGGAGAGGCCACCTCGGATCTCGCCGTGGAAGCGTCGCGCCGGGCGCTCCGGACCGCCGGCATCGCCCCCGAACAGCTCGACCTGATCGTGTGCGCCACGCTCACCCCCGACACCCCGATCCCGGCGGCGGCGGTCTGGGTGCAGCGCAAGCTCGGCGTGGCGGCGCCGGCCTTCGACGTGAACGCGGCCTGTGCCGGGTTCTCGTACGGGATGTCCACGGGCGCGGCGTTCATCCGGTCCGGTCAGGCCGAGACGGTGTTGGTGATCGGCGCCGAGATCCTGTCGCGGGTGATGGACTACTCCGACCGCGCCACGTGTGTACTGTTCGGCGACGGTGCCGGGGCGGTGGTCCTGCGACCGGCGGAGGCCCCGGGGATCCTCGGGTCGGTGCTCGGCGCCGACGGGACGGCCACCGACCTGTTGATCATCCCGGCGGGGGGGTCGGCCCGGCCCGCCTCGCACGAGACGGTGGACGCCCGGGCCCACGCGATCCGGATGCCGAGAGGCCGCGACGTGTTCAAGCGGGCCGTCGTGGAGATGGCAGGCGCCTGTCGCGAGCTCCTGGAGAAGTCCGGGCACACCCCCGACGACGTGAACCTCCTCATCCCCCACCAGGCGAACGCGCGGATCATGATCGCCGTGGCCGAGCGGCTCGGGATCGGTCCCGACCGCGCCGTGATCGACGTCGAGTCGGTCGGCAACACCTCCGCGGCCTCGATCCCGATCGCGCTGGACCGCGCGTGGCGCGCCGGCCGGATCGCCGAAGGCGACCTGGTCCTGCTCACCTCGTTCGGGGCGGGCCTGGCGTGGGGGGCGAACCTGATCCGGTGGACCGGACCGGCGGCCTCGTGAGCGAAGCCGCCCCGAAGGTCGCCGTCGTCACGGGCGCGTCCCGCGGCATCGGGCGGGCGTGCGCCGAGGCCCTGGCCGCCGGCGGATGGCGGGTCGCCATCGGCTACCGCACCAGCGACATCGACGCCAAGGAGACGCTCGAGGCGATCGAACGGGCGGGTGGCGCGGGCACGATCGTCCACCTCGACACGCTCGACGAGACCTCGGTCAACGAAGCCTTCAGACACGTGGCGGCCACGCTCGGCTCCGTGACCGGCCTCGTGAACAACGCCGGGTACTCCAAAGACGGCTTGCTCATCACCTACGACATGGACGCGTTCGCCCGGACCATGGACACCAACCTCCGCGGCGCGTACCTGTGCAGCCGCGCGGCGTTGCGGGGCATGTTGCGGGCCCGCTGGGGGCGGATCGTGAACCTGTCCTCGGCCGTGGCCATCCGCGGCAACCCCGGACAGACCGCCTATGCGGCGTCGAAGTCCGCCATCGTCGGCGTCACCAAGTCGCTGGCACGGGAGGTCGGCGCGAAGGGCATCACGGTCAACGCGATCTGTCCCGGCCTCCTCGACACCGAGATGACCTCGCACCTGACCGACCAGGCCCGCGCCTTCTACCTCGAGCAGACGCCCATCGGGCGGAGCGCTCGTCTCGAGGAGGTCTCGGCCGTGGTGCGCTTCCTGATGTCGGAGGAGGCCTCCTACGTGAACGGCGTCGTGCTGCCGATCGACGGAGGTCTCACGGCGTAGCCGGCGCCGTCACCAAGACCGGCCGAGCCCTGACGGCGGAGCCCCGACCCCCTAGCATGGGCCGGCGCACCAGGGGGGGAAGACAGGAGGAACGCGATGGACAAGGCAGGGATCGAGTCTCGGGTCCGCAAGGTCCTGGCCGAGCAGCTCGCGGTGGACGAGTCGCAGGTCGTCCCGGACGCGCGGTTCGCCGAGGACCTCAACGCGGACTCCCTCGACCTCGTGGAGGCCGTGCTTGCCCTCGAGGAGGAATGGAGCATCGACATCCCCGAGGAGGAGATGGAGGGCGTGAAGACGGTCGGCGAGGCCGTGGCCCTCGTCGAGCAGAAGCTGGGGATGTCCTGAGAGAGGCCATGCCGGAGCGGGCGAAGGTCGTCGTCACGGGCATCGGGCCGGTCACGCCCGTCGGGACGGGCGTGGACGAGTTCTGGGCCGGGATGACCTCGGGCCGCAACGGCATCCGCCGCATCACGGCGTTCGAGACCGACGACCTCCCGGTCAAGGTGGCGGGAGAGGTCCCCGACTTCGACCCGAGCCCCTGGCTCGACCCCAAGGAGATCCGGCGCACCGACCGTTTCGTGCACTTCGGCCTGGCCGCGGCCGCGCTGGCCTGGGAGGATGCCGGCCGGCCCGAGGTCCCGGCCGAGCGCGGAGGGGTCGTGTTCGCCACCGGCATCGGCGGCATCGAGACGCTCCTCATCCAGCACAAGGTCCTCCTGGAGAAGGGGGCAGGGCGGGTCTCGCCGTTCATGGTGCCGGCCCTGATGGCCAACGCCGCGAGCGGCCACATCGCGATGCGCTACGGGTTCACCGGCCCGAACCTGTGCACGGTCTCGGCCTGCTCCTCCGCCAACCACGCCATCGGTGAAGCCATGCGCTACATCCGCGACGGCTACATGGACCTGTGCATCGCCGGCGGCTCGGAGGCCGCCACGCTCCCCCTGACCGTGGCGGCGTTCGCCCAGATGACCGCGCTCACCAAGAACCCCGATCCGGAGACGGCCTCCCGGCCGTTCGACTCGGCCCGGGACGGCTTCGTGCTCTCCGAAGGCGCCTGCTCCCTCATCCTCGAGTCCGAGGAGCACGCCCGGGCCCGCGGCGCCCGGATCTACTGCGAGGTGGCCGGCTACGGCGCCTCCGATGACGCGTTTCACATCACCGCGCCGGACCCCAAAGGTTCGGGCGCGGCCCTGGCGATGGCGTGGGCGCTCCGCGACGCGGGCGAGGAGCCGACCGCCATCTCGTACGTCAACGCCCACGGCACGTCCACGCAGCTCAACGACGCCGCCGAGACCGCGGCCATCAAAGCGGTGCTCGGCGAGGAGGTTGCTCACCGGGTGCCGGTGTCCTCCACCAAGTCGATGACGGGCCACATGTTGGGTGCCGCCGGCGCCGTCGAGGCCGCCGTGTGTGCGCTGGCCATCGAGACCGGCGTCGTGCCGCCGACGATCCACCACGAGACGCCGGACCCCGACTGCGACCTCGACTGCGTGCCCAACGAGTCCCGGGACGTGGACGTTCGGTTCGCCCTGTCGAACTCGTTCGGCTTCGGCGGCCACAACGCGGTGATCGCGTTGCGCGCCCCGAGCTGACGCGCTTTCAGGGCACGAACGACCGGTACGCCGGCGCCCCGTCGAAGACGGCCCGGTGGGCGAGGCCGTCGATCACCATGTCGAAGCGGACGCGGTCGGGAGACCAGGGTTCGCCGACTCTGAACGAGCCGTCCGGCAAGGGGAACATGGGCCGCTCCCCCTCGACGTCGGAGGCCTCGCCCGACACCGCGAGCCAGAGCTCGCCCCGCCGAAGGAACACGTGGAACCCGGGGAACCACGGGTTCCACGTCACGTATCGGCCCGGATACCGCGTCCACTCGCCCGGGTGGTCCGGCTCCGAGGCATCCGCCGCGCGTTCGTGCCGCAGCCACCTCGGACCCCAGTGCGCCCCCACCACGACGCCCCCTTCGAGGACGAACCGGATGGGGAACCGCTCGAGCACGGGATCGTCGACGACGAACACGCCATCTTCGCCCCGCAGCCTCCCCGAGCGACCACCTTCCTCGACCGTCAGGCCTCCG
The DNA here is from genome assembly GCA_036374435.1 of Actinomycetota bacterium. Classification (GTDB taxonomy): domain Bacteria; phylum Actinomycetota; class UBA4738; order UBA4738; family HRBIN12; genus CALGFI01. The sequence continues at coordinate 15,626 of DASUTU010000083.1, read as the reverse complement.
TCCCGCGCGACCACCTCGATCTCGGAGGTGCCGTCGGCGTACCGGCCGGCGAACGCGCCGGCGCCGTCGATCCGGTAGGGGTCCGGCGGCTCGGGGATCTCCGGCAGGACCTCGCCGGCCGCCTCGGCGGCGAGGCACCTCAGGGCGAAGACACACGGGTCGAACGTCGCCCCGTACACGGAGTTCGTCAGGGTCGTCGCGCCGAAGCCGGACGAAGGATCCACGAGCAGCTGGGTGCTGAACCCCACCATGCCCCCGGAGTGCCCGAGGAGCGATCTCCCGTCCCCTCGAACGCGCCTGAGGCCGTAGCCGTAGCCCTGGCCCAGATCGTCCGGGAGGACCGGTGTCGTCATGGCCTCGAACGAGGCCGGAGACACCACCCCCGCGCCGCTGGCCAGCAGCAGCCTCGCGTAGGCGGTGAGCTCCTCGGCGGTGGCGCAGATCGTCCCGTCGGCCGTGTCGCTCTCGAACCAGGGCGAGGAGCCCCAGCCGTGGCGGGGCAACCACCGGCGGTCCGGGGTCGGCGACCGGTGGCCGGTGGCCAGGCGCGGGCGGGCTTCTTCGCTGATGATCACGTCCGCGCCCCCCATCCCGATCGGCTCCATGGCTTGCGCGCGGACCGTCCGCCACCACGGCTCCCCCGTGACGCTCTCCAGGCAGAGCCCGACGGCCTTGTAGCCCACGTTGGAGTACAGGAACCGCTCGCCGGGCGCGAAACCGGTCTCGGTGTCGCGGAGCGACCACACCTCCGACACCGCGCTGCCGGTGAAGTCCGAGCCGGTGACCAGACCGCCGGTGTGCGAGAGGAGGTGATGGAGCGTGATCGGCCCGAACGAGGATCGGACCTCGAACCAGGGGAGGTATTCCGTGACGGGAGCGGCCAGGCGCATCCGTCCTCGCTCCACCTCCTGGAGCACGGCGAGCGCGGTGAACCCCTTCGAGATCGAGCCGATCTGGAACCGGTGATGGGGTTCGAGCTGCGTTCCCGCCGCGACGTCGGCCACCCCGTCGGCCACGACGCCCAGGCACCGGTCCCGATCCGTGACCGCGAGGGCCAGGCCGGGCGTGGCCAGCCGCTCGCGGTGGCGGTCGACGTACTCCCGGATCCGCCCGAGGGAGGCCGACCCGTCCACGGGTCAGCCGAAGAAGAGCTTGAGCTCGCGCTCGGCCGACTCGGTCGAGTCGCTGCCGTGCACCACGTTCTCGGTGATGATCAGGCCGAAGTCGCCCCGGATGGTCCCCGGCGGCGCGCCGGCCGGATCCGTGGGACCCATGAGGGTCCGCCAGACGTCGATCGCGCCTTCGCCTTCGAGACGCCCCACGACCACGGGACCGGACGTGATGAACTCGACCAGCTCGCCGTAGAAGGGTTTCTCGCGGTGTTCGCCGTAGTGCTCCTCGGCGAGCGGCCGGTCGATCGTCATCAGCCGCATCTCGGCGATCCGAAGGCCTTTGGCCTCCACCCGCCGAAGGACCTCCCCGACCAGGCCGCGACGGACGCCGTCGGGCTTCACGATGAGCAGGGTGGATTCCACCGTCATGTGCTGGGTTCCTCCAGGAGGGTCCGGCGGGCGTCCGCGACAGTGTACAGAGAGCCCGTTATCAGGATGAGGTCTTCGGGCGCCGCGGCCTTCGTCGCCGCCTCGAGGGCGGCCGACACGGACGGGAAGGTCTGCGTCGCAACTGCCTCGGCGGAAAGCGCGGCGCTCACCTCTTCGGCCGGGCGAGCCCGCACGTGGTCGGTCGTCGCCGCGTACCCGGCGTGCGCGAGCGGCGCGAGCGCGGTCACGATGCCGCTCAGGTCCTTGTTCGAGAACACGGCCAGGACGAGGTGGAGTCGCTCCCACGAAAACGCCTCGCGCAGCGTCTCGGCCAGGGCGGCGGCGGCGTCGGGATTGTGGGCGCCGTCCAGCACGACCAGCGGGCGGCGGCGCACCACCTCGAGGCGGCCCGGCGACGTCGCGCCGAGCATCGCCTCGCGGACCGCGTGGTCCTCGAGCGCCCGATCCAGCAGCGCCTCGGTGGCCACGATCGCGGCCGCGGCGTTGTGCCCGGCGAAGCGGCCGAACAGCGGCAGGAGCACGTCTTCGTAGGTGGCGTGCGGCGCCTCGACGGTGAGGGCCTGACCTCCCACCGCCCCGGTCCGGAGCGCGAGGCGCCAGTCCCGGTCCTCGACCAGCACCCGCGCCTCCACCTCGTCCGCGCGGCCTCGGATGACCTCGAGCGCCTCGGGCGGCTGCTCGCGCACCACCGCCACCTTGCCGGGTTTGACGATGCCCGCCTTCTCCTCCGCCACCTGGCGGACGGTCGAGCCGAGCTCTGGGTGGTCGAGGCCCACCGGGCACACCACGGCGACGTCGCCGTCGATGATGTTGGTGGCGTCCCAGGTCCCGCCCATCCCGACCTCGAACACCCCCAGGCCGACCGGCTTGTCGGCGAACCACAAGAACGCCAGCGCCGCGAGCGCCTCGAAGTAGGTGACGGCCCCCACCCGGTCGCCCACGGTCCGCAGGTACGGCAGCACGTGCTCGTATTCGGCGCCGAACTCGGCCTCCGTGATCGGCTCGCCGCAGAGCTCGAACCGTTCGGTCACCGAACGCAGGTGCGGCGAGGTGAAGAGCCCCGTCGTCACGCCGTGGGCGCAGGCCAGCCGGGCCACGAGGCGGGCGGTCGTGGTCTTCCCGTTCGTGCCGGTGACGTGGATGGTCGGGTAGGTCCGTTGCGGATCGTCCAGCAGCTCGGCGAGCGCTCGCATGCGATCCAGATTCGGCTCGGGCAGGTGTTCGGGCTGCCGGGCGTCGAGCTCCGCCACGGCCTCGGAGAACCGCACGGCCCTCAGCCGTCCTGCGACCCGAGCACCACCTCGACCGAGGGCTCCTCGGCCTGGGCGTGGACCAGCTCGGCCACGGTGCCCGCCTCACGGACGTCCCGCTCGACGCCGCGAAGGACCTTCAGCCGCTCCTCCGTATCGTGCACGACCACCCGCTCGACCTCGGTCCGGAGCGACCGTTTCGCCAGGGCCTTGGCCTTGCGGACCTCGCCGAGCACCCACGCCGCGACCTGGTGGACGATCGGGTCTCCCCCGGCCGAGGCCTCCGCCAGCTCGTCGGGCGTGGGCCAGGCCGAGCGGTGGATCGACCCCTGGCGCCACCACGACCAGACCTCCTCGGTCACGTACGGCAAGAACGGGGCGAAGAGGCGGAGCAACACCGACAACGCCAGCCGGAGCGCCGCGATGGCCGAGCCCGCCGCCTCGGGACCGTGGGAGCCGTAGGCCCGCCCCTTGACCAGCTCGAGGTAGTCGTCGGTGAAGCCCCAGAAGAACCGCTCGATCACGTCGAGGGCGCGAGCGTGTTCGTAGTCCTCGAACGCCGCCGTGGCCTGTTCGACGACGCCGGCGAGCGCGGCGAGCAACGAGCGGTCGAGCGGATCCGAGACCTCGCCCTCGGGCGCCTCGAACGAGAGCACGAATCGCGAGGCGTTGAGGATCTTGATCGCCAGGCGCCGGCCGATCCGGATCTGCTCCTCCTTGAACGCGACGTCGATGCCGAGCCGCGCGCTGGCGGCCCAGTACCGGACGGCGTCGGCGCCGTGCTGCTCGAGGAACTCGATCGGCGTGACGACGTTTCCTTTGGACTTGGACATCTTCTTGCGGTCCGGGTCGAGGATCCAGCCGCTGATGGCGGCATCGGTCCACGGCAACCTCCCGTGCTCGAGCTCCGCCTTCAGCACCGTGTAGAAGAGCCAGGTCCGGATGATGTCGTGTGACTGCGGTCGAAGGTCCATCGGGAAGACGCGCGCGAACAGGTCGGGGTCCTCCTCCCACCCGGAGGCGATCTGCGGCGTCAGGGACGAGGTTGCCCACGTGTCCATGATGTCCGGGTCGCCCACGAACCCGCCGGGCAGACCGCGTTGGCCGGCGGTGTAGCCCTCGGGGACGTCGGTGGACGGGTCGACCGGCAGCCGGGTCTCCGCCGGCAGGATCGGACGGCCCCGATCGGGGCTGCCGTCCTGGCCGACCGGATACCAGACCGGGAACGGCACACCGAAGAACCGCTGCCGGCTGATGCACCAGTCGCCGTTCAGACCTTCGACCCACGAGGCGTAGCGGGCGCCCATGTGCTCCGGATGCCAGCGCAGCTCGCGGCCGCGCTCGAGGAGGCGATCCCGGAGCTCGATCGTCTTCACGAACCACTGGCGACTCGAGACGACCTCCAGCGGCCGCTCTCCCCGTTCGTAGTACTTCACCACGTGACGGACCCGCTGCGGCTCGCCGAGCAGGTGGCCCGACTCCGCGAGCAACTCGGCGATGCCCCGGCGGGCTCGTTTGGCCGGCCGGCCGGCGAGCTCGGAGTGCGCGGCCCGGGCCGCCTGGACGTCGCGCGACTCCCAGCCGGGCTCGCCCCATCGCGACGGCGCGATGGTGCCGTCCCGCTGGACCACGACCCGGGCGGGCAGCCTCAGCTCACGCCACCAGGTGACGTCGGTCAGGTCGCCGAACGTGCAGATCATGGCGACCCCGGTGCCCCTCTCGGGATCGGCCAGCTCGTGGGCCACGACCGGGACCTCCGCCCCGAACAGCGGCGTCACCGCGACCCGGCCGACCATCGGCGCGAAGCGCCCGTCCGACGGGTTCACGACGAGAGCGACGCAGGCGGGGATCAGCTCGGGGCGTGACGTCTCGATCTCGAGCGACCCGGACCCGTCGGCCAGGTCGAACCGGATCCGGTGGTAGGCGCCGTCGACCTCCTTGTCCTCGATCTCCGCCTGGGCCACGGCCGTCTGGAAGTCGACGTCCCACATGGTGGGTGCCTCCTCCTGGTAGGCCAGGCCGCGGTCCAGCAGGCGAAGGAACGCGCGTTGCGACGCCCGCCGCGAGTGAGCGTCGATCGTGGTGTAGGTCTGCGTCCAGTCCACCGACAGGCCGAGCATGCGGAACAGGTGCTCGAAGGCCTTCTCGTCCTCGGCGGTGAGGCGTTCGCACAGGTCGATGAAGTTCGGCCGCGGCACGGGAACCGGCCGGTCGTCGGGCCGGTCGAGCGCGTCCACGTCGAAGTTCGGGTCGTGGGGCAGCGACGGGTCGCACCACACGCCGAAGTAGTTCTGGACCCGTCGCTCCGTCGGCAGGCCGTTGTCGTCCCACCCCATCGGGTAGAACAACGTCTTGCCCCGCATTCGCCGGAACCTCGCCACGAGATCGGTGTGCGTGTACGAGCAGACGTGGCCCATGTGCAGATTGCCGCTCGCCGTCGGCGGCGGCGTGTCGATAGCGAAGATCTCCTCGCGGGTCTTCGTACGATCGAAGCGGTAGGTGCCGGCGGCTTCCCACCACTCGTCCCACTTCGCCTCGAGCCCGTCGAGGCTCGGTTTCTCGGGCACGGCCATGCGGGCGAGTCTACGAGATGGTCGGCTGCGTCTCGGCTGGAGCGCCGGTGCGATTGGGGCTCGGCGGTTAGGCCGTACGCTCCTGACGCTCGCGGCGTTTGCTCTCCTTGACCGGGACGAGCGTGGGGTTCACCTTCGAGCGCACGACCTCGCCGTCGATGACGCACTTGGTGACGTCTTGGCGAGAGGGCAGCTCGTACATCGTGTTGAGCAGGACCTCCTCCATGATGGCGCGGAGGCCCCGGGCCCCGGTGGCGCGGAGGATGGCCTGGTCGGCGATGGCGTCGAGGGCGTCGTCGGCGAACTCCAGCTCGACGCCGTCGAACTCGAAGAACCGCCGGTACTGCTTCACGAGCGCGTTCTTCGGCTTGGTCAAGATGTCGACGAGCGCGCCCTTGTCGAGGTTGTGCACGTTCGTGATGACCGGCAGGCGCCCAACGAACTCTGGGATCAGCCCGTATTTGAGCAGGTCCTCGGGCAGGACCTGTCCGAGGATCGCGCCGAGGTCCTTCTCCTCCACCCGCCGGACGTCCGCGCCGAATCCGATCCCGCGGCTGCCGATGCGGCTCTCGACGATCTTCTCCAGCCCGGCGAACGCGCCGCCGCAGATGAACAGAATGTTCGTGGTGTCGATCTGGATGAACTCCTGATGGGGGTGTTTGCGTCCGCCCTGCGGCGGCACCGACGCCGTGGTGCCCTCGAGGATCTTCAGCAGCGCCTGCTGCACGCCTTCACCGGAGACGTCGCGCGTGATCGACGGGTTCTCGCTCTTGCGGGCGATCTTGTCGACCTCGTCGATGTAGATGATGCCGGTCTCGGCCTTCTTGACGTCGTAGTCGGCGGCCTGGATCAGCTTCAGCAGGATGTTCTCGACGTCCTCGCCGACGTACCCGGCCTCGGTGAGCGCCGTGGCGTCGGCGATGGCGAACGGGACGTTCAGCATGCGCGCCAGGGTCTGCGCGAGCAGCGTCTTCCCGCACCCGGTCGGCCCCAGGATCATGATGTTCGACTTCTGGAGCTCGACGTCGGCGTCTTTGGCCCCGACCTGGATCCGCTTGTAGTGGTTGTAGACGGCGACCGAGAGCACCTTCTTGGCCGTCTCCTGGCCGATGACGTATTCGTCCAGGAACGCGTAGATCTCCTGGGGCTTGGGGAGCTCCTCCAGCTTGAGCTCGGAGGTCTCGGAGAGCTCCTCCTCGATGATCTCGTTGCACAGGTCGATGCACTCGTCGCAGATGTAGACGCCCGGACCGGCGATCAGCTTCTTGACCTGCTTCTGCGACTTGCCGCAGAACGAGCACTTCAGCAGGTCCGAATCCCCGATCCTCGCCATGCCCCAACCCCCAGCTCCGGCCGGCTCCGTGCCGGCACCGACCGTCGAATCCTACGACCCGCCGGCGGCCGCCGCAGCCAGCTCAGGCTTCAACTTCCGAGTGCTGATGACCTCGTCCACGATCCCGTAGTCGACGGCCTCCTGGGCCGTCAGGATGTAGTCGCGGTCGGTGTCCTTGCCCACCTTCTCGATCGGCTGGCCCGTGTGCTCGGCGATGAGCTGATCGAGCAGCTGCCGGTACCGGATGATCTCCTTGGCCTGGATCTCGATGTCCACCGCCTGCCCCTGGGCCCCGCCGTGCGGCTGGTGCAGGAGCACGCGGGAGTGCGGAAGGGCGAACCGCTTGCCCCTTGCTCCCGCCAGCAACAGGACCGCCGCCGCCGAGGCGGCCTGCCCCATCACGGTGGTGGAGACGTCGCACTTGACGTACTGCATGGTGTCGTAGATCGCGAACAGGGCGGTGATGTCCCCGCCCGGCGAGTTGATGTACAGGTTGATGTCCTTGTCGGGGTCCTCGGACTCCAGGTGCAGGAGCTGCGCCATGACCAGGTTGCCGACGTTGTCGTCGATCGGCGTCCCGAGGAAGACGATGCGTTCCTTGAGCAGCCGCGAGTAGATGTCGAACGACCGCTCGCCGCGGCTGGTCTGCTCGACGACGACGGGAACCAGGTAGTCCTTCATGCGGTCTCCTCCGGTTCGAGTTCGGGCTCCTCGGACGCGCTCTCGGAGGTCGGATCCTCCTTCGTCGGCCCCTCGTGCCGGACGTCTGCGTGCTCGACGAGCACGTCGAGCGCCTTCGTGCGGATGATATCACCGGCCAGCGCCACGACCTGTCCGCTGCGGTCGAGGCTCTTCGCCACGTCTTTCGGGTCCCGGCCCAAGGCAGCCGCGAGCTGGGCGATCTCGCGCCCCAGCTCGTCCGGGGTCACCTCGAGATCCTCGGCGCGAGCCACCGCCTCGAGGATCAGGTCGGCCGTGATGGCGCGCACGGCGTGGGCACGCGCGTCCGAGCGGAAGCGCAGCTCGTCGAACCCTTGCGTCTGCAGGAGCTGCTCGAGGGTCATGCCGAGCTGTTCGGCGCGCTCTCGGGCGTGGGTGATCCGGTGCTCGACCTCCTCGCCGACGAGCGTCTCGGGGAGATCGACGTGGGTCCGGTCGACCAGGGCCTGCAGGACACGGTCGCGCACCGCTCCATCGGCGGCGCGCTCCTTGTTCTGACGCAGCTGCTCGCGCAGGCCGTCCCGGAGGGCCTCGAGAGTGTCGAACTCGGAGGCGGTCTTGGCGAACTCGTCGTCGGCCTCGGGAAGGCGTTTGCCCTTGACCTCCTTGAGCAGGATCGAGAACGTCACCTCCTGCCCCGCGCGTTCGCCGAACCGGTCCGGCAGGGCGTCGTTCACCTTCAGGATCTCGCCGGCCCGCTTGCCTTCGAGCTCGGCGTCCAGCTTCTCGCCGAACTCCTCCGATCCCACCTCGTACAGGTAGTCGGGGCGGGTCGCCTCCGGGACGTCGTCGCCGTGCACGCTGGTCCGCAGGTCCACCACCACGTAGTCGCCGGACCGGCAGGGGCGCGTCACGGTCTCGAGCTCGGCGAACCGTTCCCGAAGCGAGTCCAGGAACCGGTCGACCTCCTCGTCGGTGACCTCCAGCGCCGGGCGCTCCACCTCGACGCCTCGGTAGTCGGCCTCGGCCAGCGACAGCCGGGGACGGATCTCGACCGAGGCGGTGAAGACCAGAGGCTTGCCGTCCTCGATCTGCTCGACGTCGATGTCGGGGTCGGTGATCGGGGCCAGGTCGTTCTCGCGCAACGCGTCCCGGTAATAGGTGGGGACCGAGTCCTCCAGGAACTCGCCGAGGACCGTCTCGCGGCCGATCTGAGCGTCGATGATCTGCTTGGGGACCTTTCCCTTGCGAAAGCCCGGGATCCGCACCTGCTGCGCGATCTTCCGGTACGCCCGATCCAGGTCCTTGCCGAACTCCTCCGGCGGCACCTCGATCGTCAGCTTGACCCGGTGTTTGTCGGTCTCCTCGACGGTGGTCTGCATGGACCACCGAATCTAGCAGGCACGACGCGAACGGCCGGGGTAGTGTCGGGCCCGATCGCCGACGGAGGCCACCATGCTGAAGGAGGAGCTGGCGTTCGCGAACGAGCTCGCCGACGAGGCGGGCCGCATCGCCCTCTCGTTCTTCCGAGGCTCGTTCGACGTGCGGACCAAGGCCGACACCACCCCCGTCACCGAGGCCGACCTCGCGATCGAAGACATGGTCCGGACGGGCGTCCGAGAGCGGTTCCCCGACGACGGCGTGCTCGGCGAGGAGGCCGGGGCCGAGGGGACCTCAGCCCGGCGATGGATCGTGGACCCCATCGACGGGACCAAGAACTTCGCCGACGGGATCCAGGTGTGGGCCACGCTGATCGCCCTGGCCGTGGAAGACGTGCCGGTGCTCGGCGTGGTGAACGCCCCCGGCCTCGGGGAGCGCTACGAGGCCGTGCGGGGCCGCGGCGCGACGATGAACGGGGAGCCGATCTCGGTCTCGCACGCGGACCGGATCGCGCGATCGATGGTCCTGCACGCGGGGCTCGACCAGTGGATCGACGGCGACTACGGGGCGCCCCTGCTGGACCTGCTGCGGGAGGCCCGTCGCAACCGAGCGTTCGGGGACTTCTGGGGTCACACGCTGGTCGCCCGGGGATCGGCCGATGTCTGCTTCGAGCCGCAGCTCGCCACGTGGGACTGGGCGGCGGTCCAGGTCGTGGTCGAAGAGGCCGGCGGCCGGATGACCCGGTTCGACGGCGGCGCGCTCGAGCACGGCGGCAGCGTGTTGACCTCCAACGGCATGCTGCACGACGAGCTGCTGGCCCGGCTCGCCGCGGGGCGAGCCGGGCCGTCGGGCTGAGGCCGGTTAGGCCTCGCACCCCCTGAGCTTGTTCTTCCCGCCGCCACCTTTGCAGGTGTCGAAGCCCGGGCCTCCCTTCAGCAGGTCGGCCGCGCGCCCACCGAGGAGCAGGTCGTCGCCGCCTGCGCCGATGAGGCGATCCTCGCCGGCCTTGCCGAGCAGCATGTCGTCGCCCGCCTTCCCGCGCAGGACGTCGTCCCCGCCCTTGCCGCAGAGGACGTCGATGCCGCTGGTCCCCGCCAGGATGTCGTCCCCGGCGGTCCCCTCGATCGTGCACACCACCTTGACGCGTACGCTCGCTCCCGCCTCGCTGTCGAGAGGGTTCGGGTCGTTCGCAGAGGAGCTCGCGGATCCGAAGGCGCGAACGCGGCCGCCGCGGTTCGGCGTGACGTCGAGCTCGATCGTCACCGTGCCTCCCATCGCCAGGTCGCCGAGGGAACACGTGAACCCCTGACCACCCGGCCCGCACGTTCCCTGGGAGGGGACGATCGAGGTGATCGGCGCGCCGAGCACCGCCGAGGAGTCGAATCGGACGCCCGTCGCGAGATCGGGCCCGGCGTTCGTGACGGCGTACTCGAACGTGAGCGGCGAGCCCACCTGCCCGGCTCCCGAGGGCGACGATACGAGCGTCGCGGCCAGGTCGGCGTCGGTCGTCAGCGCCGTGAACGCCCCGAACGCGTCCACGCGCGGCGTGGTCACGGTGGAGCCGCCGCTCCGATACGAGATCGGAACGCCCGAGCCCTGCAAGGCGCCGAGGACCTGGGCCACGGTGGCCGTGGGCTGTGCCTCGCGCAGGAGGGCCCACAATCCCGCCACGTGGGGCGCGGCCATGGACGTCCCGCTCAAGGCGACGAACGTGTCGCCGGTGACGGCGGACGTGACATCGAAGCCGGGGGCGAACACGTCGAGCAGCGGCCCGCGGTTGCTGAAGCTCGCGACCCCGTCGGAGTCGTTGGACGCGCCGACGGTCACCCCGCTGGAGATGCACGCCGGGAAGCCGACCGCGGTCTGGAAGCCGTTGTTGCCGGCCGCGATCACGGTGGCGATGTTCTGGCCGAGGAGCGTGTCGATCGCCGCGGTGTACGAGGCGTCCGTCCCGTCGCACGGGGCCGAGAACGCCCCACCGCCCAGGCTCATGTTGACGGAGACGATCGGCGAGCCGAGCGTCCCCTGGAGCCCCGAGACGTGTTGCAGGCCGAGCAGCTGGTCCGCCGCGGCCGTGCGGAAGCAGGGAGCCGGCTCCGGGGTACAGATGGCGGCCCTTTCCACTCTCGTGAAGACCTGGATCGCCACGATCCCGGCGCCCGGCGCGACCCCGTGACCGGGCGCGCCCCCCACGCCCGTCGCGTTGCCGGCCGCGATCCCGGTCACGTGACTTCCGTGGAAACACTCGTTCACCGCTCCCACCAGACACGCGGGCGTCTCGGCGTCGGCCGCGCCGGCCCCGGTCTGCGACGCCGTGCCGTTCGGACACAGGGTCGTCTCTCCACCGGCGCCGCCGATGTTCGAGAAGCAGGCCTCGGCCACGATCCGCCCGGCGAAGAACGGATGATCCACGTCGATCCCGGTGTCCAGGACGGCCACGTTCGTCCCCGTGCCGTCGAACCCGAGCGTGTGGACGTCGTCCACGTTCACGACCGGGATCGAGCTGCCGAGCGTCGCCTTCAGGAAGACGTCCTCCGCCAGGCCGTTCACCCGGTCGTCGGTGGCGAGTTCCCGCACGAGCGAGGCGTCGGCCTCGACCAGCAGCACGGGGAAGGCGTGGTATTCGACGAGCACGTCGGCGCCGGCCCGATCGAGGGTCGCCAGGAGGGCCCGCTGATCGGACCCGGTCGGGGCCGAGACCAGGACCCGGACCGTCCCCTCCTCGGCGGCCTTCTGAACGAGCGGCCGGTACCTGGCCGGGACCCCGCGGGATCCCCCGCCCGACGGGCCGGCGGCCGCCGCGGTGGCCGCGAGGACCACCAACGCGAACATCAGGATCGAGAGCTTCTTCACGGCGGTCCCCTTCCCGCTCGGCGCGGTTGCCCGAAGGCGCGAACTCTACTTGGGGTCAACGAACGGCGGTAGGGAGCGGTTCGCCTGCGGCGATCGGACTGGTGCACCGCCGGCCCGGCGAGCCGCCTTCGGGGTCGGGCGTCCGGCCCGCGCGCGGGGGGCCGTTCGTGCGTGCCGGTGGTCCGGCCCGCTGCTTGCATGGGGCGGGAGGTAGAACGATGGCCGCATCACTCCACGACCTGCCCCGCGCCGAACCGTCCAGCGACTTCCCGACCGATGAAGACGTCTCCCCCTGCTCGTTCCCGCGAGGGGCGTCCGTCGTAGCGATCGCGGTGGTGGTCGGCGTGATCGCGTTCCTGGCCGGCCGGGCCTGGACCAGGCGTCGCCGGGGTCCTTAACCCGAGAGGCGGCGACGGGCCGCGACCCGGGCCGAGGGCGAGACCGGCTCGAGCCCGGTCCGGCGGAGCGAAGCCAGGGCGTCGGCGACGGTGACCGTCCGCCGGCGGTAGTTGGCCAGGGCGAACCGGTCGCACGTGGTCTCGGCCGACGTGCCGCGGCCGTGCACCTGGTGCAGGTACCAGTGCATCCATTCGTGCAGGTACAGGAACCGAAGGACCTCCCGGGGCGTCCGGAAGGTCACCCCCTCGGTCAGCCAGATGAACCGCAGGCTCCGGCCGGGGCGGCGCTTGGCCCCGAACGCGACCACCTCGCCGAACGGATAGAAGGGTTCGGGCACCTGGAGGGTGATCGTCCGGTCGACGAAGTCCGTCAGCGCGGCCAGGTGGGGCTTCTCCCGGTACCGCAGCGGCTTCACGATCACCTCGAAGCCGCGGGCGACCGGCAGTCCCGACAACATCCTGCGAACCGACGGTACGGAGATCGTCTCGACGGTCGACCGGATTCGCATGGCCGGCAAAGCGTAGCGGGTGCCGACGACGCCGGTGGGTCGGGATGGCCGGATTCGAACCGGCGACCTCGGCGTCCCAAACGCCGCGCGCTAACCAGGCTGCGCTACATCCCGTTCCGGCCGATTCTACTGGGGGTACGCTAGGGGACCTTCCGGATGCTCGCCGCCTCGGACCAGACCACCGGCACCGCCACCGCCGCCATCGACCTCGTCGGCGTCACCCGCCTGTTCGGCGCGGTGCCCGCGGTCGTCCGAGTGGACCTCCGGGTCGAGCGCGGGCAGGCGGTGGTCCTGCGCGGGCCGAACGGGGCCGGCAAGACCACACTGCTTCGGATCGCGGCGACCTCGCTCTCCCCGACCTACGGCCGGGGCACGGTGCTCGGGTTCGACCTGGCCCGCGACCGCGAGGAGATCCGCCGCCGCGCCGAGCTCCTGTCCCACCGGACCCGCCTGTACGAGGACCTGACCGCCCACGAGAACCTGAGCTTCTGGTGCCGGATGCTCGATCTCGACCGGGGAGCCATCGACGCCGCACTGGACCGGGTGGGGCTGCTCGAGGCGGGGGCGGAGCGGGTCCGCGGGTACTCCCAGGGCATGCGCCAGCGCCTCGCCATCGCCCGAACCCTGCTGCGGCGGCCGGAGCTCCTCCTGCTCGACGAGCCCTACACGGGCCTGGACGCCGAGGCCCGGCACGCCGTGGACTCCCTGATCCGCGAGGCGGTTCGGCAGGGACGGACGGCGGTGCTCGCCACCCACCATCCCGTTCCGGAGGGCCTGGCCCACCGCGAGCTCCACCTGGAGGGTGGACGGATCGTCCGGGAGGCGCCGTGAGGCTGGCCAGGCAGACCGTCGCGATGGCCGCGAAGGACCTCCGGATCGAGGTGCGGGGACGCCATGCACTCGGCACGCTCCTGCCGTTCGCCGCCACGCTCCTGGTTGCGTTCGGCTTCGCCTTCGGGCCGGGACGCGACGTGCTGGAACGCACGGCGCCGGGCCTGTTGTGGATGGCCATCCTGTTCGCGGCCGTCATGACGGCGAGGCGCGCCTACCAGCTCGAGGCCGAAGACGGGGCCCTGGAGGGGCTCGTGCTCGCCCCAGTCGACAAGGCCTCGGTGTTCCTGGGAAAGGCCGGCGCCATCACCCTCGAGCTGCTCGCGCTGGCCGCCGCCGTGTTGCTGCTGGTCGTGCTGTTGTTCGACCTGACGCTCGACGACCCCGTGACGCTCCTCGGCGCCTTCGCCCTCGGTTCGGTGGGCCTGGCCGCGGTGGGCGGGCTGTTCGGCGTGGTGGCCGAGGCCGCCCGAACGCGCGAGGCCATCTTCCCCATGCTCGTGTTGCCCCTGGCCACGCCGGTCCTAATCGCCGGCGTTCGCGCCACCGACCTCGCGGCGGCCGGTCGGAGCGGGGAGGCGGCGTCGTGGCTGGGGCTGCTGGTCGCGTTCGACGTCGTGATCGTGTCGGTCGGCGTGTTGGTGTTCGCCTACCTGATGGAGGACTGACACTTCCCATGTCAACCTCACGCAGCTTCGAGAAGGACCGCAGCCCGGTGAAGGGCCGGGTCGTAGGGTCTGCGGTCCTGCCAGCAACGCCAGATGACGCGCACCCACGCCCTGGCCAGGATCCGGACGGCGTGCGGGTGATCGCACCCTCGAGCGATCGCCCGCCGGTAGACCTCCGCGGCCCACGGCGAGGCGTGGCGGGAGTGGTCGGCGAATGTGGTCAGAGCCACCCGAAGCCGCTTGTTGCAGGCCCACCGGAAGCTGACGTCGCGATGCTTGCCCGAGGCGTGGGTCACCGGGCACAGACCGCCGAGCATCGAAACGGCGTCGGGCTCGGGGTAGGCTTCACGACAGTCGCCCCACTCGGCGAGCATCTGGGCCGCGTTGATCTGACCGGAGCGTGGCAGCGACGTGAAGACTTCGGCGTCCGGGTGCTCCCCGAGGTGGGCGATCACCGCCCGGTCCAGGTCCTTGATCGAGCGGTTGAGCGATCGCATCACCCGAACCACGGCCCGCACGGCATCGGCCCGTGCCTCAGCCTCCACACCGACGATCCCCAAAGGCGCCGCTCGCAGCCGCTCGAGCAGCTCGGCCGCCGGTCTCCTGCCGCTGTAGCCGGCCTTCTTCAGGAAGCTGCCGAGCCGCACCTCGCCCAGGCGTGCGGCGGACTCGGGCGTGGGGTAGCGCTCCAGGAACGCCAGGCAGATCTCCGAGCACACATCGGCGAAGATCACCGCAGCTCCGGGCCAGTAGGCCTCCAGACAGGACCGGAGCTGGTTGCCGAGGGCCACCCGCTGGTCCACCAGGTCGTCTCGGGCCCGCACGACCGAGCGAAGGGCTCGGGTCTCCTCGGACAGAGGTTCCAGACGCCGCAGACGATGCCCGTCGGTGCGCGCCACGTCCGCGATCACGTACGCGTCCCCGGGATCGGACTTGGCCCCACCGACGGCGTAGCGGCGGCGAAAGTCCTTCATGGCGAACGTGGGGATCACCACGATCGGGTAGCCCGCCTCCAGGATCCGGTCCACCAGGCGCCCCTCGGGGCGTTCGATGCCCACCAGGACGTCCTGTTGCCCCGCCCATCCGGCGAGCCGCTTCACGAGCTCGTCGAAGCCCTCCTGCGAGTGGGCAACGGTGGCCCGCCCGCGGATCTTGCCGGCCTGGACGAGCACGCAGATGTCGTGGGACTCCTTCGCCCAGTCGATGCCAACGAACATCAGACCTCCCTTCGATCGGGGGGCCTACCCGGTGGCGGAAGCGCGTCGCGGTTCATTACTGACTGGCGCTCTGAGCGCGTCTTCCCATCGCCGCTCTGCGCTCCCGGGAGCCGGCGGAGGTGGCGGTATCAGCCTGGCCCTCGAGGGGCGATGCACACCGGCCTTTCCCCCGCCGGCCACCGGGATGCCCAGAGCATGCACCCTCGGAGAGGCCGTTCCTTCGAACCTCACGCAAGAAGGGTGGACCAGTAATGGGAACGCCTCTCCCCGCTCCGACGGATCCTGAAGCGTCGCCGGAGGGGACTCTGAAGCTGCTGGCGTTCGCGTACGCCTGCGAGCCGGCCGAGGGCTCCGAGCCAGGGGCCGGGTGGATGTGGGCGCGGATGCTCGCC